>JBIQMI010000212.1:0-5837 GCA_044463585.1 Cryomorphaceae bacterium
AATGTGCGGGTTCAATGGTGCGGATCAATACTCGTCGCGGCGGTAATCGCCACGATCGCCGCGGTCACCACGATCGCTGCGGTATCCGCCGCGGTCGTTGCCGCCACGGTATCCACCGCGGTCGTTGCCGCTGCGGAAGCCGTTGCCACCACCCTCGGGGCGGGGACGTGCCTCGTTCACCACCAGGTCGCGCCCGTGGAAGCTTTGGCCGTTGGTGGCCTCGATGGCAGCGCGGCCGCTGCTATCGTCGGCCATTTCCACGAATCCGAAGCCGCGGCTGCGGTTGGTGGCCTTGTCCATGATGATCTTGGCCGAGGTCACTTCACCGTGGGCCTCGAAAAGCTCGCGGAGATCCTGGTCCTTTGCGGAGTACGCAATGTTGGCGACGTAAATGTTCATGAGTTCTACTGACTGAGTGTGTTGTTTTGAAGTTTTGCCCTCGATGGTGTTCTCGCCAAAGAACGTACCTCTAAAGCGGGGCGAAAGTAAACGGTAGCAGTGATCGCCCGACATATGGGGGAAAATATTTTCCGTGCCGCCGCGGCCCCTTCAAAGCGCCGCGCTGGCCGCCCTGATGCGCGTCAGTTCAAACAAACGGCGCCGGGCTACTTTTGCACTCCTTCTCTCCGCCCGCGAACATCCATGTCATCTACCACTTTTGCACGGGCCCAGCCCGTGTTTTTCATGCGCCTGCGGCAGGTCACCGAGGCCTACTTCAAGGAAAACCAGATCAAGAAGACCGGTGATCGGCGCCTTTACTGGAAAACGGCCATCCTGCTTTCCACCATGGCAGGCCTCTATGCATGGCTCGTGTTCTTCACCCCGGGCAGCACCCTGTTGGCCTTGGCGTTGTGCGCGCTGTTGGGCCTGGTGCTGGCCAGCGTGGGCTTCAATGTAATGCACGATGGAGCGCATGGAAGCTACAGCAGCCGCAAGTGGGTGAATGAACTGATGGGGCATTCGCTCAACCTGATGGGCGGCAGCGTGCATTTCTGGAAGATGAAGCACAACCAGAACCATCACACATTCACCAACGTGGAGGGCATGGACGACGACATCGACATTGAGCCGTGGGTGCGCGTGCATACCGGCCAGCAAAAGCGCTGGTTCCATCGGTTCCAGCACATCTATGCCCTGCTGCTGTACGGCACCACCTACCTGTTCTGGATCTTCTACAACGACATGCGCAAGTATTTCACCGGCAAGGTGAGCCACGAGACGCGGATGAAGCCCATGCCCCTGAAGGAGCATATCGTTTTTTGGGCCACCAAGTTGGGCTACCTGCTGCTCTTTCTGGGCCTGCCCATGTACTTCGTGGGCGTACTGCCCACCTTGGCCGGCTACGGCGTAATGGTGTTCGTTACCGGGCTGGTGATCTCGGTGGTGTTCCAATTGGCGCATGTGGTGGAACACATCGATTTTGTGGATCCCGCCGTGGACGGCCGCGAGATCAGCACCGAATGGGCCGTGCACCAGGTGAACACCACGGTCAACTTCGCCACCGGGAACAAAATGTGGAACTGGCTTTTCGGGGGCTTGAATTTCCAAGTGGAGCATCATCTGTTCCCCTTGGTGAGCCACGTGCATTACCCCGCGTTGAACAAGCGGTTGAAGCAGGTGTGCGCGGAGTTCGGCGTGCGCTACCGCGAATTTCCCACGCTGCGCAGCGCGTTGGGCAGCCATTTGCGCCACCTGCGCCAAGTAGGCGCAGCGGCCTAGCCATTCAGTGCTTTACCACCAGCCGCGCGGCGCGGATGCCGCCCGGCCATTGCAATTGCAGCAGGTAGCTGCCCGGCGCCAAGGCGGAAAGGTCCAGCGTGGTTCGCGCTGGAACCGGTGATCGCTGCATGATCATGCGCCCGTCCATGTTTAGCAATGCCAATTGCAACGGTTGCTGCTCCGCATCAATGTGGAGCACATCCTCCGCAGGCACCGGGTACAGGTCGAAATGTGTTCTTGCGACAGGCTTGATGCCCGCCACGCCTTGGAAGGAGTGGCCACTTCCACGTGCATGACGCCTTGCGTGGTGGGCATGGCCTTGAAATAGTCGTTGCTGTTGTCCGGGGGTGTGCAACTGCCGATCGAGCCGGTGATGGGCGTGTTATAGGCCAAGGCGTTCGCTTGGCCTATTGTGTTGTTCGGTTCTTGCTCGGTCTGCGACCAGGCACAAGGAGTCACCGCAAGGGCAAGGGCATAAAAGAGAAGCGTGCGCAATGGTTTCATGGCATCGGGTTTAGGTTCGGGAAGGAGACTTGTTTGACCTTCCATCGGACCCGGCCACGGAGTGTGAACATTGAAGCACTGGAATTTCCCGGAAATCCCCCGTTTGGGTCAAGGGGTCATGTGGAGCTGAAAGTGATGCGCATGTGGATATGGCCAGCGGAGTTGAAGGCGTGGCTGCTACGGCCCATGGGCCATGGGCAAGCAGGGCCCGGCGCTAGGCCGATCCGCGAAGCCTGCCCGCTTGTTCACATTCCGGCATGCACCCCGATGTGCCTATGATGCACCGCAATGCCGTATCGCCTTGCCATAATTCCGTATCATCGTAGCGAACAAGCTGCTGCGCGTGGGGCATACGTTGAAAATATCCCACCGATCCCAAGCGGACCGGGCTGTGGGCACGCGGTGCAACGGGGTTGCGGCCTTTCAATATGCCATGGTGCCATTTCGGGGCCGGCATCCGCACGGATATGATCGGCCAAGGATGAACATGCCCGGCGCCGACATCGAACGCTTTGGATCCATCGCGGCATTCCTGCCCGGCCACTGCCGCCGCATAAAGGCGGTTCAGGCCGAATTGGACAAATGATGCGTTGCATGCTCCTGTTCCTCTTGATGTCCGGCCTTTCCAGGGCAGGATTTGCGCAGGGCGTTCAGGAACGGCTCATGGCCCGCGATGCCCGCATCGATTCGCTGTACAGGCTGGAACGCTACGCCGATGTGGTGCGCGAGGTGGAATTGCAGCTGCAGGAAGCGAAGGGCACAACATGGGCCGATTCCGCCTACAAATACACCTACAAGCTGGGCCGCGCCACATGGAAAACGCAAGGTGCGGATGCCGGTGCTGCCGCGGCATGGCGCAACAATGCCCTGGTGGAGGCCCGGAACGGGAGCAAAGTGCACTTGTTGAGGTCCATGGCCGATCTGGCCCTGCTCCATTACCATTTGGGCCGCATGGCGGAATGCACACGCGTGGATTCCATGGCCATGGTGATCGCCGCGGCCCACCCGGAACTGCCGACCCATGTGCGTGGCAGGGCCTTCTACCTGTTGGGCACCGACTACGGCGTAATGGGCAGGCACGAGGAAGCGTTGGCGCAATTCGGGCGGGCCACTGCGATCTATGAAAAAGCGGCCGCGCCGCTGCGCATGGAAATGGCCGAGGCCTGCAACGCCACAGGGGCATCACTTTGGCATTTGGGCCGCAACCGCGAGGCCGACCGCTATTACAAGCTGGCCTTGGAACACCTGGGCAACGACAGCAGCATGGCGGTGCGCCGGCAGATCGCCAACACGTACGGCAATTTGGGCATCCTGTGGCAGGACCTCGGCGATTTCGCGCGCAGCAGGGCCTACTACGAGGAGAGCCTGTTGGCCTGCAGGCAAGTGATCGCAGGCTCCAGCGACCCGGCCATGCGCGATGGCGCGATCCTCAGCAGGGCCAAGAACTTCCTCAACCTGGCCACGGGCTACTATGCCATGGGCGATAATGCCCGCGCCGCGGAATTGCTGGAAATGTCCATGCGCGACCGGCGCACCATCATGGAACCCGGCGATCCCCAATTGATCCTGGTGCAGGAGCGCATGGCCAGCCTGGCCATGGACGCCGGGGAATATGGACAGGCCGAAGCCCATGTGCAGGCCTTCCTGCGTGCGTGCGAGGAAAACTACGGGCGACGGAACGAGCACTACATCACAGGGCTCTCGAAGCTCGCCAACATCGCTGCGAAGCGGGGCCACACCGTGCGGGCCGATTCCTTGTTCGCCGAAAGCATTGCGCTGGCCGCTTCGCTCACCGATGGCACCACCGATCCCGGATTGGCCCTGACCTACATGCGGCGCAGCCTCATGTACCAGGCCATGGGCCGCAACAACGAGGCATTGGACGACCTGAAGGCCGCACGGGCCATCGTAGAGCGCGTGTTCGGACCGGGGAACTACTTCGTGGCCAAATGCGATGCGATGCTCTCCGAAGCATCGGTGCGGGCGGGCCAGCTGAAGGAAGCTCAGCAATACGGACAGGTCGCATTGGGGCTGATCAAGGACCGCGTGGAGGCCTTGGCCAATAGCAATCTGCCCCAAACCTTCCCGGAACCCGGACTGCTGCCCGATGTGCTGTATTGGAAGATCCGGGCGGAGCGCGATGAAAAAGGAAAAATACCCAACTTGAAAAAATGGTCCAACGAACTGGACCTGGCCATTCGCGCGCTGGACCGGAACAAGCTTGCCCTAGGCGACCGTGAATCGCAATTGCAATTGATCGGTTCGCAAAAGCGCCTGTTCAACCTTGCCTTGGACGTGGCCTATGAGACGTGGACCGCCAGCCGGGCTGAAGCAGATATCGACCGCTTCTTGGCCGTATCCGAAGCGGATCGCTCCATTCTGCTGAAGAACCGCTTGAACGAGTTCGCGGGAATGGGATTTGCCGGCGTGCCCGATTCCATCCTCGACCGGGAGCAACAGTTCTTGTCAGCGTTGGCCCTGGACCCGGACGATGATGCCGCGGTGCTCGGCCTTGCACAGGTGGAGAATGGGTATAAGGCGCTGCTTCAGCGCCTGGAACGGGAATATCCGGAGTATTACAACCTGCGCTACGGCGAGACGCGTGTAACGCTGAAGGAGCTGAAAAAGGATCTATTGACCCCGCGGACCGACCTGCTCATCTATGCACTGGGCGATGCACACCTTTACATGCTGGTGGTACGGAAGGACACAACCTTGCTGCTGCGCGTAAGCAGCGCAGGGGTGGAAAAAGCGGCCATGGAGCTGAACGCAGCGATAGCCGAACGGCACGATGAGGCCTATGCCGAGCCCGCGCATACGCTTTACAAGCTGGTCTTTACGCCGGTGCAACCCTTGCTGAAGAACACGGAACTGCTGATCATACCGGATGGGCCGTTGCACAAGGTGAACTTCGAGGTGCTGCTGGACAAGCCCAGTGACCGGCACAATTTCCGCCAGAACCTGTTGATCCAGCGCCATGCGATCGGCTATTTGCTCTCCGCCACCACCGCCGTGCAGTTCGCACGGTTGGGCAAGGCCCGCTCCGCCAAAGTATTGGCCCTTGCGCCCGGCTTTTCGGATGCCACCAAGCAGCGCTACTTGGCGAACGTGAAGGACAGCAGCATGGTGGACCAGGAATACCTGCACTTGGTGCGGCAGCCTTTTGCGGTGCGCTCGGCCCAGGAACTGGGCGGCCTGTTCTCGGCGCAGGTGATGTTGGGCAACGATGCGAACGAGGCCGCTTTCCGCGAACAGGCGAAGGACTATAACATCCTGCACTTGGGCACCCATGCCGAAATGAATGCCGCATCGCCCCTGTATTCGAGGTTGGTGCTCAGCAAGTACGGCGATGGCTCAAAGGCCGATGCCGACGGCTACCTGCATGCCTACGAGATCTATGAACTGGACCTTCATGCGCAGCTTGCCGTGCTTACCGCCTGCCAAACCGGTACCGGCCCCGATGATGAGGGCGAAGGCGTGCGCTCGCTCGGCCACAGTTTTGCCTTTGCCGGCTGCCCCAGCCTGGTGCTTTCCCTATGGAGCATCGATGAAAAAGTCTCCTCGGAGATCGTTGCGCGCTTCTACAAGAACCTGGCCGACGGCATGCCCAAGCA
>JBIQMI010000213.1:0-5805 GCA_044463585.1 Cryomorphaceae bacterium
TGGTGCGCATGGCGCAGGAGTGGAGCATGCGCTACCAATTGGTGGACGGCCAAGGAAATTTTGGCAGCATCGATGGTGACAGTCCGGCGGCCATGCGGTACACCGAGGTGCGCATGCGCAGGATCGCTGAAGAGGTAATGGCCGACCTGGACAAGGAAACGGTGGACATGCGCCCCAACTTCGACGATACGCTGGAAGAGCCTACCGTAATGCCCACCCGTATCCCGAACCTGCTGGTGAACGGGGCTGCGGGCATTGCCGTGGGCATGGCCACCAACATGCCGCCGCATAACCTTACCGAGGTTTGCAACGGTATTGTGGCCTACATCGATAACCGCGACATCGATACCGCCGGCCTGATGGAGCACATCAAGGGCCCGGACTTCCCCACGGGCGGCGTGATCTATGGCACCGACGGCATCCGCGATGCCTACGAGACCGGGCGGGGCCGCATTGTGCTGCGCGGCAAATGCCACATCGAGGAGGATGAGCGTACCGGCCGGGAGACCATCATCGGTACCGAGATCCCCTACCAGGTGAACAAGGCCGTGCAACTATACAAGGGCGTGGCCGAACTGGTGAACGAGGGCCGCATTGAGGGCATAAGCGACGTGAACGACTTCAGCGACCGCAACGGCATACGCCTGGCCTACGAAGTGAAACGCGATGCCATGGGCACGGTGGTGCTCAACCAGCTGTACAAGTACAGCCCCATGCAAACCAGCTTCAGCGTGAACAACATCGCGCTGGTGAAGGGCCGCCCCATGTTGCTCGGCCTGCGCGACATGATCAAGTACTTCGTGGAGCACCGCCACGATGTGGTGATCCGCCGCACGCGTTTCGACCTGCGCAAGGCCGAGGAAAGGGCACACATACTGGAAGGGTTGCTGATCGCATTGGACCACCTCGATGCAGTGATCGCCCTGATCCGCGCCAGCGAAACCCCGGATGTTGCCCGTGAAGGGCTGATGGCACAGTTCGGCCTGAGCGAAATACAGGCACGCGCCATACTCGACATGCGCCTGCAGCGCCTGACCGGCCTGGAGCGGGACAAGATCCGCGAGGAACACGCCGAGCTGATGAAGCTGATCGACCACCTGCGCGCCGTGCTGGCCAACGAGCACATGCAGTACGACATCATCAAGGCCGAAACCTTGGAGATACGCGACAAGTACGGCGATGAACGCCGCACGCAGATCGTGCAGGCCAGCGGCGACATGAGCATCGAGGACCTGATCGCGGATGATGCCATGGTGGTCACCATCAGCCACTTGGGCTACATCAAGCGCACGCCGCTCGGCGAATTCCGCACGCAAGGCCGGGGAGGCAAGGGCAGGCGGGGAGGTTCCGCGCGCGACGAGGATTTCCTGGAGCAGCTCTTCGTGGCCACCAACCACAACTATCTGCTCATCTTCACCCAAAAGGGCCGCTGCTACTGGATGCGCGTGTTCGACATTCCCGAAGGAAGCCGCCAAAGCAAGGGCCGCGCCATACAGAACCTGGTGCAGCTCGAAGGCGACGACAAGGTATTGGCCTACATCAATGTGACCGACCTGAAAGACCCCGAATACACCGCCAACCATTACGTAGTGCTGGTGACCAAGAAGGGTGTCATCAAAAAAACAACGTTGGGGGCGTACAGCCGTCCGCGCACCAATGGCATCATCGCCGTTGGCATCCGCGAAGGCGACGAATTGCTGGAGGCCAAGCTCACCAATGGCCAAAGCCACATCATCATCGCAAGCCGCGCCGGAAAGGCCGTGCATTTCGAGGAGGACCGTGTGCGCCCCATGGGCCGTGGCGCCAGCGGGGTGCGTGGCATGATGCTCGCCGACGAAAAGGACGAAGTGGTGGGCATGGTGGCCGTGGAAGGCGAGGAGGTGAACAACACCCAGGTGCTGGTGGTGAGCGAGAACGGCTACGGAAAGCGCAGCCCGGTTGAGGACTATCGGATCACGAACCGCGGCGGAAAAGGCGTGAAGACCATCCAAGTGACCGAAAAGACCGGGCCGCTGATCGCCATTAAGGCGGTGAAGGAGGACGACCAGTTGATGATCATCAACAGGAGCGGCCTCACCATACGCATGGACCTGAGCGAGATGCGCGTGCTGGGCCGGGCAACACAGGGCGTGCGGCTGATCGAGCTCAACAAGAATGACTCAATCGCGGCCGTGGCCAAGGTGGACGGTTCATTGAAGGAAGAGGATACCGTGGACCAGGATGAAAATGGCGAAAACGGCCCCGAAGGAGGTGACGATGCCGCTGGCACCGAAATTGATAACAACGGCGAAGCTTGAACCATGAGCATGAAAAACATACTGATCGGTGCGGCGCTGCTGGCCGCCAGCGCGCTGAATGCCCAGAACCACATGGTGGTGAGCGCATTCAACTACATGAACAGCCGCGATTTCGACAAGGCAGTGGAATCGATCGAACCCACGATCACCAATACCACCACGGCCACCAAGGAAAAGACCTGGCGCTACCGGGGGCAGATCTACATGCAGATCGCCATCGGCAATGACGAGGCCTTGAAGGCGAAATACCCCGATGCGCTGAAGAAGGCCGCCGAAAGCTTCATCAAGGCGAACGAGCTGGATGCAAAAAAGAATTACAAACAGGAAAACGACCAGGCCCTGGCAAACTTGCAGGTGGCCGCGCTAATGAGCGGGAACGAAGCCTTCGAAGCCAAGAAATTCGACAAGGCCCTTGCCAGCTACGAAGAGAGTTCGGCCATTGCAAAAGCATTGGGCAGGGTGGATACCAACGCCGTGTTCAACAGCGCCTTGGCCTACGAGGCCAAAGGCGACCTGGACAATGCCATTAAGCGTTACCAGCAGAGCTTGGACATGGGCTATGACAAGCCCGATGTGTACCGCTATTTGGCGAACATGCAAAAGCGCAACGACATGGACGCCGCTTTGGCCACAACCCGAAAGGGGCTGGCCAAATACCCGGACAACAAGGAATTGATGCTGGACGAAGTGGCCTTCCTGCTGGATGCCAACCGGATGGAGGAAGCAGAGACCAGTGTAAAAGAGGCGATCAAAAAAGATCCCAATAACCCTGTCCTGTACTCCGTCCTGGGCAGCCTGTACGATGGCAAGGCGAACCCGAAGGAAGGCGAGGTGTCCGAGGCGGACATGCTCAAATGGTACGGCCAGGCCGAGGAAGCCTACAAGAAGAGCATCGAGGTTGCGCCGGATTTCTTTGACAGCTATTACAACATCGGTGTGCTCTACAATAACCGGGCGGCCTATGAGTACGAAAAGTGCAACCAGATCAAGGATGACCGCAAATACACCGCCTGCAAGGATGAGGCCGACAAGATCTACTTGAAGACCATTCCGTACTTCGAGAAAGCCCATGAGTTGAAGCCGGAGGACCGCGCCACCATGGAACAGTTGAAAAAGCTGTACGTGAAGACCGGCGATGCTGAAAAATACAATGCCATAAAAGCGGAACTGGGCGAATAGCCAAGTCCCGCCCTCTTGCAAAAAGCCCCGCCGTTCCGGGGCTTTTGTGCTTTACGGACCAACACTGGTGTTACGGGCCATCCCGTAACTGAAAGGCCTTGAATGTGAAAATCTTGCACCAAGGCACGCTGGACCGAATTCCTTTCGCACCTTGGGCCGGTAACGAACACCCTTTCCGCTGATGGCCTCTTTCAACCCCGTCGATGCCTGGCTTTACATGAAGGCCCAATTACCGCCGCTGGCCATCCAGGACATCGGGTTGAAATACCTGTACCCGGTGCTAGTGGCCTTGGTGGTTCTTGAATACCTGAAGGCGAAGCACCTGTACGACCTGAAGGAGACATTCTCAAGTTTCGTGATCGCCGCGGGCGCCACCATCATGCGGGTGATCACCAATGTGCTGGAGATCACTTTGTACTTCTTCCTGTTCAAGCTGGCCGAACCCCTGCGCGAGCAGTATTTGGGTTACAGCACCTTGGGTTTTGCCTGGTATATCTGGCTGCTCGCGATCATAGCGGACGACCACAACTTCTACTGGCACCACCGGCTCAGCCACAACGTGCGCCTGTTGTGGGCCGCGCACCTGCCACACCATTCGGCACGTACCTTCAACCTTACCGTGAGCATCCGCAACGGCTGGTTCATCACCCTTTACAAACCGATCTTCTGGATCTGGATGCCCTTGGTCGGCTTTGAACCGATCATGGTGGCCACCTGCTTGATCATCAACTCATTCTACCAATTCTTCCTGCACTCACAACTCGTGCCCTCGTTGCCGCTTTATGAAAAGCTGTTCAATACCCCCTACGTGCATGTGGTGCACCACAGCAGCAACACCGAATACCTGGACCGCAACCACGGCGGCATCCTCACCATTTGGGACCGCCTGTACGGCACCTTCCAAGCCCCGATCAAAGGAGTGGAACCTAAATTCGGAATCAGCCACAACCCGGAGAGCGACAGTGCCTTGGTGCACAACATCTTCGAATTCCAAGAGATCTGGAAGGATGTGAAGCGTGCACCCGGCCTGAAGAACAAGCTGATGTACATTTTCGGGCCTCCCGGCTGGAGCCACGATGGCAGCAGCCTCACCAGCAAGCAGCTGCAGCGGGAGTTGATGGTGGCCCAGGCCAAGGGGGAAGAGGTGCCACAACGCGAGTTCGTGCGCAGCAATTGAAGTTCTGGAAAGCAGCGCGGCATTTCACGGACCGCATGAAAGCGGGGCCATGAACTACCACGTTGGACGGGACACAAGCACCTAGCGCTTGCCGCCCCTGCGGGGCCGCCAACGTCTGTTGCTGCGCGATTGTCCCTGCCCAGCGACTGTTTTGCCGCCGGCCGTTTCGTTCAGGTCCCTCAACAGGTCTGCTGTTAGCGCGGCATAGTCCGTATTGCCCTTGGCGGGTTCCACGGCAGCATGCCTTGGGGCCGGGTTGACGGCAGCAGGACCTTGGTGCTGCTGGGCCTGCCGGCCTTGTCCTGGCCGGTTCTTGAACGGACGATTGCGGCCCTGCCTGGGACCTTTCGGCGCTGGGGGAGCGATGGGCTCGGCATTTTCGGCGCTGGCCGGGTAGGGGTGGTCCTCCACAACGGGGATCTGCCGATTGATCAATTTGGTGATGTCGCGCAGGTATGGACGCTCTTCGGCATCACATAGGGAGAGGGCAATTCCTGTAGCCCCGGCCCGGCCGGTACGCCCGATGCGGTGCACGTACGTTTCCGGCACGTTGGGTATGTCGTAGTTCACCACATGCGAAAGGGAATCGATATCGATGCCGCGGGCGGCAATGTCCGTGGCCACCAACACACGCGTTTTGCGTTCCTTGAAATTCTTAAGGGCACGTTGCCGGGCATTTTGGGCCTTGTTGCCATGGATGGCCTCGGCGTGTATGCCGGCCTTTCCCAAGAGGCGCGCCAGTTTGTCGGCACCATGCTTGGTACGGCTGAAAACGAGGGCTTCCGGGATGTCGCGTGTTTTCAGCAAATGCACCAACAGGCCGGCTTTGTTCGGCTTGTCCACGAAATACACCTCCTGCTGCACGGTTTCCGCTGTGGATGAAACAGGGGTGACTTCCACCTTCACGGGCTCGTGGAGCAGGGTATCGGCCAAGCGCTGCACATCAGGTGGCATGGTGGCGCTGAAGAACAGCGTTTGCCGTTCCTTGGGTATGGCGGCTATCACCTTGCGTACATCGTGTATGAAACCCATGTCCAGCATGCGGTCGGCCTCATCGAGCACGAAATAGCGCAGCTCCCTGAGGTCGATGTACCGCTGCTGCATCAGGTCGAGCAGCCTGCCCGGAGTGGCCACAAGTATGTCCACCCCGCG
>JBIQMI010000214.1:0-5767 GCA_044463585.1 Cryomorphaceae bacterium
CTACAGCGGTGCCCTGCACGTGCGCAAGGCACGGTGGTGGCGCAAGGGCCCCCCCGTGCCCATGCGCCCCGGCGGAACGGATGATGGGCCCAGTGCATTGTGAGCCGGCATGAGCGGCCAAAAGCGGCAAGCTTGGGCTGCGGACTACCTTTGCACCTTAGAAACTATAGCAAACACCATGGCACACGTTTTCGATATCGACATGATAAAAGCGGTGTACGACCGCTACCCCGACCGGGTGGCCGCCACCAGGAAAGCACTGGGACGACCGCTCACCTTGACCGAGAAGATCCTGTACGCGCACCTCACCAGTGGGCCTGCGGAAAAAGAATTCAAGCGGGGAGGTGATTATGTCGATTTCGCCCCGGATCGTGTGACCATGCAGGACGCAACGGCCCAAATGGCCCTGTTGCAGTTCATGACCACGGGCAAGCCCAAGGTGGCCGTGCCCACCACCGTGCACTGCGACCACTTGATCCAGGCCCGCGTGGGCGCCAAGAAAGACCTGCAGGAAGCGCTGCTCAAGGGCAACGAAGTCTATCAATTCCTGGAAAGCATCAGCAACAAGTACGGCATCGGCTTCTGGAGGCCGGGTGCGGGCATCATCCACCAAGTGATGCTTGAGAACTATGCCTTCCCCGGCGGGTTGATGATCGGCACCGACAGCCATACGCCCAACGGCGGCGGCTTGGGCATGCTCGCCATCGGGGTGGGCGGTGCGGACGCCTGCGACGTAATGAGCGGCCTGCCCTGGGAACTGAAACAGCCCAAGATCATCGGCGTGAAACTTACCGGCCGACTCAGCGGCTGGGCCTCGCCAAAGGACATCATTCTTGTGGTGGCCGGCATACTTACCGTAAAGGGCGGAACGGGTGCCATACTCGAATACTTCGGGCCGGGCGCGGAAAGCATCAGCGCCACAGGCAAGGGTACCATCTGCAACATGGGCGCCGAGATCGGTGCAACCACCAGCACCTTCGGCTATGATGATGCCATGCGCCGCTACTTGGCCGCCACGGGACGGCAGGAGGTGGTGGATGCCGCGGACAAGATCGCGGAACACCTCACCGGCGACCCTGAGGTATATGCCGATCCAAAGACCTATTTCGACCAAGTGATCGAGATCGACCTGGACAAACTGGAGCCCCACATCAACGGGCCCTACACACCCGACCTGGCCTGGCCGATCAGCAAATTCGCGGCAGCGGTAAAAGAGAACGGCTGGCCCGAGGAACTGCAAGTGGCCCTGATCGGCAGCTGCACCAACAGCAGCTACGAGGACATGACGCGCAGCGCATCGGTGGCCAAGCAGGCCGTGGACAAGGGCCTGAAAGCGAAGAGCGGTTTCACCATTACCCCGGGCAGCGAGTTGATCCGCTTCACCGCCGAGCGCGACGGCCTGTTAGGCACATTTGAGGAAATGGGCGGCGTGGTGCTGGCCAACGCCTGTGGCCCCTGCATTGGCCAATGGGCACGCCACAACGAGCATCCCGAGCGCAAGAATTCCATCCTTACCTCGTACAACCGCAACTTCGCAAAGCGCAACGACGGCAACCCCAATACCCATGCCTTCATGGGGAGCCCGGAGATCGTTACCGCCATGGCGCTGTCAGGCCACCTTTCATTCAACCCGCTTACCGATACGCTCACCAACGACAAGGGCGAGGTGATCAGGCTGGAGGAGCCCAAAGGCGTTGAATTGCCGCCCAAAGGCTTCGACGTGGAAGACCCTGGCTACAAAGAGCCGGCCGCCGACGGCAGTTCCGTGGAGGTCCGCGTGAAGCCCGACAGCGACCGCATCCAGTTGCTGGAGCCTTTCCCCGCTTGGGACGGAAAGAACATCACCGACGCGGTGCTGTTGATCAAGGCCAAGGGCAAGTGCACCACCGACCACATCAGCATGGCCGGTCCCTGGCTGCGCTACCGCGGCCATTTGGACAACATCAGCAACAACACGCTCACCGGTGCCATCAACGCCTTCAATGGCGAGCCCAACAAGGTGAAGAACCAGCTTACCGGCGAATACGGCGAGGTGCCCGCCACCCAACGTGCGTACAAGGCCGCTCACCAGCCCAGCGTGGTGGTGGCCGACCAGAACTATGGCGAAGGCAGCAGCCGCGAGCACGCCGCCATGCAGCCGCGCCACCTCGGCGTTACCGCCGTGCTGGTGAACAGCTTCGCCCGCATCCACGAGACCAACCTGAAGAAGCAGGGCATGCTGGCCATCACTTTCGACAAGGAACAGGACTTCGACAAAGTGCAGGAGGACGACCGGTTCGACTTTGTTGACCTGGCCGATTTCGCGCCCGGCCGCCAGCTTACCGTGGTACTGCGCCACAAGGACGGTACCAAGGACACGATCAAGTGCAACCACACCTACAATGAGCACCAGGTCGAATGGTTCCGCGCCGGATCGGCACTGAACCTGATCCGGGCCAAGCAGAAGTAGGGACCACGCTTTTCCATTGACAGGAAGGGCCATCCGCACAGGATGGCCCTTCCCGTTCCCGTGCCTCTCCCCATTTTTCGGGATTGTGGGCCCTGCCTTGCAATTCTACGTTTGGACGCAAACGAACAGGGATGAAAAAGCAGTACTGCATGGCCGTTGCCGGCCTGCTGGCCCTTAGCGCGTTCAACGCACAGGGCCAGGTTACCGTGGGTGGGAAGTTCGGGGTGAACTATTTGATCGCTTCGCAGAAATTGCAACCGGAACCGAAGAACGCGCCAACCACGCCGAAAGGCCTAGGGCTGGGCTTTGGCGGTTTTGTAGGCATTCCATTCTCGGACCTCGTGGGCATCAGGCCGGAATTGGCATTCTCGTTCAGGCGGGGCAAATCCGAACTGACCGAAAACACCTCCTTCAAGGACAACACGGAGGTGACCAATGGGCAGGGTGCCTTCACTGGCACACGCGATTACCGCGCGGAGAATGATCAGCGCCTGTCCTACTTTCAAGTGAATATACCGTTGACCATCAGCCCGGCGGACGGGTTGCGGATCATGGCCGGTCCCTCGCTCAATTTCCTCATGGGCGGAAAGGAGAATAACGATGAAACCGTTACTTGGAAAGGCAACGTGGTCGGCCAAAACCAGCAAGGGCAGCAGGTCAGTGAAGCGGTGGACCAGCAATCCTTCGAGGCCACGAAGAAAAAGGGAAGCGCGGCGATCAAGGATTTCAAAAAGGCCGATATCATGGTCATGGCCGGGGTAGGGTACACCTTGCCATTCGGTTTGGACATGGACCTGCGCTATTACCGTGGCCTAAGCCCCAGCTACGACCGAACCGAGGGTACCGCACGGCAGCGCAATTGGACCAACTTGGTTGAGGTGGGGATAGGTTGGCAGTTCGGGGGCGGGTAGCAACCTTCGAAAGGGTCGGCCCGCATGATTCGAAAACCCCATTTATTTTTTTTAGGAAAATTGCGGGGTGCGGTTAAGTTTACGCCCACAAATCCAAAACACAATGAGGAGAATTACACTCAGTTTGGCTGCTTTCGCAATTGCAGGCAGCATGATGGCGCAGGACAGCGGCTTTTCGGCTGGCCTTGACCTTGCCGTGCCAATGGGCGACATGGGGAAGGCATATTCATTCGGTATTGGTCCGGTGGTCTCCTATGAGAGGGAAGCGGGTTCCAGCGGCTTGGCCGGTGTTAGCGTTTCCTACACGCTATTGTTTCCAAAGGAGAGCGACTTCATTAAAAGCGCAGCGGCAATCCCCTTGCAGGCACATTACAAGTACTTCTTCGATGATGTTCGCGAAGGCGCATACATCGGGGCCATGTTCGGCTATGCCATCCAAACGGTGAAAACGAAGGACATCACCGTTGCGGGCATCACCGTCGAAGGTGAATCCGCCAGCAACACTGGCCTTGGATTGGCACCCGTGGTGGGTTACGTATTCAACGAACGGCTTGACGTCGGATTGCGCTATCAGATCATGATGAGCTCTTCCAGCGACGATGGCACCATAAACTCCCGCAGCAAGACCACTTCCTCTTCCTACCTGGGCATCCGCGCAGCATACAACTTCTGATCGGATCAACCAGTTTCTAAAGAGCTGCCTTCGGGCGGCTCTTTTGTTTTCGGCATATCCCCCGCACGCATCCCGGCATGGTGCTTGCCACAACCGTGCGCCACATGGGCTATTTTCGCCCGCCTCTCACAACCAACCGAACTCCCCAGCATGAAACGCATCAGCCTATTGCTCTCATTCGCCTTGCTTCTTTTCACCTCCGGCCTATGGGCGCAACAAGTGCCCGACAGCGTGAACCTGGTGCCCAATGGCAGCTTTGAAGAGATCTCGGGGAAGCTGCGGCGCTTGGGCGGCATAGATATGGCGAAGGATTGGGGCAGCCCCACCAATGCCAAAGCGGACCTGTTCAGCGAGAGCATCGACGGCAACTCGCCGGCCTACGCACCGAAGAATGCCTACGGCTTCCAAAGTGCGCTCAGCGGCATCAACTACGCCGGGGTGGTGTGGTACAGCTACATGGACAAGCAGCCGCGCAGCTACCTGCAGGTGAAGCTGAAGCAGATGCTGAAGAAGGGCCAGAAGTATTGCGTGACCTACTACGTGAGCCTCGGCGACCTGAGCAAATATTCCAGCGACAGGCTAGGCGCCTACGTGAGCCGTATCGGGGTGAACAAGAAGGATGAAGCGAGCCTGACTTACACCCCGCAGGTGCCCGCGCTGCAGACCAAGATCTTTGAGGATGTGGAGGGCTGGCAGGGCGTGTGCGGTGTGTACGAGGCCAACGGCGATGAGCAGTACCTGATCATCGGCAACTTCGCGGCCACCGACAAGGTGACCACCGGGAAGGTGCGCCGCCAACGCGGCGAAGTACGGCCGCAAGTTCCTGTGGCCTACTACTACATCGACGATGTAAGCGTAAAGCCCGTGAAGTACCTCAGCGAATGCGCTTGCGAACAGATCGACAAGGACCAGAGCGAGTTCATCTACGGCCGCAAAGTGGCCAATAACCCAGGACTGGCAGCATCCGAGCGGGTGGACCGCAGTGTGGTCTACTTCAAGCGCTTCAACAAGGAAGTGGATCCATCGATGAACGCCCAGTTGGACACTTTGGCCAGCGTGCTGAAGGCCAATCCGGGGATCAAGATCAAGCTCACCGGCCACACCGACCTTAAAGAAGTGGACAAAGTGCGCATGCGCCCTGACCTGACCGAGCTGGACCGCGACCGGGCAGAGGCGGTTAAGGCTTACTTGGTGGCCGCAGGCGTGGCCGGATCGCGTATCACCGTGGCTGGCCGCAAGGGGGCCGAACCCGCCGCGGAGGAAACCGACGAGGTGTCCATGAGCCAGAACAGGCGCGTGGAGGTGGATGTGGTGAAATAGGCCACGGTCACGGTGGATAATTGATTTCGTGGGCAGGGCACGGGGGTGCCTCGCACGCCTACATTGCGCGCCATGCAAAAAGGTGATCCCCGCCTGATCAGGGCCTGGGCGATGTACGATTGGGCCAACTCGGCCTATTCGCTCACCATCACCTCCGCCATCTTCCCGGTCTATTATGCGGCCATCACGTTGGTGGGCGGGCACGACAAAGTGCTCGAAGCCTACGGCGTGCCCGCCATCTCGCTGCAGTCCTACACGCTTTCTGCGGGCTTTCTGCTTGTGGCGGCCATTGTACCGTTGCTTTCCGGCATCGCCGATCACCGCGGCAACAAGAAGAACTTCCTCAAGTTCTTCTGCTACTTAGGTGCGGCCAGTTGTGCGGGCTTGTTCTTTTTCACCTACGAGAACCTATGG
>JBIQMI010000215.1:0-5752 GCA_044463585.1 Cryomorphaceae bacterium
AGTGCTTGGGCAAACGGTACGGCGTTGGCAACCCAGCCGGAAAGATCATACCATGAAAAAAGCAGATCGAGATATGATCACCGTAGGAAACCTGCTGGTGGACAGCAAGAAGGGATATGCCGTTGTGGCCGGCCACGCAGAACACGAGCGTTTGGTTGCAGTGCTGCATGAGATCATTGGGCACCGCGAGGAAATGCTGCTCGGGTTGAACCAAGCACTGGCCGCTGAAGGCTACCGCGAGCTATCGCCGAACGGTACATTGCTGGGTTGGCTGCACCGGGCGTGGATCAACGTGCGCCATGCCATTTCCTTTACGTTGGATGTGAACCTGCTTGTTGAAGTGACCCATGGCGAAGGCTATTTGATCCGGGCCTACGACGATGCCTTGGCTGGTTCTGCTGCTGGTGCATTGCGTGGCCTGCTCGAGCGGCAGCGGCAGCAATTGCTCACCAACCTCGAACGCCTGCAAAACCTTGAAGTGGCCCTTTCCGAGGCGTAGGTCCCGACAACCGAACGATAACCTATGAATAATTCAACCGAACAGATGGACAAGCCTACAGGCCCGAAACCAGGGCCGCAAAAACCGGTGAAGGTCCCGCGCCCCGGTATTGACCCACCCAAGCCGGAACAGCAGCCGCCGACCAAAACGCCGCAGGAAGTGCCGCTGCCGGGCGAAAAGCCGAACACCACCCGCGAGCATCCTTCAGATCCCAAACCGCCGAAGCCAACCGCGCCATCGGCATCAACACAAACCAAAACTTCCACCCATGGACCTATTTCGTAAAAGCAATCGCACCTTGCAAACCGAACCCGGATACCACCCGCCCGCCCGCACGGATGCCAAAGCGGCGCGCACACTGCTGATCGTGGTGATCGTGGCATTGATCGTGGGCATCGTGTACATCGCCCTCACGTGGGACACCAGTCCCAAGGAGCCCGCGCAACCGGCCACTACCGGCCAAACCCTGCCGTCCGGCGCGGATTGAGTTTGGGTTCAGAACTTCAAGCGCATCTCCAACTTCAGGTCGCTCTTGGTATTGCTGTATATCTCGTCCAGGCCGGAGCCGATCTTGTCCCTGTCGTTGTATATGGTGGTGCCGTACCGCGCCCAGAAATCGAGCTTTCGCGTAGCAGCGAACCGCAGCATGGTGTACCATTTCATCCCACGCCCATATATCGGGGGTAGGCTGAACACACCGGGCACGTCAGTCTCGAATGCGTAAAGCCGGGCATCGTAGCTGTCCGTGGCGAACACCATGAGCCGTCCCGTGAATTGCACCCTGCCGCGCATGGGCCGGTGGATCACGTCCTGGTACACGAGGAAGCCGTGCTGCGGGGTGTTTTTCCCGCGTTGGTATTCCACATGCTCAATGCGGGTGCGCAGGGTGACCCCCCGGCTTACCTTGTAGCTGGCATTGAAGCGGTAGTTGTCCTGCCGCGTATCCACCAAGGGCAGCACACCGGCCATGGCCTCGGAGGTGTTGCGCGGCTTGATCTGCCGGCGGTACTTCACGTAAAGCTGCGTGCCGCGCGACGGGGTCCAGGTGAGTTGGCCGAGTGTTTCGAAACCGTTGCTCGGTGCGTTGGTCTGGTACCTGAGCCAAGGGAACATGAACTGGTCGAAATAGGCGTTCAGTACCCATTTGCGGCTCGGTTTCACTTCGATCCCGGTGTAAAGGCCCCGCTCATTCCAAGGGTTGGTGCCTTCGCTGAAGGTGCTGCTGTACAATCCATGGAAATTGCGCTCAAGCTCGCGGTAGAGCATGGCCACCGAAAGGCGCTTGTCCAACGCGGCCAATATTCCTGTGGTGCCGGCCATGCCGCCATTCCCGCTGCGCGCCACCTCCCCGAACCACACGATGTTCCGGTAGGGCAGGTTCCAATCGACCCCATAGGTGGTGTTGCTTTTCCCTTGGAAATCGAATTGATTGTAAGGATAAACCCTTGTTTTGGTGAGCTCATGCCCGAAATTGACCTGCGCCGCCGTGGCGCCCACTTCAAGCCGCTTGCTCCTGTAGCGCAAGTGCCCGCCGTAGATGAATTCCTCGATCGAATTTTTCTTTTCCAGTTCGCGGTAGGTGCGGTGGAAGCCATCCTCCTGGAATGAGCTGAAGGCCACCAAGGCCGCGTCGGCATTGTTCGTGCTGTCCGTTCCGGCCACGGTGTTGGCATCGTATTTCTTTTTGCTCACGAATGCGGTGGCCTCCAGGCGCTTGGTCAACTGCATGGTGGCGCCGGCCCCGCGCAGGAATTGGTTTTCGTTCACGCTGGTGTAGGGAGTGAGGCCTTGCGCATTCTTGGTGATGTTCATGGAATACGCCGACTTCCGCGAGAACGACAAGCCGCTGGAGAATGTGAGCCCTTGGCCGAACTGGGCCTGGAAATCGCCCAGGGCGATGGATCTGAAACGGCCCACATCGCGCATGAAGAAGTGCGCCGAGTAGAAGTCGAAGCCATGTTTCTGCGTGCCGCGGAAGAACTCCTCGCCTTCATCCTTTTCCGCAGTGATGCCGAAATCGAGGTTGCGGCGGTATTGGTAGCGGTAGCGGGTGTACAGTTTCCACGGGCTGCCCAGGTATACCTTGTTGTTCGCGCGGAGGGAATCCATCACGGCAGGGTCGTCGATGTTGGGCAGCGGGTTGCCGTTCGGGTACTGGTACGGGCGGCCGAACGGGTCGCGCCCAAGGAAGCCCCGTTTCTGTTCAATGTTCACCTGCGAGCGCAGCAGCAGTTCGTGCCGGCCTTTTTGCAGCATGGTAAGGAATGAGGTGGGCGACCGCCCCTCGCCGCTGATGGTGATGAACGGCCTGATCAATTCCAAGGTGGCCAGGTCCAGCCCGTCGATCGCCTGCAGTTCGTAGATGCTGATGAATTTTCCGTACCGCTGCCGGTGCTGCAGGATGGCCTGTATTTCAAGGTCGGAGAGCAAATGCAGCGAGCCGAGTTCCTGTGCGTTGGTATGGTTCAGGTCAATGGGGTCGTCGATCCGGTCCATCAGTTGATCGGCGAGCTCCGCAAGGTCCACATCGCTGTCATCACCCAGTTGCTCGGCTATGGTGGCCAAGCGTTGTTCGATCATGTTGCGCAGTTCCGGGCTGATCTCCTGTGCCTGCAGCGCGCCGCCGCACAACAGCAGGACGGCCAGCAGCACCCGTCCAAACCGCCTCATTCGAAACGGTAGTTGAGGTTCACCATGGGTGTGAAGCCCAACTGGGCCCGGGCCACCACGGCCAGGTCAAGGTCGATCTGGCCGAATTGCAGGCCTGCCCCGAAGTGTGCCTTGGTGGGGCCACTGCTTATTCCGGTGCGCAGGTACAATGCTTTTACCGGCCTGTATTCCACCCCCGCATGGTATTGTTCCTTGCGGTCGATGTCCTTGTCCACTTGGGCGGTGAGCACCACACGTTCGTTGAAGGTGTAGCCCAGTCCCGCGCCCATGATGGTAGGAATGCGCTCGGTGTAGGGGCCGCCCAGCTTCGCCCGGTTGGGGTTGTACACGTGCACGCCGATCTGCAGTTGTTCGGTGATCTTGGCCTGCATGCCCACCTCGGCGGCAACGGCCCCGGTGCTGCCATAGTCGTTGCCCAACTGGATGTGCAGGTAATCGAGCTGCACACCGCCCCGCAGACCCTCGCCCAATTCCATGGCATAGGCCAGCCCGAAGCTGCGTTGGGCGTACAGCGTGTTGCCAAAGGAGCTCGCGCTTACCGCGAAGGTGCCCGATCTGGTGGGCAGGGCGAATGCAAGACCCTGCATGGCCAGGTCGGGTGCCAGCCAGTGCTGCTGGTAGAAGGCACCGGCCGTGGGCGCCTCCAGCAGGGCCAGCCCGGCCTGGTTGGCATTCACGCTCCACAGGTCGACCAGGGTTATGGCCGCATGGCCCATGCCCGCGAAACGGGCACTGCCGGGCAGGTTATCGCCCGCGGCGGAAGCCAGGGCAGGTGACAGCACTATGGCCGCAACAAGAAGCACGCGCATCGGTCCGAAAGTAGGCATCCGGGCCAAACGACCGAAAACCGGCCAATGCCATTGCGGCCGATCCCTACCTTCGGCCCCTCCGCCCATGGAAAAAGTAACCCTGCACGACAAGCAATTCGAGCCCTTCATTTCAAAGGAGGAGCTGGCCGAGGCCATTGATGAAGTGGCCGCCAGGGTGGCGGAGGAATACCGTGACAAGACCCCTTTGTTCCTTGGCGTGCTCAACGGCAGCTACTTCTTCGCATCGGAGCTTACCAAGCGCCTGCCGATCACTTGCGAGATCTCGTTCGTGAAGGTGGCCTCGTACCACGGCACCCAAAGCACGGGCACCGTAAGCCAGCTGATCGGCCTGCAGGAGAAGATCGCGGGCCGGCACGTGGTGATCTTGGAGGACATCGTGGACACCGGCAATACGATCATGCATGTGGTGGAGGCCCTTTCACAACAGCAGCCCGCCAGTGTGGCGGTGGCCAGCCTGCTGATCAAGCCCGAGGTGTACCGCAAGGATTTCCCGATCGAATATGTGGCCATGGAGATCCCCAATGTTTTCGTGGTTGGCTCTGGCCTGGACCACGATGGGCTTGGGCGCAACCTGCCCGCTATCTACCGCATTGTTAACCACTGAAAAACGCCGCACAGGCGGATAAGGATGAACAAGAAGAACATCGTGCTTTTTGGCCCTCCGGGGGCCGGCAAGGGCACACAAAGCCAATTCCTGATGGAGCGCTACGGCCTGGAGCATTTGAGCACCGGCGACCTGCTGCGCGCTGAAATACAGGCCGAAACACCGCTGGGCCTGCAGGCGCAAGAGATCATGAGCGCCGGTGAGCTGGTACCCGACGAGGTTGTGGTGGGCATGATCCGCAACCGCATCAAGGAATCGCCGGGGGCGAAAGGTTTCATCTTCGATGGTTTCCCGCGCACCTTGGCCCAGGCCGAGGCCTTGGACCAGATGCTGCAGAAGCTGGGCAGCTCCATTATGGTGATGCTCTCGCTGGAGGTGGAGGAGGAGGAATTGGTGAAGCGCCTGCTGGGCAGGGGAGCCACCAGCGGCCGCCCCGACGATAAAAGCGAGGAGGTGGTGCGCCACCGCATTGAGGAGTACCAGGCCAAGACCGCTCCCCTGAAGGATTACTACAACGGGCAGGGCAAGTTGCGCAGGATCGACGGCATGGGCAGCATCACCGACATCACTGCGCGCCTCACCACCGCCATCGACGGCTAAGGCCGCCACGCTGCCATGTCCTCGGCCAACTTCATAGACCAGATCCGCATCGAAGGCCGATCGGGCAAGGGCGGTGCGGGCAGTCGCCATTTGCGGCGCGAGAAGTATATGCCCAAGGGCGGCCCCGACGGCGGCGATGGGGGCCGCGGCGGTGATGTGCTCATGCGTGCCAACGACCAATTATGGACCTTGCTGCACCTGCGCTACACCAAGCACGTGATCGCCGAGGACGGTGAGGGGGGCAGCCGCAACAACTGCACCGGGCGGGCCGGCAAGGACCGCGTGATCGAAGTGCCCTTGGGCACCATGGCCAAGGATGCCGAAACAGGCGAAGTGCTGGGCGAGGTCACGCGCCATGGCGAGGAGATCGTACTGCTGAAGGGCGGAAGGGGCGGCTTGGGCAACCAGCATTTCCACAGCTCCACCTTCCAAACACCGCGCTTCGCGCAGCCGGGCGAGCCGGGGCAGGAAAAATGGTTCGTGCTGGAGCTGAAGGTGCTGGCCGATGTAGGGCTGGTGGGCCTGCCCAACGCGGGCAAGAGCACGCTG
>JBIQMI010000216.1:0-5730 GCA_044463585.1 Cryomorphaceae bacterium
CCGCTTACCAAAGCACGTTCACGGCCCAGCTTGGCACCAGCGCAACTGGATGCCGTTCTCGCCATTCAAGCTCTTTGCGAAGAGCGCGGCATCCGATTGATCCTCAGCTCCCATTACGGACTGAAGGAACGTGCTTCGCTTCATGCAGCCATGTCGGACTTTATTGAGGAGCATCTCGTGAGCAAAGGCATCCCATATCTGGATTTCTTCGATGCGGATGGTGTCGACACCCTGAATTGGTTTGCCGATCGAACCCATTTGAACTATGCCGGCGCGCAGGTTTTCACCACGGCATTGGTGGACTCGCTGGAGCTTAATGGCTACCTCACCAGGCCAAAACATGTGCAATAGCCCAGATTTTCATGGAGAAACCCGGCGGGGCCCTGTTTAGATAATCCCATTTTACACGCGTTCGTGAACCCTTTTGACCAAGCACTGATCCCAGAACCTGCGCCCCATGCTCTTCAACTCCTTCGAGTTCCTCTGCATTTTCTTCCCGTTGGTAACGGGGCTGTACTTCGTGCTGCCGCAGCGCTGGCGTTGGCTGCTGCTGCTGGTGGCCAGTTGCTGGTTCTACATGGCCTTTGTGCCGGTTTACATCCTGATCCTGGCCTTCACGATCCTGGTGGACTATTTCGCGGGCATTTGGATCGAGGCCAGCGCGGGGCGCAAGCGGCGGTGGCTGCTGGCGGCCAGCGTTGTGGCCAACGTGGGCGTGCTGGCCTTTTTCAAGTACTTCAACTTCCTGAACGAGAGCATTGCCGAGCTGGTGCGCTCCATGGGTTTCCACTACGGGGTGCCGGACCTGGGGATCATTTTGCCGATCGGCCTCAGCTTCCACACGTTCCAAAGCCTGAGCTACACCATTGAGGTGTACCGCGGCCACCAGAAGGCCGAGCGCAACCTCGGCATTTTCTCGCTGTACGTAATGTTCTACCCGCAGCTGGTGGCGGGGCCCATTGAGCGGCCGGCCAACCTGCTGCGGCAGATCAATTCCACCACCGAGGGGGTGGGGATCCGCTCGCGCTTCGAGGCCGACCGGATCGTGGAGGGGCTGAAGCTGATGCTGTGGGGCTTTTTCAAGAAGCTGGTGATCGCGGACCGCTGCGCGGTGATCGTGGACCAGGTGTATGCCAGCCCGGGTACCCACGGCAGCCTTACCATCGCCTTGGCCACCTACCTGTTCGCCGTGCAGATCTACTGCGATTTCAGCGGCTACACCGACATTGCCCGGGGCGCGGCCAAGGTGATGGGCTTCAACTTGATGCTGAACTTCAACACCCCGTACCGCAGCGCCAGCATCAGCGAGTTCTGGGGCCGCTGGCACATCAGCCTCAGCAGCTGGTTCCGCGATTACCTGTACATACCCTTGGGCGGCAACCGCGTGGTGAAATGGCGCTGGTACTACAACCTGATGGTGGTGTTTTTGGTGAGCGGCCTGTGGCACGGCGCCGACTGGACCTTTGTGATCTGGGGCGGGCTGCACGGCACCTACCTGATCCTGGCCATTGTATGCGCACCCCTGCTGGCCAAGCTGACCCGTGCCATTGGGCTGGACGCGGTGCCACGGCTGAAGCATGGGATCAATGTGTTCATCACCGTGCAATTGGTTAGCTTCGCCTGGATCTTTTTCCGCGCGGACAGCATTGCGGACGCTTGGGCCTTGGTGAAGCGCCTGTTCACCACCATGCCTTCCGCCGCCGACCTGGCCCAGCTGTACGATGCCCTGCCACGCGGCTCATTCGGCGTTACCCTGATCATGACGGCGCTCTTCATATTGGCCGATCCGCTGTATGATGCCTGGACCAAGCGTGAGCGGCCCGCGCCGCGCGGTGTGCCGGGGCGGCTGGTCTATCCCGTGCTGCTGGCCTGCATCCTGCTGTTCGGCTACTTTGGCGCCACCAGCTTCATCTATTTCCAGTTCTGATGACCGCCTTGGCGAAGCGGCTGGTAGTGTTCCTGCTGATCACGGCAGGGCTGTACGGTGCGCTCATGTTCGCCCTGGTGCGGCTCACCTATTCCGGCCGGTCGGTGGTGTTCCTTACCGGTGATTACTACAACTGGCCCGGGGGTGAAACCTGGCAGTCGTTCCATGATTTTTCCCCCGATAGCGCCTACGATGCCCTGATCATTGGATCGTCCCATGCCTACCGGGGGTACGATCCTGCCGTATTCGGCGAGCGCGGCCACCGGGTGTTCAACCTGGGCACCAGCGGCCAATCGCCGTTGAACACGCACCCCTTGGTGCGCCGCTTTATCCACGCGCACAACGCGCCGTTGCTGCTGTTTGACATTTACGAGGGCACCTTGCAGGGAGATGGCTTCGAGAGCACGGCGGACCTGGTGCAGAACCAACCCAGCGATGCGGTGGCCTTGGGCCTGGTGCGGGGCCAAGGCGACCTGCGCGGCCTGAACATGCTTGCGCTGCGCCTGATGGCGCGCTACAAGGAACCCTATTACCGCTCCGGATGGTACCGGGGCGCGGGGTTCGCGCCGCAAGTGGACAGCGTGGGCACGCAAGCGGGCAGGCCGGGCCCGCCGAAGGCTTTTGAACCGGTGCAGCTGGAGCGGCTTGCGGCGATCATCAACCTGTGCCAGGAACGCGGCATCCGCTTGGTGCTTACCAGCCACTATGCACGCGGCAACATGCGCGGGGTTTACCACCGGCCATTGGTGCAGCACTTGGACAGCCTTTTGGCCGGCACGGACATCCCGTACCTCGATTTTACCGAGGTGCCCGGCATTGACGAGCGGAACTGGTTCGCGGACCACAACCACCTGAACATAACGGGGGCCAAGATCTTCACCGGGCAATTGGTGGACTCGCTTGAGGCCCTGGGCTATTTGCCGGTACGTTGAGCTGCGCAAGCTACTTTTCACCCATGGAAATGCTGAAGGCGCCTTTGCGCAAGCTGTTGCGGACCACGGTGACCGCCTTTCCCGTGCGCGGGAGGTTCCGCCTGGTGCAGCTGGCGGCACCCTTGCTCGCGCCCCCACCGGGCCGGTTGTACGCCGTGAACGGCGTGAACATGGCGCTGGACCAGGGCCTGTTCATGCACCAGCTGATCTACTACGGCCTGTACGAGCCCCGGTTGGTGAATTTCCTGCGGCGCCAATTGCGCGAAGGCGACATCGTGCTAGACCCGGGCGCCAACATCGGCTACATCTCAGCGGTTTGCCTGGGCCTGGTCGGCAGCTCGGGCCATGTCCATTCATTCGAGCCCTCCCCTACGGCATACGGCCGCATCAGCGCGCACAACAACCTGGCCGCCCACGCCAACTGGTCGCTGCGGCGCATGGCCCTCACCGATCACGCGGGCGAAGGCATCTTCAACGACACCCCACGTGTGATGAAGGCCGGCTATGCCGCGTTAAAAACAGCGGCCACCCCGGTGGACAGTATACCGGGGGTGGTGGAGCTGACCAGCGTGGACACCTTCTGCCAGGAGCAAGGGATCGACCACGTGCGCTTTTTGAAGCTCGACATCGAAGGCTCGGAACTACCCGCGCTGCGCGGGGCCGCAGGCATGCTGGCGCGGCGGGCCATCGACATGATCCTCGTGGAAACCACCACGCAAGCAGGCGGCCACCGCAAGCGCGCCGAAGCGATCGACCAGTTGCTGCGCGAAGCGGGCTACCGGTCATTCCACCTTAACCCATCAGGCCGGACCAAGCCCATCAACGTGCTAAAGGACGTACCCTACCGCGAGGACATCATCTGGATGGCCCCCTCTACTTGGGAGAACTTCACGGGATGAGGGAGCGCGGAGGCAAGCGGTGGGGTTTGGGCCTAGATCGCACTCACGATCTGGCTGGCCTCCCCGCTGGTGGTGAAGGCGTTTTCGCGCAGGGCAAAGGCGTTCAGCTTGCCTTCCAGGATCAACGTGCCGATGGTGGCATCGGCGGGTGCGGTCACGGGCAGGGTGTTCTCCAGCAAAATGGCGGCACCCTTGGCCGATACCGCATAAGCATGCGTGCCCTGGTGGTAGCCCGCCCGGTACAAATGGTTGGAGTACGGCCGGGCGTACAGCCGGAGCATTTCGCGGGCCGTTAACCGGTATTGGCCGGGCCTGGCCAAGCGCAACAGCGGATGCAGCAACCATTTGAACCAGAACGTCCTGGGTGCCCGCTCGTGCCCGCGCCGGCCTAGGTAAAGCAGGTCCCAGTCGGCCGGCAGCTCCCGGTGCGCCCTTTCCACCGCCGCAAATTGCCCGGGCAGGGGCTCGGCATCATCCTCCAGCACCAAGGCCGAGGAGATGCGGCATTGGAGGATGTCGGTATAAACGGCGCGGTGCGAGAGGTTGCAGCCGATGTGCGAGGGATGCAGCTTGCGCGGGATGGTCTTGTGCCGAAGCGCCGCGGCTTCATCATACACTTCCCGCAGTTGATCTGCCGAAAGCCCGGTGCCCATGATGGCATCCACGAACTCGAATTGTATCCCTGCCACGGCCAGGGCCCTTACAATGCGCTCCTTGCGCGGATGCGCACCCTCCTTACTGATCACGTACGTTATGTCGAACCCGAGGTGTCCACGGTGCATGGGATCAAATAGGGCACCAAGCTACGCGGAAAGCACCAACGGCCGATGGGCCTGCCAAGCGTTGAATGGAAGGTACGCACCGGTAGGTTGAAGGGGGAATGCATGCGCCACGGCAGGCTGTTGGCCCACTGGCCAGGTGCGCGGGCGGCCGGATCGGGCCGCGGCGCGCGGCCGGGCTATTTTTGCGCATCTCATCACCTACACCATGCAACCAGCACAAGCCTTGGAATCGACCCTCACGCGCGACGCGGCCATCTTCGACATCATTGAGCAGGAGCGGTGGCGCCAGACCAAGGGCCTGGAACTGATCGCCAGCGAGAACTTCGTGAGCGGGCAGGTGCTGGAGGCCATGGGCTCGGTGCTGACCAACAAGTACGCCGAGGGGCTGCCGGGCAAGCGCTATTACGGCGGCTGCGAGTTTGTTGACATGGCGGAGAACCTGGCCATTGAGCGTGCCAAAAAGCTTTTCGGCGCCGAATGGGCCAACGTGCAGCCGCACAGCGGGGCGCAGGCCAATGCCGCGGTGATGCTCGCCTGCCTGAAGCCCGGCGATACCATCCTGGGCTTCGACCTCAGCCATGGCGGGCACCTTACCCACGGCTCACCGGTCAATTTCAGCGGAAAGCTGTACCACGCCACCTTTTATGGCGTGGACAAGGAGACCGGCCGCGTGGACATGGACAAGGTGGCGGAGAAGGCCCATGAAGTGAAGCCCAAGTTGATCATTGTGGGCGCCAGCGCCTACAGCCGCGATTGGGACTATGCACGTTTCCGCGCCATTGCCGATGAGGTGGGCGCCCTGTTGCTGGGCGATGTGGCCCACCCGGCCGGGCTGATCGCCGGCAAATTGCTGAACGACCCGCTCCCCCATTGCCACATCGTTACCACCACCACGCACAAAACGCTGCGCGGCCCGCGCGGCGGCATGATCATGATGGGCAAGGATTTCGAGAACCCGTGGGGGCTGAAAACCCCGAAGGGCCAGCTGCGCATGATGAGCTCGTTGCTGGACAGCGGCGTGTTCCCCGGCACACAGGGCGGCCCCTTGGAGCATGTGATCGCCGCCAAGGCGGTGGCCTTCGGCGAGGCCCTCGACCCCTCGTTCATCGCGTACGGAAAGCGCGTGAAGGCCAATGCCGCCGCCATGGCCAACGCCCTGGTGGCCAAGGGCTACAATGTGGTAAGCGGCG
>JBIQMI010000217.1:0-5718 GCA_044463585.1 Cryomorphaceae bacterium
TGCATCCTTCCCGCCGAGGTCTTCAAGCAGGCCGCCGAGGCCGTGCTCGACTTCAGTGGCAGCGGGCTCAGCATCCTGGAGACCAGCCACCGCAGCAAACCCTTCGTGGAAGTAATGGAGCGCACCCAGGCCCTGGTGAAGGAGCTGCTCGGCGCACCCGACCATTACCAAGTGGTGTTCCTGGGCGGCGGTGCCAGCATGGGTTTCCACATGGTGCCGCAGAACTACATGAAGGTGGGCGGCAAGGGCGCCTACGCCAACACCGGCGAATGGAGCAAGCGCGCCATCAAGGAAGCAAAACTGGCCGGTGAGGCCGTGGTGGCGGCCAGCAGCGAGGACCGCAACTACAACTACATCCCCAAGGGCTTCGACATACCCGCCGATGCCGATTACTTCCATTTCACCAGCAACAACACCATTTTCGGCACCCAGTACAAGCAGTTCCCGAAGAGCCCCGTGCCCATGATCTGCGACATGAGCAGCGACATCATGAGCCGGCCGGTGAACGTGTCCGACTTCGCGTTGATCTATGCCGGCGCGCAGAAGAACATGGGCCCCGCCGGTGCCACCATGTACCTCTTCGACCCCAGCGCCCTGGGCAAGACCGGCCGCACGCTGAGCCCCATGATGGACCTGGCCAACCACGCGGCCAAGGAAAGCATGTACAACACCCCGCCGGTGTTCCCGGTGTACGTGATCATGCTCACCATGCAATGGTTGAAGAGCATCGGCGGCGTGGCCGAGGCCGAAAGGCGCAACAAGGCCAAGGCCGAATTGCTGTACAGCACCATCGACCGGCTGCCGATCTTCGCGGGCACCACCGCCAAGGAGGACCGCTCGGACATGAACGCCACCTTCGTGCTGAAGGACAAGAACCACGAGGCCGCCTTTGACGAAATGTGGAAATCGGCCGGCATCAGCGGACTGCGCGGCCACCGCAGCGTGGGCGGCTACCGGGCCAGCATGTACAATGCACTGCCCTTGGAAAGCGTGAAGGCCCTGACGGAAGTAATGGAGGAATTCGCAAAAAAGAACGGTTGAACACCATGCGCGTACATGCAAACGACGGCATCTCCGCCGATGCCAAGGAACTGCTGGAGGAACAAGGCTTCAAGGTGACCACCGACAACGTGGCACAGGAACAATTGGCCGAGTACATCAACAAGAACAAGGTGGACGCGCTGCTGGTGCGCAGCGCCACCAAGGTGCGCAAAGAGCTCATTGATGCCTGCCCCAAGCTGAAGCTGATCGGCCGCGGCGGCGTGGGCATGGACAACATCGATGTGGAATACGCGCGCTCCAAGGGGCTGCGCGTGATCAACACCCCCAGCAGCAGCAGCGCCAGCGTGGCCGAGCTGGTGATGGCCCACCTCTACACCTTGGCGCGCGACCTGTACAAGGCCAACCGCCGCATGCACACCGAAGGCCGCACCGCCTTCAAGGAAATGAAGAAGGAATACGGCAAGGGCAGCGAACTGCGCGGCAAAACCCTCGGCATACTCGGCTATGGCCGCATCGGCCGCTGGGTGGCGCGCTATGCTGTGGGCGCCGGCATGAAAGTGCTGTACACCGACAACAAGGCCACGATCGACTACATCGAGGTGGACCTGAACGGGGAAACGCACCGCGTGGGGATCAAAATGGTACCCTTGGAAGAGCTGCTCGCCAAGAGCGATTTCATATCGGTGCACGTGAATTACAAGGGTGAGAAGAATTACGCCCTGGGCGAAAAGGAATTCGCCATGATGAAGCCGGGCATGGTGCTGGTGAACACGGCGCGCGGCACCTCGATCGATGAGGATGCGCTGATCGCCGCGCTGAAAAGCGGCCGCGTGAAAGCCGCCGGGCTGGATGTGTTCATGGACGAGCCGACACCCCGCCAGGACCTGCTCGACCTGCCCAACGTAAGCCTGAGCCCGCACATCGGCGCGGCCACCCTGGAAGCGCAGGAGCGGGTGGGCAACGAACTGGCCGAGCTGTTGATCGCTTGGCGCGACGAGGTTGCCGTGGACCGCGGATGATCCACGTGCGTCCCTTCCGGGCATGGCGGCCCGCCGGGCACACCGCCCATTTGGTGGGCTCGCGCTCATTCCTGCAGTACAGCCCCGAGGAGCTGCGCGAAAAACTGACCGGGAACCCGTACAGCTTCCTGCACATCGTGCATGCCCACCACGACGATGCCGGCCAGGACCGTGCCGCGCATTTCGACCAAGTGCGCCGGAAATTCCTGGAGTTCACCCGCGAGGGTATCTTGGAACGCGAGGAACGGCCTGCCTTCTACCTGTACGAGCAAAGCTGCAAGGGCTTCACCTCCACCGGGCTGATCGCAGCGGTGGACGTGGCCGACTACCTCGAAGGCCGCATCAAAAGGCATGAGCAAACACTCACCGCACGCGAGGAGTTGTTCACCGACTACCTCGAGCATACCGGCATCAATGCCGAACCGGTGCTGCTGGCCGTGCCGGACGCGCCCGGGCTTGAGGAGGACATGGAGCGGGTGCGCGAAGGCCTGCCGATGTTCGATTTCAGCACCACGGACCAAGTGCGGCACCGCTTCTGGCGCATCGATCGCCCGGACGAACTGGAGAACATCGGTGCACACCTGAAGGCCGTGCCCGCACTGTACATCGCCGATGGCCACCACCGTTGCGCCAGCAGCGCGGGCCTTGCACAGCGCATGAAGGCCGCGCCCGGTAGCCCCATGGGCGCCTTCATGGCCATACTGGTGCCCGTGCGCCAACTGCACATCTACAACTACGACCGCGTGGTAAAGGGCCTGAACGGCATGACGCCCGGCCAATTCCGGGAACGGATACAGCAGGTAGGCCCTTTGCAAACCTTGCCGCTCAGGGATGGCCCGCCCCCGGCGGGCAGCGTGCAATTCTACCTTGGCGGCGCCTGGCACCAGTTGGCGCTGCCGGCACCGGCCACCGGCTCGGCCGTGGAAGGGCTGGACGCGGAGCGGCTGAACCGCCACGTGCTGGCCCCGCTGCTCGGCATCACCGACCTGCGCACCGATAAGCGCGTGGGCTTCGTGCCCGGCACGCAAGGCATTGCGGCGCTGCAGCGCAAGGTGGACAGCGGCAGGGCCAGTGTGGCCTTCCACCTCAGGGCCGTTACCTTCGGGCAGTTGCAACGCGTGGCCGATAGCGGCGAGTGCATGCCGCCCAAAACAACGTGGATCGAGCCCAAGCTGCGCAGCGGGCTAACGATCTATTCCTTGGACGACGCCTGATGGACAGCACACTGGAACAGCGGTACCGGCAAGTGAAGGAAGCCTTGCCCCAAGGGGTGAAGCTGATCGCCGTGAGCAAGACCCGCTCCGTGGCGGAGATCAAGGCGCTGTACGAGCTGGGCCAGCGTGCCTTTGGCGAGAACTACCCGCAGGAGCTGGCGGAAAAGCAGCCGCAACTCCCCGCGGACATCGAATGGCATTTCATCGGCCATTTGCAAACGAACAAGGTGAAGCAGATCGCGCCGTTCGTGCATTTGATTCACGGCGGCGACCGGGTCCGCCTGCTGAACGAGCTGGAAAAACGGGCCGCAACAGCGCAACGCCAAATAGCCGTGCTCCTTCAGGTGCACATTGCGCAGGAGGAGACCAAGCACGGCTTCTCGCCCGATGAATTGCGGACGCTTTGCCAAGGCGAACCGTTCGCACAGCGCTGGCCGTCCCTGCGCTTCCGCGGCCTCATGGGCATGGCCACTTTCACCGAGGACTTTGCGCAGGTAAGGCGTGAGTTCGATGGCTTGGCCGCCCTTTTCAAGGAATTGGCCACCGCGCCGGCGTTGGCCGGGCAGCCCTTCACCGAGCGCTCCATGGGCATGAGCGGCGACCTGGAACAGGCCATTGCGGCAGGCAGCACCATGGTGCGGGTGGGCACGGCCATTTTCGGCCCACGGGGCTGAGCACGCCCAAGTGCGCCATTTTTTCACCGTACCTTCGGGTTACCAATGCCCCTGCCCCATGGCACGTTTCACTACCCTGGCCCTTGCCCTCGCCTGCCTATGCCTATGGCGGCCCTCCCAGCTGGCCGCCCAGCGCAACCTTGATGTAGGCCTGCAAATGGGCCTCGACCATTTCTCCGGCGACCTCGGCAACTGGTCGGGGCCGGTGCAATGGAACGGCATCCGACCGGCCATGTCCATCACCTTCCGCGACTACCTGAACAACCCGAACCGTTACATCACGCGGGCCCTCACCACCGAAACAAGGTTGGGCTGGTACAGGCTGGGCTACAACGAAGCCCGGGCCACCGGCGGCAAGAGCGGCGCCGAAATGCGCAACTACAGGCGCGGCCTCAACTTCCGCAACGATCTTTTCGGCATCAGCCAGCACTTGGTGCTGAACATGTACCGCGAACCCTTCCAGCCGCTGTACCAGCAACGCTTCTTCGCCTTTGCCTACGTGGGCGTGGGCCTGTTCTACGGCCGCCCCAAGGCCGACCTTTTCCGCGGCGAGGCCAGCCTGGACAACCGCTACTTCTTCTGGGCCGATGGCACCATACGTGACCAACCCCGCGGCACCGAGGGCGCCAATGTGGTGGGCCAGGACGGCACCTACGAGACCGACCTCTACAGCTGGATCACCGAAGGAACCGGTGCAGGTGCCGAGGCGCGCTCGCTGGACAAGGCACCGAGCCCATGGCACGTGGGCATTCCCGTGGGCGTAGGCGTGCGCTACATGCTCACCAAACAGCTCTCCGTGGGCATGGAGCTCAGCTATTACAGCTTCTTCACCGACATGCTCGACGGCGTAAGCAACCGCTACGCCACCTACGGGGAGCTCGCCAAGGCCTACCCCGACAGTGCCACGCAAATGCTGGCGCGCTACATCAGCGACCCCACGGGCTGGGGCACCAACGGCGAGGAAGGCATGATCACCAGCCGCCGGGGCAATCCGGGGTTGAAGGATTCCTTCAGCTACTTCAGCGTGGAAGCGTGCTGGAAGTTCAAGCGCTCACCTTCGCGGCGCAGCTTCGTTACGATCAAGTAAGCTCCTACCCTATTGCTTCACGCCCGGCGCATTGATCTGCACGCAATGCGCTGAAGTGTCCGCCACGGCCTCCATGGCGCGCACATCGCCGCCCACCTGCAACTGGAAACCGCTGTAGGCGGTGTCCTCGTAAAGCCGGCAGGCCCGCAGGAAAATGTTGTCGCCGTCCTTCAGGTCCATGGTCCACACGCGTGTTTCGGCGATGGTATCGCCGGGGGCCACAACTTTGCCACGCAGGGTATCCTTCCGCGATTGGGCGGACCCGATGGCACGGCTGACGATGCAGTTGCGGCAGGTGGCCTGCAGCGTGGCCTGCAGGGCAGGTTCTTCCTTCTTGCAGGCGGGCAGGGCCAGCACAAGCAGCAACAGCACGGGCAACAGGCGCATGGGCAGCAAGGTAGCGTTCGGTCACATACGGCGGTACCAACCCTTGATCCGCTCGCGGTCCAGCACCTGCTCCCATTCCGGGCCGAAGGCATGGTCCCACATGTGCGGCAGGTTGTAGGCCACCTCGGCCATGGCATCAATGGTGTCCTCGCTCCAGTTCCGCGCTTGGCCTTGCGGAATGTGGATGCCGTTGTGCTTCACCATCTGCTTGAATTCCTGCACGTATTCGCCGTACACGTCCTCCAGTTTATCGAAGGCCATGCAGTTGGCCAGGCAATGATGGATCTCCAGCACTTTGCCCAGCCCGTAGCTCAGGGCATGGCATACGCCCACTT
>JBIQMI010000218.1:0-5702 GCA_044463585.1 Cryomorphaceae bacterium
GTGGTGATCACTTGCGCGGCATTCTGGGGCGCACCGCTGTCCGCCACATCATCGTCGTCGTTGAAATCCCAGCCGACCACCGTGCCGCCCGGTCCGCCGAACGTGGGGTTTTCGCTTACATCCAGGAAATAGTTCGTGGCACCGCTCACCGGGTCCCAGTTCGCAATAAAGTCGTTGCTGCCCACACCCGTGGCCGCCGTGGTCGTCGGGTCAAGCGGCTGTTCATCGTCGGTAACGGTAAGCACATGCGTACTGTTGATCCCGGTGTACGGGGTGCCCTGGCCTCCTGAAATGCCGGTGATCTCGAAGGTGATGTCCTGGTCGCCATTGCACAGTGCATCATCGTTCAGTTGGACCACCACTTGGGCCGACGCGCTGCTCCCTGCAGGAAAGGTCACCGAAGTGGAGTAGCCCGTGATCCGGCCCATGGCGCCGGTGGCCGCAATGGTTGCGGTGGTGGCACTGGTGGAACTGGGGTCCGAAATGTTCAAAACGATGTTCGCGGTGCCGCTGGCCTCTGAAGCGCTGGAGGTGGTGGTTGCGAACGACACGGAAGTATTGCTCGTGGAGGTGGGGGCTACTGTACCACCAAGGGCAAGGCTGTTGGAGGTGTTGCCAGCGCTGAAACGCCCAATGGCAAAAGTTCCGGTGGTATTCTGGGCGCCCCATGCATACAACCGGAAAATGACCGGGGTTCCGAAGGCCACTCCTTGCAGGGCGGATATGGAGGAAAGGTTGATGGTGGGCTGCGCGACCCCATCGGTCATGCTGGTGAACGTGACGCTAGACCCGATATCGTTGAAGGTCGTGCCATCAAGGCTGTAGGTCCATATGTACGCGTTGGGCCCAGTGCTGGTGCGGCGCATGCGGGCATCCAGGGAACTGAGCGACACCGCGTGGCCAGGAGCCGCTTCAATGGTGAACTCGAAATATTGCTCGTTGGTCACAGCAGCGCTTTTTGTGGCGGCCGTCCAGTTGTTGGCGCTGAAGCCACGGGCCAGCGATGTGGGGCTGATCCCGCTGCCACGGGAGAGGGTTGTGCCCGGCATCAGGTTGGCGTCCAGGGTGGTGGCGGCATAGGTCACTTCATTGCCCGCAGCTGCCGGGGAGCCGAATTGCCACCCTGCGATCTGCGCGAAGCCGGGGTTGAGCATCAAGGCCAGTGCCACCAGCCCTATGCAGCGTTTGAAAAATTTCGTGTTGATGTCATTCATGGTTTATGGGATTTGGATTCAACGAAGCGCTGGGCCCACTGGCCCGGATCAACATGGTCTGCGCCGAAAACGCTGGACGAAAATACCCGACCCCAGGGAATGAACCTTGGATTGTTGATAATTGGTCGGTTGTCATATCGGGAGGTATGGTTTTCGGCAATTGAAAAAGGCCCCTTTCGGGGCCTCTTCCATCGAATGTTCTTCAAGCTTACTGCTTCATGAACCGGGTGCGAGCTTTCACGGCACCTTTATCGTCGGTGATCAACAGGCTGTAGCTTCCAGGGGCCAGGTTGGCCACATGCACATGGGTGGTGCTCCCGGCTTCCAGGGCGAGCTTGCCCAGCATGTCGTACACCTTTACATGTACCGGCTTGCCATCGGGCGTGGTGATGAAAAGGTCCGTGGTGGCCGGGTTCGGGTGCACGGCAACCCCGTTCTTGGCGGCGATCTCCTCAATGCCCACGTTCTCGATGCAGATGCAGTTGTTGCTCCACAGGCCGCCATATCCGTTGGGGCTGATGCACGGGGTGCCCGGCAGCGCCGGCCCACCCACAACACCGAGGCAGTCCGCGGTGGGTTCGGCTGAGCCAACAAGCACCATGTAATCCTCTGCTTGGCCGTAGCCGTACGAGGCGCAGGGGTCGACCGGTGCCGTGTTGAAGTTCTTCACCACCCGCATGTGCGACAGGCCTGGTACTGCATCCGCGGGTACGTTCACGGTGGCGCTGATCACCGCGGTGCACACGTCGTTGTTGATTGTGCCCAACGGCACATTGGTCTCGAACACACCATCGCCGTTCCAATCGAAGAAGGCGTTGATGTAGCAGGTGTAATCACCGCTGGTATTGCCCGTGGCGGAAATGGTGTATGTGCCTCCCGCTTCAACATGGGCCGTATCGGAAGTAAAATCCTCAAGCGCAGGCGACCCACCGATGTCGGAGGAGCTGGTGTGGTTGATGCCTGCGAAGGTCACGTTGCAGATGGGTTCGACCCCGTTGGTGAAATTGATTGTTGTGCAGTAGCACAGGTTGGCGGGTTTCATGGTAACCTGCAATGGAGTACTGAATGTGCTGCCGCCATTCACGCAGGTCATTTCCACGCGGTACCAGGTCTCAGCGGTCTGGGAAATGGTGTAGGATTCACCGGTGCTGTTGCCCGTAGCATCGGACCAGGCCGTGCCGTTGGGCGAGGTTTGCCATTGGTAGGTGTAGCCTCCGGTGTTCCCCGGTGCATTGGCAAAGCCGACCGTGAACGGTATGCCCGCGCATATTGCCGCGGGACCAGTGGTCATGCCCGGGTCCGGATCGCCACTGCAGCTGGCCAAGGCGGTTACATGGATGTCATCCAAGTAGAGCGAAAGCTGGTTGGCGATCGAATGGCACTTGAAGCCGATGTAGTGCACACCATCTGCCGCTGCGGTAAAATCGATCTGGGCATCGAACACGGCGGTGCCGGTGATCGCCGGAAAATCCTGCAATTGCACGGTCATGCCGGCCTCCGAGGCTTCGGTGCCAATGGACACTGCCAGTGCTTCAGTGTAGAAGTCTGAATTGCCTGTGTACTTGAAGGTCAGCCGGTATCCGTTGCCGCCGGTCAGGTTCAAGCCTTGGGTGAACAACCATGAGTTCATGTCGGGGCTACCGGAAGGTGTGTAGCCAACGCGTGCGGCGTTGCCGGTCATGTTGCCCGCTCCTGGGCCGGTTACCCATGGCAATCCGCTCACGGTTTGTTTGCTCATGCAATTGGGGATGTTCGGCACGGTCACGTCCTCGAAGCCTTCGAAGTACGGAATGTCCGTGGGTTCGCACGGCGTGGTGAAGGTTACGGGGCCCGCCCAAACACTGGTGCCGTCATCTGCGCCGCAATCGCTCTGCACATACAGTTTATAGGTGGTGTTGGGCTCAAGCTGGTTGCTGGTTGCGGTGGTGGTACCGGCCGGGGTGCTGCCGCTGTCGGCCAGGCCCGTGTTGCCGCTGCCCGGTTCGCCCGTTTGCCTCAACTCCCAACTGTATCCGTTCGTGGGGCTGCTGGTGCTGGCCGTCCAGCCCAGGTCGGCGCTGCTGGTGGTGACATTGCTCACCGTCAGGCCGGTCGGGGCCAAGCACATCGGGGCATCGCCGGTTATCATGCGGATCTGCGGTATGCTGTTGTACGTGCTGGAGGCCACCGGTGGTGCGCTGGGGTCGGGGTTGGTATTGTCGCTGTAGTACAGGATACCGCGGTTATTGGTTGTGAATGAGCTCCAGTTGGCCGTGCAGCTGTAGCCCGGCACATCTTCGTGCACCGCCACCACCAGGTTGCTCGTTCCGTCCCAGAGGAAACCGGGATTCAATGTGATCTCCATCCATTCGCCTTCCACTGCGGTGATCGGGCCCGAGAACACTTGTTCCAGGTCACTGTATGGCACCCATTCGCTGTCATCGAATGAGTTCTGTGTGGTGTTGCCCATGTACACCGTCCAGTTGTTCCATGCGGCCGTATTGGAGGACCCGCCGTTGTACTTGAAGGCGATCTTGTAGATGTAGGGCTGGCCAGTGAACTCGCTGGCGAGGTAGATCTGTTGGCTATAGCTATAGCCGAAGCACGAATAGATGGGCAGGTTGCCGGTTGTGCTGGTGCCGCTGCCTATTTCCACCATGCCTGGGGTGAATTCGCGCCCCGGTGTCCATTCGCTCAGGTCGCTTCCGCCGCTGCACGAACCCTGTACGTAAACCGTGTAAACGGTTCCTTCCACCAAGGGCGAAAGCAGGATGGGTGTATTGCCGCTGGGTGCGCTTCCGCTGAACACCAGCCCAGTGGGGCCGCTTCCGGGGGCTCCGCTCGTGCGTACCTCATAATTGTAGCTTTCCGCGCTGCTGTTCAACCAGGTCAGCTCAATGCTGGTCATCGTGCCGTTCGCCAGGTACACCTCGTCCGGCGGGAAGCAGGTGGGCGTCACCATCACCTTGATGTCGTCCAGGTACATGTAGGCGTCATCGGTGTTGTCATTGGAATACTTCTGGAAACCGATGTAGTAAACCCCGCTGGTGGAAGGGGTAAAGTCGATGATGTCCTGGTTCACCAGGCCGTCGTTGATCAACGGATGGTCGATGATCAAATTGGTCATGGCCGAGGCGATCGGACTTGTGCCAAAGGCTACCAGCAACGCATCCGTATAGAAATTGTACTGGTTGCTGTACTTGTAGGAAAGCTGGTAACTGGTGCCTGCCATAAGGTTCAAACCTGCGGTGAACAGCCATGAATCGGTGGGCGTGTAATCGTAGCAAAGGGCGGCGTTATTGGTCATGCCTTCCGGCGGGAAGGCATCGGTCACCCAGGTTGGGCCCAAGATCGTTTCCGTGCTCATGCAGTTGGGCAGGGCGGGCACCGTCACGGTGCTGAAGTTCTCGAAGTAGGGAACGTCCTGTGCCACACATGGAGTAAGCAGATTGTACGGGCCCGCCCAATCGCTCAGCTCACCGCTCCCGCAATCGGATCGCACGTAAATTTTATAGGCGGTGTTCGCCACCAACGGGGTCAAGGCCAATGCGGGTGATCCCGTTGCCGCTGTTCCTTCAAGCACCAGTCCGGCAGAACCACTGCCCCCCGCACCGCTGGTGCGCACTTCGTAATTGTACCCTATTGCGCTGTTATCGGTCCAGCCCAGGCTTGCACCGGTGGCGGTGATATTGGTGATGCTGATGTTGGACGGTGGCAGGCATGAGGGAATGGAAACATCCAAGGTGTAATCCTCGGCTTGCCCGAAACTGTACTGCCCGCATGGATCCATCGGGGACGCATAGTAGTTTTTCACCACCCTCATGCGCGTGGTGCCCGCCAGGGCCGTGGTGGGCACCATCACGTTCGCGCTCACCACGGCCGTGCAAACCGAGCCGGTGAAACTTCCAACGGGCACAGCGGTCTCCAATGTGCCGTTCTGGTCCCAATCGAAGAATACCGTGAAGAAGTTCTGGAAGGGTCCATCGGAGTTGCCCGTGAGGCTGATCTCGTAGGTGCTGCCTGCGTTCACATGTCCCACAATGGAGGTGAAGTCCTCCAAGGCCGGTGTTCCGCCCACCACGCTGCTGCTGGAGTTGTTGATATCGGCGAAGGTCACATCGCAAATGGGCTCAATGCTGGAGTCGAAAGTGGGTGCGCAATACGACTGGGCCTGAGCTTGGATGCCTAGCGCGAAAAGCCCGGCAGCGGCCGTCGCTTTCAATAGGCCCCACCGTTGTCGGGCGGGATTGACGTAGTACAGTTCTTTCATTTGTTGGGGTTTGGTTTGACAACCGGTATTAGCCGGATCGCCAAACAAGGTAGATGGCGGCACCACGGCAATGGTTATGGAGTGCGCCCTTTTTCGTCCATTATGGATAACATAAGGCGTTGTGCCACCCCCAAATGAAGCGGGCCGCCCGATTGGGCGGCCCGCTTCATTCTTGCATTGTTAGCTACTGCTTCACAAAGCGTGCGCGCGCCTTGGTGCTGCCTTTATCGTCCATGATC
>JBIQMI010000219.1:0-5698 GCA_044463585.1 Cryomorphaceae bacterium
CGGCTTTTCTTTGGGGCATGGCCGAATACGTCCTGTTGCTCGGTGCCGATCGCGGCGATGTGGCCGGCACCTTCATGGAGGCCACCCAGCAGATCGGCATGCTGGGCGCCGTGCTGGCCGAAAGCCGCAACCATTGGACCGAGCCCTGGGGCATGGAGGATACGGCGTTGTTCCTCAACCGCGCCCTGCTGGTGGAATCGGACTTGGGGCCGCACGAAATGATGCAGGCCCTGCTGAAGATCGAGGAGCGGCTGGGCCGGGTACGCACACCGGGCCGTGGGCCGCAACCCCGCACCATCGATATCGACATCCTCTTCATCGGGCACCAAGTGATCAATGCGCCGGGGCTTGTGGTGCCGCATCCGCGCGTGCATGAGCGGGCCTTTGCCCTGGGGCCCGCCGCCGACCTGGTGCCGGGGTTGGTGCACCCCGTGCTGGGCAGCACCGTGCTCGAACTGTTGAACGCCGTGGGCCAGCGATGAAGGCACCTTACGGCTACATAGCGGTGGAGGGCCTGATCGGTGCCGGCAAAACCACCTTGGCGCGCCGCCTCGCGGCGGAATGGGCCGCCGAGACCGTGTTCGAGGAGTTCGAGGAGAATCCCTTCCTGCCGCAGTTCTACAACGATCCCGCCCGCCATGCCTTCACCCTGGAACTGTCGTTCCTCGCGCAGCGCTACCACCAATTGAAGCGGGTAGGGGAGCGCAGCCTGTTCCAGCCCACCGCCGTGGCCGATTACAGCATCGGCAAATCGCTGGTGTTCGCGGGCGCAACGCTGGCCCCCGATGAGCACGTGCTGTTCCGCGACCTGTACGACATCATGTACGCGGGCCTGCCCAAGCCGGAATTCCTGCTGTACCTGCACCTGCCCATGGAAACCGTGCGGCAACGGATCCGCAGCCGCGGCCGGTCGTACGAGCAGCAGATCGGGCAGGAGTACCTGGCGCAATTGCAGGAGCGCTACCTGGACCATTTGCGCAAGCTGGAAAGCGTGCGCGTGGTGGTGCTGGACCTGAACGGGCGCGACATACAGCAGGAGGCCGATGCCTACGAAAAGGTGCTCGCGCTGATCGCCGAACCGCGCATGCCCGGGCATTACGTGGAACACCTTTGAACCGGCCGGGGGATGAACCACCAACCGCCCGTTGTGTACAACTGGTGGCCATGGGCCGAACGGGTTTGGCACGGATGGTGGTTAAGTTTGCCACGATTTGGATAAAAACTAACAGATCAACACATGGAACAAAATCACCTTGCAGGATTCGCCGCATTGGCCGCGACAGCTTTGGTGGTCGCCGGTTGCGGCGGACTGGGTAAAATGGATAAGTATGCATCCACGATCACGCACACCGTGGAACCCAACCCCCTCATCGTAAAGGGTGACACCGTGCACGTGAACATCAATGGGAATTTTCCGGGGAAGTATTTCTACAAAAAGGCCCAGGTTGAACTCACGCCCACCATCACCTATTCAAGCGGCGAAACCCCGCTGAAGATGGCCGGGTTCCAAGGCGCCAGCGCCGCGGGCAACTACACCGTGGTGCCCTACGAGACCGGCAAAAGCTTCAGCTACAGCGACAAGGTGGCCTACAAGCCCGAAATGGAGCAGAGCGAGCTCATGCTCAAGATCGTGGGCAAGCAGGGCAGCAAGGAGAAAGCCTTCAAGGACGTGAAACTCGCCGACGGTGTGATCACCACCCCGTACCTGGTGATGAGCGACGACCGCGTGATCCTCGCCCCGGACCAGTTCAAGCGGACCACCACCCACAGCCAGTATGCCACCATCCATTACCTGGTGAACTCCGACGTGGTGCGCCCAACTGAGCTGAAGCTCGCCGAGGTGAAGGCCATGGCCGACTTCGTGAAGGCCAACAAGAGCAACCCCCGCATCACCTGGAAAGGGGTGACCATCGACGCTTGGGCATCGCCCGAAGGCGAGATCCGACTGAACGATAAACTCGCCGACAACCGCGCCGCATCAGCCAAGCGCTGGCTGCAGGGCGTGCTGCAGGCCAACAAGATCGGCGACCCCAAGGACGCCACCTTCTACAACCTGAAGGGCCACGGCGAGGACTGGGACGGGTTCAAGAAAGCCGTGGAGGCCAGCACCTTCGCCGACCGCGACCTGGTGCTGCGCGTGCTGCAGATGTACCCCGATGTGAACCAGCGCGAGAAGGAGATCAACAACATGGCGCACACCTACAAGGAGCTGCAGGACAACATCCTCCCCAGCCTGCGCCGCTCGGAAATGCACCTGAACTACGAAGTGAACGGGTACAGCGACGAGGAGCTGACCGCATTGAGCAAGAGCAAGCCCGATACGCTGAAGATCGAGGAACTGCTGAAGGCCGCCGCCCTCAGCAACGACATGAACGAGCAGCTCCGCGTGTACCGTGAGGCCGAGCGCCTGTTCCCGCAGGACTACCGCCCCGCCAACAACGTGGGCTACATCCTCTTCCAGCAGGGCAAGACCGCCGAGGCCGAATCCCAATTCCAGAAGGCGAACGGCATCAAGGAGAACGCCGCCAGCAACAACAACCTGGGCGTGATCGCACGCCAGAAGGGTGACCGCGAGAAGGCCGCCGAATACTTCGCCAAGGCCGCCGGCGATGGCGGGCAGGACGTGAAGTACAACCAAGGCATCATCGCCATACAGAATGGCGACTACGCCAGCGCCAATAGCAGCATGGCCGGGCAGAACACCTTCAACGCCGCATTGGCCAAACTGCTCAGCGGCGACGCTGCCGGTGCAGGCACCATCCTTTCCAACAGCCCGGACAAGGACAGCGCGAAGGGCCACTACCTCGCCGCCATCATTGCCGCACGCACCAACAACGGCGACGGCGTGCGCACCCACCTGGCGGCCGCCGCACAGCAAGATCCCAGCCTGCGCGACAAGGCCAAGAAGGACCTGGAGTTCCGCAACTACAAGGACAACCTGGGCCTTTGATCGTTCGATAGGAACCACGGAAAAGCCCCCGCTGCACGGCGGGGGCTTTTTTGTGCCCGCAACCGGGCGGAACTCGGCAAGCAACAGCCGGGGGAAGGCTTCGCCGATCACTTGCTCAACGGATCACGCTTAACACACCTTGGACCCGGCCTGAAGAAGAGATTGCGCGCAGGATGTATTGGCCAGCCAGCACTTGGCCAGTGGGCAGGGTGATCCTTCCCCCCGGCAACCCATGCCATTCGCGCACGGGCCGGCCCAGGCCATTGTATAGCACAACTTGCCACGCACCATCCTGCGGCGCAGGAAGGATCAGGGTCACTTTGTCCTGTGCCGGATTCGGCCACATGCGCAGGGCGGTGGCAGGGAGCGGCGCCAAGCCTGAATGGATCACCTGCACGGTATCCGTGGTGAAAATGCAGCTGCCGCCCATATCGGCCACCGCCCAGTACAGGCCGTCACCTTGCACGGCAATGCTTGCGGTGGTGTCCGGCAGCTCCAGCCCATCGCGGAACCAGGTGTACGCGGTTGCCGTGCTGCAATGCAAGCTATCCCCGCTGTCGAGCAGTACTGGTGCCGGCATGGGGCAGCGGTCCACTATTTTATAGATCCGCTTGGTCACTTGGTTGGCCAGGTACAGTTCGCCCGCGCTGTCCTTGCCGAAGGTGGTATTGCCTGCCCACACGGGTGCATGCAATTCTTCGTTCACCCAGCCGTTGGGGCCATCCTCCCGAATGGAACGGACCACACCGGAGCAATAATCGGTGTACAGGTAACGGCCGTACAGCCGCGGGAACTTGCTGCCCCGGTACACCTTGCCACCGATCACCGCGCAAAAATCCCCGCCGTTCATCACGTTCGCGTGCTCGGCCACCGGCCACGCCAGGCTGGCGCTGTCCGGGCACTCGGTGGGGTATATGGGCATCGCACCTTCATAGCACCGCCACCCGAAGTTTAATCCGTTGCTCCCCGCCGCAATGCGGTTCACCTCGTCAAAGCTGTTCTGCCCAACATCACCGAACCACACATCACCGTTCAGCGGGTCCACTGAAATGCGGAACGGGTTCCGCACGCCGTAAGCATAGATCTCAGGCAGGGTGTCGCCCAGCGCACCGGCAAATGGATTGGTCGCGGGGGCATCCCAGGTACCGTCCGCGTTCACCTTTATGCAAAGGATCTTGCCCAACCGCGTGTCCAGGCTTTGCCCTTGTTCATCCGGGTCGCCTTGCGGGCCGCCATCGCCAATGGAAAGGTACAGGTTACCGTCCGCACCGAATTCAAGGTCACCTGCCTTGTGTATGGTGCCGGGTTGGGGAATGGACATCAGCACCACCTCGCTGTCCGGATCGCCTTGGTCGGGGTTATCGGCGCTAACGGTGAACCGGGACACGATCGAATTGTGGCCAGCACTGTACGGTTGGGTATAGTGCACATAGAAATGCCCGTTGTTGGCATAGTCCGGGTCGAAGGCCAGGCCAAGCAGGCCTTGTTCTCCCGAGAAATAGACCAGCCAATAGATGTTCAGGAAAGGCTCAGGCAGCACGGTCATGCTGTCCGTAACGATCCATATGGAACCGCCTTGCGTGGCCGCGAACAGCCGGTGATCGCCGCAATTGGCCATGGCGGTAATGGCCTGTATGTTGCTCGCCCATGGCACAAGGTCCACCTTTACCGGCGGTGTGCCTTGCGCGGCCAAGCGCACGGGGCTGGCGAATGCAAGCCCGGCAACAACGGCCGGGGCCATCAGGCATTTCAATGCGATGCGGTACGTCATCCGAACGATCGGCCGAAAACCGGGCCGGGGTTGAGGCTTGAATTGAAGGTTTTCACAGCGCCAGCACACCCACGGTACCCTGGTAGGTAATGCCCATGTGCGAGGCATTGTGCACGCATTTCCCATCGCGGATCACCAGCACCTGCGGCGATTCATGCTCAACGCCGTACCGCTCGGCCACCGCGTTGGAAATAGCGCGGTGCGCCAGCAGATCGAGGTAATAAATAGCGCCGCCGCCATCACCGGCCTGCCATTCGCGCTCCAACCGGCCCAGCGCCGCCCGGCTAATGCTGCACCGCGTGCTGTGCTTGAAGATCAGCACCGGCCTTTCCTGCGAAAGCACATCGATCTGGTCCAGTTGGCCCAAGGTGGTCAAATCCTTCCAATCCATGGCCCCTAAGTTAGCAATTCGCCAATGTGCCAATTCGCCAATTCGCCAACGGGCCCTAGCGCAGTTTTTAGACAGGATGTACAGGATGTACAGGAGCAATTGAATTTGCCAATTTGCCAATTCGCCAAATTGCCAATGTGCGCGCGGGCCAAATTGCCGGGGCTTGAAAATCCGAGGGATGGGCGCGCTTGCAGCTTCCAGCTTCTAGCCTTTAGCTTCTAGCCTTTAGCTTCTAGCTGCTAGCTTGGTCGGTGGTGTGGCCACGTGGCATTTTTCGGTTTCTGCGACCCGCTACGGGGCGCGAAGCAATTCGCCAAAGCGCCAATTCGTCAATTTGCCAAAGGCTACGCTGCGACCCGCTACGGGGTCGGTTACCGTCTCCCGTCCGCGCGGGGTCACCTGCAAGGGACCCTGCACCCGCACGTGCAATTTGCCAAATCGCCAATGTCAAGGGCTGAAGGCCGTTGTATACGGCCAGCCCATGGCGAAGCCATCGGGCTGTGCAAGGCAATCCGTTCCAGAGGGCTGAAGGCCCGATATATAGTACCACGGAATGCCACGACATGGTCCGCGCACCCAACGCGCC
>JBIQMI010000220.1:0-5660 GCA_044463585.1 Cryomorphaceae bacterium
AGGCATTCCTGCATTAAGGCCATCACGTCAACCTGGGTGAATTCACCCTCCTTGGAATCGGTGCGCGAGAAACGGAGCAGGTCGTCCACCAAATTGATCAAGCGCGCCACGCTTTTGTGTATCCTGTCGCTGAGGTCCCTTTCTTCTTCCTCCCCCTTCAGCGCGGCCATGCTGCTGAGGTGCTCACTCATCACCTTGATGTTCTTGAGGGGCGAACGCAGGTCGTGCGCCACGGAGTAGGAGAAGGCACCCAGGTCGTCCAGGGCCTCCATCAATTGCTTGGTGCGGATGGCCACGCGTTTGTCCAGGTCGCTATTCAGCTTGCGCAAAAGGTTTTCTTCCTGCTTACGGTCGGTGATGTCCTTCACCATGGCCTGGTACAGCGTTTCCTTGCGCGTGCCGGTGCTGATCCGCGAAATGGTGATCAGGCAGTCGACCGTGGGCCCGTTGGGTATGTCCAGCGTTACTTCCACATTCTTGTAAGCCGTTCCCTCGCGGCGTTTGCGCATGCGCCGCCACAGGCTTTGCACGTCCTGCACAAAGTCGCCGATCTGTGCGGTTTGGGCCTGCGCATGATCGAGCCGGAGCAATTTTCGGGCAGCGGCGTTCATCTCGCGGAACCGGCCGCTTTCGTCCATGATCAGGATCGGGTCGCCGGAGGTATCGAACACCTGCCTGTACCGCTCGAATAACCGGTCGCGCTGGCTGCGCAATGAGTGTACCTCATAGGCCTGTTCGATCCGCAGTTTCAGGTCGGTGGGGTCCCATGGCTTGGTGATGTAGGCATGGATACCGCCCAGGTTGATGGCGTCCACCACGGCCTGCAGGTCGGAGAAACCGGTGAGCAGCAGCCGCACGATGCGTGGCCAGCGGCTTCGTACGATCGAAAGGAACTCCGAGCCGGTCATGCCCGGCATCCGTTGGTCGCTTACGATCACATGCGGGCTGTTGTCCTCAAGCCAAACCAGGGCCTCCTTGGCATTGGTGGCCACGTGTACATCAAACTCCCGGCGAAAACTGGCCCGGAAGGCCATGAGGTTGCCTTCCTCATCGTCCACGTACAATACCCTGATCCGCTCGTTCTCCTGTACCATGTTCTTTTAAGCGCACTTGGCGTGCTGCAGGCTTTGGGTAACGGGAATGGAAACTGTGAACACCGTGCCCACCCCCGGTTCGCTTTTCACATCAATCGTGCCGTTGTGCTTGTCCACGATCCCTTTCACGATCGAAAGGCCCAGACCGGTGCCTTCACCCACAGCCTTTGTGGTGAAGAAGGGCTCGAACAGCCGCACCCGCACATCCTCCGTCATGCCAACACCGTTGTCGGCGATCACGATCTGGGCATGGTCGCCGCTGGACCGTGTTTCAATGCGCACTATGGCCCCCGATGCACCATGCTGCTTTTTTGCCGCGTGGGCGGCATTGTTCAGCAGGTTCATGAAGAGCTGGTTCAATTTGCCGGGGAAGCATTCCACCATGGGCAGGTCACCGAGGTCGTATTCCAGCTTTACCGCATCGCGGAATTGTGGCCCGAGCACCACCACGGTGCTGCGCAGGCATGCGTTCACGTCGGCTTCCTTCAGGTCGTCCTCGTCCAACCGGCTGAAGGTGCGCAGCCCGCGAACGATCTCCGAGGTGCGCGCTGCGCCTTGTTCCATGGCGGCCAAGATCTCTTCCACTTCCTTGATCGTGTAATCCGTGTCGATGGCCTTTTCCATGCGGTGCACGGGTTCCATGGCCGGGATGTCCTTGCCGATCTCGCGGTATGCGTCCAGCACTTCGCGCAGCTCGTCCAGATCGCGTTTCAGCGGGGGTATACTGCTGCTGATGAAGTTGATCGGGTTGTTGATCTCGTGCGCAATTCCGGCGGTGAGCTGGCCCAGTGAGGCCATTTTCTCGGCGGTCACCAATTGTGTCTGGGTGCGCTTCAGGTGGTCATTGCTTTCCTGCAACGCCTGCGTGCGCTCGGCCACCTTCAGTTCCAGGTTCTGGTACTGGTCAAGGATCAGTTGTTCCTTTTCGCGGCGCAGCACGTTGATCTTGTCCGCCAAGCCCAGCGACAACAGCACCACCTCGAATGATGAACCGATGGTCATCATGTACTTGGTCAGGTCGTTGTACGGCACCAATCCCCAATCCTTGGCCACGAACACAATGATGCCGGCCAGGAAGATGCACCAGGCCGTGAGGAAGAAGCGTGCGGCCCGCACGCCCTTGCGGGCCACGGTTACGGCCACCCACAGCGTGTACATGGCCAACAGCATCGAAAGCAGTTGCACGATCCCGTACGCTTCGATGCGGGCCCCGGCCACATTGATGCCCACGGCCAGCAGCAGCAGGGCGAAGAAGGTATTGATCACGTAGCGGAAGCTGGGGATGTGCTTTCGTGCGCCGATGAAATTGTCCATGAAGATGTTGGCGCAGATCGCGGTGGACACGGTGAAGATCAGTGAAGAGTTCTGTTTGATCCAAAGGGCATGGCCCAGGAAGTAGAAACCGAGATACCCCGTGAAGGAAGCTTGGGCCAAGGTCACCGATATGATGGACACCACGTAGAGGATGTAGCTGCGGTCGCGGATGGAGATGAACAGGAACAGGTTGTACAATGCCATCACAAGCATGATGCCTATGTAGCCGCCGATGAAGAACGCGCGGTTGACCACGGTGCGTTCCGCCTCGGCCTGCGTGACCAGGAATACCGGGGCTTGGATCTGTTTGTCACTCTGAAGGCGGATGTACACCGTTCCCATGGCCCCATAGGCCAGGTCCAAATTGCAGGTGTACGTGGGCGAGGTTTGTGTGCGCCGGTCCACATTGCGCGCCTGCCCACCGCTCATCAAATGGCGCAGGCCGCTCTGGTCATTCATGAAGATGTCCACATGCTCGAGCTCGGGGTAATCGAACATCAGCGTGATCTTTTCGCTCGGGTGCGCGTTGACCACGGTGAACCGCAGCCAAAAGGCCGAATTGGACAAGCCCAGGTTGGGCACTTCCTCGGTGTTGGCCTTGAAGGCCTTGCTGCGGATGATTTCACCGATGCCCAGGGATGCCGTTGTATCCTCGAGCAAGGTGATGTGGTTGCCGATCGGCCGTGCGGGCAGATCGGGGTCGAAACGGATCCAGTCCTCGTTTTGCGGGGCCGCGCCCACCGCATGGGCGAGCAGCAGCAGGAAGAATGTGGCGAGCGTCTTCACGGCCGCGTTGTACGTGGCCATGGATGCTGTGGTTGCACAAGTCCGCGCCGCCGCGATGGCCTGCCCGGCGCTCAGGCACTGGCCAGGCGCCGGTACGATTCGATCTGCTGGTAGGCGTACAGGTCGTGCACACCGGTGTTCACGCGCAGGTCGTATTCCACCTCCAGTGTGGTGTTGCCGAAGGCCTCCAAACGGGTTTGCTCGGGCCGGAGGCGTAGGCTGTAGATGGACTGGCGCTGTTCCTGGCTGGCATGTTCCAACAGCATGGTGTCCGGGTTCACCATGGCTATGGTGGTGATGCGGGGAATGGGGTAGGCGGGGAAGAAGCCATTATCACCCACGTTCTCCATTACGATGAAACCGTTCTGTGCCGGGTATTTCTGCGTGTAATGTGCCACGAAGCACACCATGCGCCCTGCGCCCGCCGCCACTGAAATGGTGGTAACGGCCTTGCTGAGCAGGGTGGGCACGCCTTTCCCGAGGAAGCGGTGCGCTGCCCACAATCCGCATACCTCGCCATTGCCCCAAGGCAGCAGGGCATTCATGGCCTCATGCACTTGGGGGTGTGTTTTTTCGATGGCATCAACCATGGGCAGGTTCACATCCTTCACTGCCAGTTGCAGCCTTATGCCACCCACCATGCCGTGCTCATCGCTCAACGCAACGATCACATAGCAATGCGGATCCGTGGTCCACCGGTGCTCGGTGGCCACGATGTTGTTCACGCCGATATCCGTGAGCACTTTTTCATGCTCGGCCACGAATTGGGCGCAAAGCGCAGGCTGGTCCGGGGCCCAGAAGCCGCGGAGCTTTATGCGTTCAGGTACGGGTGCTTTACCGGGTTCAGGATGGATGGTTTTCATGGGTTGTGGTCGGGCTTTGGGTGTAGCATCGTTTCGTGCCATGCGCGCTTGGCTGCCGGCAACGTGGGTTGGTCGGGCCTCGAAAGGCGAAGCAGGAACAGCGGTTCGCCCGTTGCCGGGCCGAAAAGCTGCATGAGCTGGTCGATGAGTTGTGGTCCGGTCCGCTCGCGGTCGATGGGCAGGCTGCTTTGCGATGCGGCGATATTCAACACCCCCATGACAGGTTGCACGCCAAGGCCGGCCAGTTGCGCGGTGAGCCAAAGGCGTTGCATGGCCCGGCCGCCACTGAAGACCGCTTCGGTACCGGTCGTTTTGGACGTGGCCAAAAGCAGGGCGGATGAACTGGGGCAGGCCATGGTGGTCAGGGCGCCGATGCCTTTGGCGCCGTCCCAACTGCGCAACAGGTCCATGGCGCGCGGATCGGCGAGCACTTGCAGTACGGCCTGTGCCATGGGCGGCAGACCCAAGTCCGCAGCCGGAAGCCCATGGGGCGAAGCATCGATTCCGGGCCATTTCAACCAGCGGTTGAAAAACTCCGAATGACCGTGTTGGTCCATCAAGCACAAGCGGTCCGCTTGTTGGACCAATTGCGATGCCTGCACGATCAGTTGCCGGTCGTGCAGCCAGTGCAGGCCAAGGTCCGTACCATCCACAGCATGTTCCAGGTCAGCGATCAGTGCCGGCTGCAGCGGGGCACCGTTGCCAAAACTGCGGTCGGTGGAGCGCGAAGGGATCGCCTTGGCCAATCGCTGGGCCGTTCCGTTCACGGGGGCAGGCTCGAATACGAACCAGCCGAACAGCGCGCCGGGCCCATTATCGCAGGGGCTGAAGGAAGCTTGCCAGCCCAGGGAGGCGGCCGTCAAGGCAATGTTTTCTGCACAAGCCCCAAGCGCCAGAAGCGCATTGTGGCCGACCGGGTCCCAGATCCCTTTAGGGCGCTGTTCACTTTTAAATAGCAACAGGCGCCCATCCTGCCATGCGAAATTCCAGGGTTGGCTGTTCAACTGGCTGGGGGCCATGGCTCCAGCCTCCACCAGCCTCTGGCGCGCTGCATCGTCAGGCGTGTCCGTTGCGGATCTGCCAATGAGGCGCCTGATCGCCTCCCATTCCCCGGCACCGGGCATTGCCTGTGCCGTTTTCTCAAGCTCCGGCACCTGAACGGGATCGGCGATCAGCTCCTCCATGTCCACGTGCCAACGGCCTGATGTTGTGAATTGCCCGAGTGCGATACGCCTTACGGCATCGCCTGCCAAGGCCCCTCCCAGAGCGACACCGGTGGCCAATTGGGGCCAAGTGCTGATCGTGCTGCCCAGCTCCACCAGTGATGCCTTCATGCGCGGGCTCAGCGTGGTCACCCCTGTCACGGGCAGCATGTAGGGTACTTTTTCCTCGGGGCTCATGGGCCGCTTGGCTGCCTCCAGGTCGAGGTGGTCGATCAACCCATGCAATATCGGGCGTTCCGGTTCCAGGTCGAAACGCTCCACGTCCAGGCAACCGCGGTCGCTGGTGTCCATTACCACGGGTATGCCCAATGATCGTGCTTTTTGGCGGGCGAGGATCTTCACTTCAATGCTGTCGCATTCTTCCACCAGCACATCCAGTT
>JBIQMI010000221.1:0-5652 GCA_044463585.1 Cryomorphaceae bacterium
GGTTTTCCATCGCCGCGTTGATGTCCGCCACCGGCACGTCCGCCAAGTACACCGGCTCCGATCCGATCTTGTTGCGCAGCAGGTTCTTCAGGCCTTTGGGCTTTTTCGGTTCCTTGATCGCATTGTGCAGGGCCACCGTGGGCCGCATGCCCAGTATGGTGTTGTTCGGTGCGGGTTTCACCAGCGATTCCAGCTCCCTTTGGGCCTCCTTCCGGTCCTCCACCGGGGGATGGACCCATTCCACGGTGAAGCCCGTGAACATGGGTTTCTCCTCCGTGGCGTATTTCAGTCCGGTGCAGGAGGATAGCAGCGCCACCACGCCCAGCGCCAAGGCCCATCGTGTCATCCGGCTTTGCATCATGGCGTGCTGGCTGGTTTTTCCTGGTCGTTGGGGCTGGCGTAGCGTTCCTCTCGCTTCTTCCGTTGTTCGGCCTCTTGTTCCTCGCGCCGCTTGGCGGCTTCCTTCCGCATTTCATCGCGGGCGCGGCTGTTCTCCTCAAAATCCTTGGTGTACTGGATGGCCACGCCGCTCTTGGTGATCTCGCCATCGTACAGCTCGAAGGCGTCCTCGTAGAAACCGCGCAGGCGGTATCGCCCATCGGGTGTAAGGTCGTAATACACCGTGTATTGGGTGGAGCGGTTGTTGGAGACGTTGCCGGGCGTGTTGTCCTGTTCGTCCACCCCTACCGAGCCGCCCACTTCAAAGCTCAGGCGGTCATTCATGAAGCTTTTGCTCACTTTGTAATCCACGGAAGTGCGCTCATAGGTGCCGTTCCCTTCGGCCTGTTCCACCGTGTTCACGCCGAGCGAGATGTCCACGCCCTTCACGTACTGCCCGGTGAGCTTGTTCAATTGGTCGGTGAGCATGCCGTTCACCGAGTTGCGCGCGGCGGTGCTGACCAGCCCGCCGGAAGGCGCCGCGGCCGCGTTTTCCGGTGGAATGAAGGCATTGGTCACCAGCAGGCCGAACACTTGCCGGTTGCGCTCATCGAGGTTGCTGGCCTGCGCCAACTGGTCCAGCTCGTTGGAGACCTGCGGATAGCTGTTGCGGTACTCGCGGGGCAGGTCGATGCCGAAGTCGATGTCGGGCCGGTCCATGAAGCCCTGCACGTTGATGATCACCTCGAAGGGCAGGCGTTGCTGCAGGCGGTTCGATTGCTCTTGGCTGAGCGAGGTGCTGCCGGCCACCAGCCCGTACGATGCCGCCATGGCGGTGTACTGCGCCTTGATGTCGAGCCGCGCGTCCAGGGGATTGCCGCTCCAGGTGATCGTGCTGCCCTTTACCAGGTCGAAGCGTTTTTTCACCAAGCCGTAGAATTCGAGGGTGTACCCGCCCTCCTCGGCGGTGAAGGGCCCCGAGAGGCTCATGTCGCCGTTGGCGTTGTATGTGAAGTGCAGGTCCGCGCTGCCGCGCACACTGGCCTGGTCGCCGGTGGTGGGGTCCAGCACGATGTGGAATTGTGCGTTCTTGTCCACCTGCACGCGCAGGTCCAGCTCCAGGCCGCGCAATTGCGCCTGCAACGAGTCCTTCAGGGCGACCCCGGTGGTGGCCACGTCCGCCGTATCGGGCGGCATGCTGCCGTCTGTGAACACGACGATGCCTTCATGGCTCACCATTTCAACCTTGCTGCCGGGCAGGATCACCGAGAAGTTGGTGCCGTCCATGATGGATACGCTTCCTTCCACGCGGGGCGCGCTTACCGTGCCGTTGATCGCCAGGTCCAGCCCGGCCACGGTACGGCCGTAGAACAGGTCGTTGTCGCCGGCCACACTGTTCGTCAGTTCGAAGGCATCGGCCTGCAGGGCCAGTTGCAGCGCGGGGTCGGCGAGGTTCTTCGTTCCCACTAGCCCGGTCAGGCGGAAGGCGTTGCCGGCACTGTCCTGCAGGGTGAAACGGTCCAAGCGGATGCCATCGCCGTTGAAGCTGATGCGTTGGTTGCTCAGGTGGAAAAAGCTGCGGGTGGCCTGCACGCCGATGTCGGCCTGTGGGAAGTTGAGTTCGCCGTTGAGGTCGGCGCGGTTGTCGCGCAGCTCGAATGCCACGTTGCCATTGAGCTTGCCGGAGAGGGCGTAAAGCGCCTGCTTGGCGAAGGGTTGGAAAAGGGAGAGGTCGCCGAAATCGATGGATGCTTTGCCGCTCACCGTGCTTCCCCCGGCCGTGGCCACATCGGCCTGTGCGTCCAATGTGTTCGGCCCGTTCTTCAATTTGGCCGTGGCCGAATATTGGCCGTTGTTTCCTTCCGCCGCCTTCAGTTCAAGGTCGCCCACTTGTTCGCCCATCAACCGCAAGCGCGAAAGGGCCAGGTCGGCGGTAAGCTTTCCACCACTTTTTGCGGGCAGGTCCACCGAGCCGTTGATCAGGCCCTCCGCAAAGGGCAGCGAATCGCCGAAGGTGACGATGTTCAGCAGGTTGCCCATGCGGAATTGTTCCAGGCCGATGCGCGTGCTGGCCCCGGTGGTGCTCACCTGCAGGCGCTGTTCCTCGCTGGAGAGCCGGAAATGCTCCGCCACCAGCCCTTGCGGCGTGAAATGGAGCAGGTTGGCCGGGTCCGCCTTCCATGGTTTGCCGTCCAGCACCATGCCTTCCGGTTGCAGGTGCAACGAGCGTTCCCCCGAACCTTCCCCCTCAAATTCCGCCACCACGTTGTAGCGGGGCGGTTGCTCGCCGTCCTGTATGTGCAGCGAGGTTTCAAGCTTCCCCCTTTCGGCCTTGGCCTCCAACCCGATGCCCGTGATGGCCAGGGAATCGCGGCGCACCTCGCGCACATGCAGTGCGGCGCCCAGGTCGGTGCCCTTGGCCTGTACCGTGGCCCCCACCCCGTGCACATGTATGCTGTCGTAGATCAGCTCGGGCAGGTCCATGGCGAAGGCCAGCTGGTCGTCGTTGCTGTTGTAGGTGCCGCTGAACTCTTTCAGGCTGAGGGATTGGAGCTTGGGCAGCACAAGGCCGGTGAGCCAATCGGTATTGGGCAGCATGAGCGCCATTTCCATGCGCTTGTTGGGCGTGGGAACAAACGTGGTATCGAGCTTGAAGTAGCTGGCCATTTTTGCCTTCGTCCTGGGCATGATGCTGTCCGCCGCCATGTTGGTGCGGAAATGCGCCACCAGTCCATCGCTGTCCAGCTCCAGCGCCGTGGTATCGCCGGTCCAGCGCGCCTCGGCCTCGAAGCGGCGGAACACATAGGTTTTGCCGGGGTTGGAAAGCCGCAGGCCATCGGCGTTCAGCACGGCCTTGCCGGTGGAGGCCGTGTCCATGGCCAGGTCGGCCTTCAGGCCGCCATGGAGGTCCAGCGGCCATTGCGTGATGCCGAGCCCCTGCAGGTGCACGGCCTTTAGTTGCAGTTGTGCGTGCAGCAGCAGACTGTCCTTTTCGCCGGGCCAGCGGCCTTGGGCATCCAAGGCCAACTTCAGGTCCTTGGCATCGGTCACCAGCTTCGCGAAAAGCGAATCGCCCTCCAAGCGGCCCGTGAGGTGCAGGCTGGAAAGGTCCTGGTGCATGAAGCGCAATTCACTGGGCCGCAATTCCAATTGCCCGCGCCGGGCGGAGGAGTTCAGCCCTGCCGCCTCGGCCGTTAGCCGCAAGCTGGCGGTGCCCAGCGCGGTGTCGCCGGCCAGTTTGCCCAGTTGCAGCCGGTCCAGGCGCAGGTCAGCAGCGAGGTCATTCGGCCATTTTCCTTGCCAGCCGTTGGCATGTGCATCGGCCTTTATGTTGCCCAGGTCGCTGGCCACGTTCAGCGTCACCTGCATGTTTCCATTGCGGCCCGTGGCATGCCCGCTCGCGTTGAGCCGCCCCGGCACGACCGTCCCGGGTGGAACGAAGGCCTGCACCAATTGCCGGATGCCTGTTCCCAAGGCCAGTTGGTGCAATTGCACATCGAACGTGCTGCGCGGCCATTGGTCCAGGCCGGCCATGGCACCGCGGAGGTCCACCACGGAGCCTTGGTCGCCGTTGAGCGTGGCCACCAGGGAATCAAGCTGTTCCATGCGGCCCTTTGCCACCACATGGACCGTCAGCCGCTCGTCCATGCCGGTGGGCAGGTAATGCGCGGCGCCCAACCGGGCCAGCAAGGGGCGCACCCTGCGCGGATCCAGCTTGCTTTCCACTTCGGCCTGCATGGGCACTTGGCCGGGGGCCGAGTAAAATGCGGCAAGGGCCGTGGGCATGGCCGAGGCGGAAAAGCGCACCGTGTTGCCCGCCAGCTTCAGCCGCCCGCCCTGCACCACCATGCTGTCAGGCCGTGCATCCACGTGCAGGCGCAGGTCCACGCCCAAGGTGTCGGGGCCGGTGGTCAGCGCCGCACGCAATTCTTCCGCGGATACCTGTTGGTTGTTCGCCACCAGCTTTTTCACGCGCACCAGCAGATTGCCCAGCACCAAGTGGTCGGGATCGCCCAACTTGGCGGGGGGCCGCACCGCACCGGTGTGCATGGCCACATTTCCGCCGTCAATATCCACCTTTCCCACGGCCACATCCCAATCGCGCACGAAGTACCGGAAGCCATCGTGCTGGTCAAGCCACGGCGGTGCCTGTTGGGCCTGCACCGTGTCCGTTTTGGTGCGCTGGGCGGCCAGCGTGCCGAAAACGGGCCGCTTCAGCTCGATGCGCTTGAGCTGGACGAACTGCCGCGATAGGTCCATTTCCTTCGCAACGATCTCGCCCTTGGGTATTTCAAGCCACAGGCTGTCCCCTTTGGCCACATCGGCCATGGTGAAAACGATATGCTCCAATTCGATCGTTCCGAAAGCGAGGTCCAGCCCGGCCATTGGATTTTCCAACTGCGGATAGGTATCTGGCGTGGGTGGTCCGCTGGCCATGCGCATATCGGCCCGCACACCGGCCAACGCCAGGCTCTCCACATGGAATTGCATCGCTGCCGGATCAAAGGCATCGAAATCCACTTCCAGCGAGGTGAGCCCCAATGCCAATTGCAGCTGCGATGGCTTGAGGTCGAGGTGCAGGTCGATGTCGGCAAGGCGCACGGTGCCAATGCTGAAACCCCATCCCCCGCCCGTGGTATCGGATCCGGGCTTGGCGGTGGTGTCACCTTGTAGAGCTTGGATGATGTAATCGAAGTTGAAGGTGCTGTCCGCCGCTTGCCGCACATTGGCCCGCAGGCCTTCCAGGTCCACGGAGCCTAAACGGATCTGCTTGTGCATCAGCGCGATCACGCTTACCTGCGTTTTCAATGCACCAGCGTACAGCAGGGTGTCGCCGTTCTGCTCGGGAACGTACACGCCGGAGATGGAGACCCCCAGGGGATAGCGCAGCGCGATGCGCCCTATTTCCACAGGTGTGCCCAGTTTTTCCCGCAGGATACCCACCGCTTTTCCGCGGATCGCATCCTGCACGGGGGGCAGGTAGATCAGCAGCGCAACCAAGGCAAGCAGCACAAGGGGCAGCAGCAACAATAACCCGAAAACCCAAGCCAGCCAACGCTTCCAAGCGTTTTTGGCCGGCTTCCTACGTTGGTCCCTGGGTGCTATGCGGTTCAAGGTATGGTGGGTGAAAGTAATGGCAGGTCGTGCTTTGGTGTGCAAACTCCCTGCCCGCGGATCGGCATGATCATGGTGCGGCCCACAACACCCAACTTTGCCGCAGATGCACGAGATCGAGCCTTTCGGCCTGATCAGCCGCGCCCTCCATAGCGGCCA
>JBIQMI010000222.1:0-5552 GCA_044463585.1 Cryomorphaceae bacterium
CCACGCCATAGCGGTTGCGGTACTCCAGCGCTTTTTCCGGCGAGTTGATGTCGCCATTCCCGAAAATGGGGATGTGGATCCGCGGGTTGTTCTTCACCTCGCCGATCAGGGTCCAATCGGCCTCGCCCTTGTACAGCTGTGCCCTGGTGCGGCCATGGATGCTCAAGGCCTGAATGCCGACATCCTGCAGCCGTTCGGCCACTTCCATGATGTTCTTGGTGTGATCGTTCCACCCCAGGCGCGTTTTCACGGTCACGGGCAGCTTTACGGCCTTCACGACCTTTTCGGTGAGGCGCACCATTTTATCCACGTCCTGCAACAGGCATGCGCCAGCGCCCTTGTCCACCACTTTTTTCACCGGGCAACCGTAGTTGATGTCGATCAATTCTGGCCCGGCCTGCTCGGCGATGCGCGCCGCCTCCTCCATGGCATCCTCGCTGCCGCCGAAAAGCTGGATGCCCACCGGCCGCTCCTCGGGAAAGATGTCCAGTTTCTTCAAGCCTTTGGCCGCCTGGCGGATCAATCCCTCGCTGCTGATGAACTCGGTGTACATCAGGTCGGCGCCATGCCTTTTGCACAGGGCGCGGAAGGGTGGATCGCTCACATCCTCCATGGGGGCCAGGAGGAGCGGGAAATCCGGGAGTTCTATGGGGCCGATGCGTGGCATGGGGGGCCGCAAAAATACGGGGGGAATGCGGGCCTGTTCAGGCCGTGGTTTCCGTGCCCGTCGGGCCGGCTCCCGGATGCTGGTTCCCTCCCCGTGTTGCATGCACGAAACGCAACATGCTGGGCAGCACGATGAGCAACAACGGCAGCACCAGCACGAAGCCGATCACGGCGATGGCGCCCTTTCTCACCCATACAACCACTTCTGGAAGCCCACGAAGGTCTCCCGGATCCGCGCCACCTCGCCGAGTTCGCGCGTGGCATCGGGGATGGACCTGTACTTCAGTTGCAGGATCACCGGCAGCTTCTCCGGTTGTAGTTCTTCCACCCCGCTGTGCACGTACTGCTGTAGCACGAAGTCCAGGAAGGCGCGCTGCGGTTCGTCGTACCCGGCGAAATGGGTGCGTGCCCGCGCGGCACGGCGTTCGCGCAGCTGCACGTCGCGGCTGTAGGCGATGTAGGCCAGCACATCGTACAGGTCGCACTGTTCCGCATCGATGATGCGTTGCAATTCGCGCAGCTGCTCCTGCGGGAAGCCTTTCTCGGCAAGTTCGCCCAGCAGTTTGGCGCGGGTGTCCGGCCGGCTCCACAGCGCGCGCAGTTCGTCCTCGCTGCGGAACAATGTGGGCAGCTCCCCGAAAAGGAGGCGGATGAATTCCTCGGCGCTCACCGGCACGCCGTCCGCGTTCCAAAAGGTGGTCTGCGCCATGTGCTGGATGCGGCGCTCCTTGCCGTCGGCCAGCTTGATGCGGATCATGCGGCGCGGTTCCTCCTCACCCGGCGGGTCGGCAATGGGTTCCTCTGGCCCCGGCTCAGCAAACGGAGCACCTTCGCCGCGCATGCGCGGTTCGGGCTCCAACGGCTCGCCGTCCCACTCGGGGTCCCTGAAGTGCATGTGCGCCTTCACGAAATCGTAGATCGTGAAGTAGTCCTTGCCGTCGTACAGGCGCGTGCCGCGCCCCACGATCTGCTTGAACTCGATCATGCTGTTCACCGGACGCAACAGCACGATGTTGCGCACGTTGCGGGCGTCCACCCCGGTGCTCAGCTTCTGGCTGGTGGTGAGCACCAGCGGACTGCTGCGCTCGTTGTCCTGGAAATCGCGCAGGTGCTGTTCGCCCACCTTGCCGTCATCGGCCGTTACGCGGTGGCAGTAGTTGGGGTCGGTGCTGGTCTTGTACTGGTTCACCAGGTCGCGCACGGCCAGCGCATGTTCCTGCGTGGCGCAGAACACCAGCGTCTTCTGCTGCTGGTCGATCATGCCCATGAGGAGCTTCACGCGGTATTCCTCCCGCTCCTTGATGGCAATGACGCGGTTCAGCTCCGCCTCGGTGTAGGTGCGGCCCACTTCGGCATCGCCCTCCAGCACCTCATCCTCGCCGGTGAAGGTGTACTCGTCCAGCGTGGAGCTGATCTGCCGCACCTTGAAGGGCGTGAGGAAGCCATCGTTGATGCCTTCCTTCAGCGAGTACACGTACACTGGCTCGCCGAAGTACCTGTAGGTGTCCACGTTCTGGTCGCGCTTGGGCGTGGCGGTAAGCCCCAGCTGCACGGCAGGCTTGAAATAGTCGAGGATGGCGCGCCAAGTGCTCTCGTCATTCGCGCCCCCGCGATGGCACTCATCAATGATGATGAAGTCAAAGAAGTCCGCAGGATAGTCACCGAAATACGGGGTATCGCCCGGCCCTGACATGAAGGTTTGGAAGATGGTGAAGAAGATGCTGCCGTTGGTCGGCACTTTGCCCTTCTTCCTGATGCTGCCGGGATCGATGCGCACCAATGCATCCTCGGCGAATGCGCTGAAGGCGTTGAAGGCCTGGTCGGCGAGTATGTTGCGATCGGCGAGGAAGAGGATGCGCGGACGGCGTTGCCCGTCGCGGCGCATGTTCCAGCGGGCGTGGAAGAGCTTCCACGCAACTTGGAAGGCGATGGCCGTTTTGCCCGTGCCCGTGGCCAGGGTGAGCAGGATGCGTTCACGGCCTTCGGCGATGGCGTCCAGCACACGCTGGATGGCGAGGTCCTGGTAGTAGCGGGGTTGCCAGTTACCGCTCTTGTCCTCGAAGGGAATGGCACCGAAGCGGTCCTGCCAATCGTTAGTGGTTGCTTCTGCTGGTGGCTCAGGATGAAGCACACGCCACAATTCCTCTGGCGTTGGCCATCGCTCAATGTGTCCTTCGCGGCCCGTGAGCATATCCACTTGATACTGCCCGGTGCCATCGCTGCTGAAGGCGAAGCGCACCTTCAGCTTGTCGGCGTATTTCTTGGCCTGCCCTACTCCCTGTGTAACTCCAGCGCCCTGACGTTTGGCCTCCACCACGGCCACCATGCGGCCCTTGTACTCAAGGATGTAGTCCGCGATGTCGGGCGCGTTGCGCCGCCCGGCAGCGCCCTGCAAACGCCCCAGGGTGATCTTGAACTCACGCCGCACCCGGCTGCCCTCCACCACGCCCCAGCCCGCCTCGCGCAAGGCGGGGTCGATCAGTTCGGCGCGGGTTTCGGCTTCGTTCATTTTCCGGTGGCAACGTAAGCCTGTTCGGGGTGGTTCAGGACTTCGGGGTACAGGTACCTCAGCCGGCCCAGTTGCACGAGCCGATTGATGTACTTGGTGCGGAAGTAGTGTTCCCGCTTGTTGAACAGCAATGCCAGTTCTTCCTTGCGGAACGGGCGGTCCCGGCATAGGTCCACGACCAGGTCTTCGATCCAGGCTTTGTCGGCAGTGCGGCGACCGACCTTTTCCAGCCGCTCCCTCAAGCCCATGCCCAGAGCTTCAAGAAGTACCTCCCTGTCGAGCTCGCCCCCCGTGGTGGTTGAGCGAGGTGGTGTCTTAAGGCCCGGAGGTGGTGCTTTAAGGTCCCGAGGTGGTGTCTTAAGGCCCCGAGCTGGTGTCTTAAGGCCTGGAGGTGGTGTCTTAGTGGCCAGGGGTTGTTTGTTTGCTCCCCCAAGGCTGAGTTTATCCTCCGGCCCTGACTCCCGCTTGCTGTCCACATGCATGGGGAATACCGATCCGGGCACGTAGTAGGTCGCACTGCCTTTGCCTTTCATTTCCAGCAGCCTGGCATCGCGCATGGTCCGTAGTTCCTGGCTCGCCGCAAGGGTATCCACCCCGCTTTGTTGCCGGTAGCTGGAGTTGTCGATGGCACCGATCTCCCGAAGCATGATCAGACCACGCTTCTGGTTGTCGTTCAATTCGTAGTTGTCGAAGAACTTCAGCCATGCCAGATCTTCCTCGCTCAGGAAGTGATGCAACAGCAAACGCGCCGTGAACTGGTCCTGTACGCGGTCGCTCTCGAAGGTCGGAGGGGCCAGGTGCGCCTCTTCCAACAAGCGGCGCATGGCCCGGATACCCGTGCCTTTGGTCTCTGCCAGGTTCGTCTCATGGAAGACGGCCGCGATGGTGGGATTGCGCTGCTTTGACCCCGGGTTGCCGAGTTGATCCTCCGCCTTGAGGGAATAGCCGGGATTCCGGATCTCGATCCGGTTGTCGTAGCGGATCACCTGCACGGGACTGTGCACGCGGTAGCTGCGGTGCATCAAGGCATTCACCACGGCCTCGCGCAAGGCTTTCACCGGCAGGCCCGTGCTTTCGGCCTGCACCTCACCCTCATCCAACCGGAAGCCCTTGGGCAGATCAGCGAACACGGCATCCACCAACCGGTGTACCAGGATGATCAAAGGGCCTCGCATGTCCACAGACCGGAAGCGGTCATCGGGGTCCTGCACCCATTCGGTACCGGGTACACGGATGTAATCGGCCCGCACCATGGGCATTTCGCGGCGCAAGGCGGCACTGCTCCCGAAAAGCAGCAGACCGGCCACGGTCAGGTGTACCCGGGTTGCGGGGTCCAGGCAGCCCAAGGCCAGCAGCAGATCGGCATCCGCATAGTTGAGTTCTTCAGCTGCCGGGTTCACACGTTCCCGCAAGGTGCGATACAGCGCCAGCGCGCTCGGGTCGATGTCCTGCAGGCTGGTGCGCTTCAGCACTGTGCGGTCGTAGGTGTCGCGGTCCGAATAGAACAGCGCCATGTCGTCCTCGGTGCAACGGTGATCGGTGGGCCCGATGCGCCGGTAGGCCCCACCCGGCAGCCCCACATGCTTGAAGTGCAGTGGTTTCTGGCCGGGTGCCAGTTCGTCCACCCGCACCACCAGCACATTCATCCCGTTCACTTGGTCCACCTCCATGCGTGGCCTTACCGGCACATTAAAACTGTTGGCACACTGGGTGGCCAGATCGCTCTGCAACTTGTCCGTATCGCCGACATCCTCAGCTGTGTATGACGGGAAAAGCTCCAAGTCGTCCCGCTTGGCCCCGATCAGGATGTAGCCACCGCCCAGGTCCGGTTCGTTGCTGAAGGCGCACACGCTCTCCATCACCGAACGGTTGATCGGCCCCGCGCCCTTCGCCTCCACCTCGGTGGTCTCGTCCTGGGCGTTCAGCTCCTCGAAGAGTTCTACAGCGGTCTTCATCACACGCCAAAGTTCACCATCCCCGGTTCAAGTACCCGCCTGCCCCTCCTGAATGCTCTTCAACGTCCGCCCCTCCCCATCCTTCCACTCCGTTCTTCCGTTGCTGGGGCGGCCAAGCACAATGGTGCTGGCCATGCTGGGGCTGTTGAAGGTGTAGTCCTGCGTGAAGCGCAGCTTGTCGCCGTCGGGTACCAGCACGCCGTTCTTCAGCAGGTCCTCGCGGTGCTGCACCACGTAGGGGAAGTGCTCGCCCACGCTCTTGGTGAAGGCGGTGGCGGCCTGCGACCCACTGCGCACGATGAAACCCTGCGGCGCATCGTAGCCCGTGGCGCGTATGCCCTTGCCCTCGCAATGCAGCAGCGGCAACTCGGGCGTGGTGGTGGCGGGCGGAACGACCGCGGTCGGCAGCGTCAGGGTTGAGA
>JBIQMI010000223.1:0-5527 GCA_044463585.1 Cryomorphaceae bacterium
ATGCACGGCGGCATTACCGGCTCAAGCGCGCCAAGGCCTTCAACCTCGCTGAACTGGTGGTGACCGGACAGTACCGGCCGACCACGGCGGACAGGGCCGTGCAGCGCATGCACGTGGTGAACGCCGAACAGATCCAGCGCATGGCCGCGCAAAACCTGGGCGATGTGCTGGGGCAGGAACTGAACATGCGCCTTACGCAGGACAATATGCTGGGCACCTCGCTGAGCATGCGCGGCCTGGGCGGCGAGAACGTGAAGATCCTTGTGGACGGCGTGCCCGTGATCGGCCGGCAGGATGGCAACCTCGACCTGGCCCAATTGGACCTTACCGGCATCGACCGGGTGGAGATCTTGGAAGGGCCCTTGAGCGTGAACTACGGCACCAACGCCTTGGCCGGCACCATCAACCTGATCACCCGCAAGAGTGTTGGCACGGGCGGCTCGGCGAAGGCCATTGCCTACGCCGAACAGATCGGGCGCCTGAACCTTTCGGCGGCCGTGGGCAAGCGCTTCGGCAAAAGCGACCTGCTCATCAGCCTGGGGCGCAACTTCTTCGGCGGTTGGAGCCCCGGGCGCGGCAACATGTACGATTTCGCCACGCGCCAGGCCGATTCCACGCGCCACCAGGCCTGGAAGCCGCGCGAGCAATTCTTCGCACGCGCCAACTACCGGTATTCGCCCAACGCGCGGTGGACACTGAACTACAAGGGCGAGGCCATGCAGGACCGCATCATTGATCGCGGGCGGCCCAGGGCGCCGTACAACGAGAAGGCCTTCGATTCCGAATTTTTGACCACCCGCCTGGACAACGCCGTCTTCGCCACCGGCCGCTTGGGCCAAGGGCGCCAGTTCATCGCATTGCTCGCGCACGACCTGTACCAGCGCACCCGCCAAACCTGGATCCGCGACCTCACCACGCTGCAGGGCCGCGAGGTGCCGGGAGAGGATGATGATTCCCGGTTCACCCTCACGAATTTCCGTGCTACCTATTCCAACGAGCCCGACAGCGCCAAGCTGGGCTACGAGGCCGGCCTTGACCTGAACAGGGAAACCGCGGTGGGCGAACGCATCGCGGATGGCGGGCACCAGGCCATAGGCGACTACGCCGCGTTCCTCAGCGCCCAATGGAAGCCCGTGCGCCGCTTGATCCTGCGCCCGGGCCTGCGCTGGGCCTACAACACGCAGTACAACGCGCCCCTTGTGCCATCGGTGGATGCACGCTTCCAGCTCGATACCAACATCACGCTCCGTGCGTCGTACGCGCAGGGCTTCCGCGCACCATCGCTCAAGGAACTGCACCTGATGTTCGTTGATGTGAACCACGATATCCATGGCAACCCGGACCTGCTGGCGGAATCATCGAACAACTATTCACTTTCGCTCAGCTACCGCAAGCCCACGCCCAAGGGCATCCTGCGGGGCGAGGTCGCCGGCTTCCACGACCGTATTCACAACCTGATCACCCTGGCCGATCGGGGAAACCTGCTGTACACCTACATCAATGTGGGCGAGTACCGCACCGTGGGCGGCAGCGCCAGCATAGGGTGGGAGTCCGGCCATTGGACCCTGGGGACCGGCCTTTCCATCACCGGGCGCCACGATACCCTGGGCGTGAAGGCCGGATCGGCCCCGTACGATTTTTCGCCCCAAGCCAACCTGCAGGCCACCAGGCACTGGCGCAAGCAAGGCTGGAGCCTCAACGCATTCGCCAAGTACCAAGGTGAACAACAGAGCTACATCACCACGGAGGATGACAACCTGGAGCGGGGCTACATCGCGCCCTTCCTCATGCTCGATGCTTCCGTTTCCAAACAAGTGTGGCGGCAGCGGTTGGCCGTGCAGCTGGGTTGCAAGAACATTACCAACGTTACCGACCTGAAGGCCACGCTGGGCAGCGGCGGCGCCCATAGCGGCCCCGCGGCCGGCAGCATTCCCATGGCCACCGGCCGCACGTTCTTCCTGCGCCTGGCCTTGGACCTGAAGACCAACAGCGCCCATAAACCATGAAGCAAACGACGGCCGCCGTTCTATTGGGCAGCATGCTGCTGGCCGGGTGCATGAAGGATGAACTGCCCGTGCCCCGCGCGCCCCGTGGCGATGCAGCGGAATACGCCGTGCATGTGGGCCCCGATTACAACTTGCAGATCTGGTTCAACCTGGCCGATGGCACCGTGATGGCGCAGAACAGCAAAATGGATTGGGACCTGGCCTTTGAAAGCGCCCCCGATGGATGGCAGGTGCGGCTGAACTATGCGCGGCTGATGCGCGCCCACGCCAGTACTGCCCCCATGGACCAACCCACGGATACCGTGGGTTTCGGCAACACGTGGAAGATCGACCTGCCCGATGGCCGCCCGGACAGTGTGGCCTTGGGCGATTGGCGCATGGCCAACCCGGTATGCATCCTCGACATGGGCTTCAATACGCTGGGCCTGCCCATGGGCCTGAAGAAGATCCAAGTGCTTTCCGTGGATGCCGACAGCTACCAATTCCGCGTGGCCAACATGGACGGCGGCGGAGTGCGCGAATATGCCGTGGCCAAGGACCCATCGCGGCCATACACGCATTTCAGCTTTGCCACCGGCGGCGTGCTCAACATCGCACCGCCCCGTGGGCAGTACGATTTCGTCTTCACCCAGTACACCGAGCAATTTCGCCCCCCTGATCCCTACCAGGCCTATTTGGTTACAGGGGTGCTGAACGGCTATAGCGGTGCCCGCGTGGCGCAACTAACCGGCGATTTCAACCAGGTAAGCCTGGACGACACGCTTGCCCATCCGTTCAGCAACGACCAGGACATCATCGGCTACGATTGGAAGGACTACTCCTTCGATACCGGCCAGTACGAAGTGTACAGCAACCAGGTGTACATCATCCAGGACCGGAACGGCTATTTCTACAAGCTGCACTTCATCGATTACTACGATGACCTGGGGCGCAAGGGCTCGCCCAAATTCGAGGTGATCCCGCTGTAGGGCCTAATCGCCCCCGCCGTCGTCGGCACCGCCCGTGCTGGGCACATTGCGCTCTTGTGGCCCGCTGCGGCGGCGGAACAGCGGCTGGTCGGCCTTGCCGAACTTCCAGGTGGCGGAGACCATGAGCACGCGGCTGCCCCAGGTGCTGAAGCTCTCTTGGCGGAAACTGGGCATATCGTAGTACGAGCCCCAGCCACGCGAATCGAAGATGTTCTCGGCGCTTGCGGTGAACGAGAAGTGCCGGCCCACATCCTTGCGCACCGTTATGTCCATGCTGTACCGCTCCAGCGTATGGCCCTGCGGGATCACGCGGGGGCCGTCGTAATCGCCGTTCACCTGCACGGTCCAGCCTTTGGCCAGCCTTTGCTGCAGGTTGGCCTTGGCGTCGAAATTCGTGCCCGTGTTCGTGTAGTTCCGTCCGTTGGCATTCAGGCCGATCTGCACCCATTGCACGTTGGCGTTCAGGGTGGCCTCAAGGCCGGGCCACACCGTCAGCTTCAACGTGTTCTCCCAGCCGTAGCCTTGGTTCCGGTCGCCGTTGAGGTAACTGGTGAGCAGGATATCCGGGTCGTTGGCCATGGGCAGCGTGTAACTGGTGATCACATCGCTGGTGAAGCGGGCATAAACGGAAGAGAGCCAATTGCCCTTGGCGCCGAAGGGCAGCAGGTGGTTCACCTCCACGATGTTGCCCATTTCGGGCAGCAGCAGCGGGTTGCCCTGCCTGTAGCTGCGCGCGTCCACCGGCATGATGAACGGCATCATTTGCCAGTGGTTGGGTCGGCTCACCTTGCGCGAGATGTTCACCTGCAGTTCGCGCTGCAGGCGGCCTTCCTGCGCATCCCACTTGCGGCTGAAATAGAGCGAGGGGAAGAGGATCCGGCCGAGGTCGTCCAGGCTGCTGGGGTAGTTGTAGCTGAAGGAAAGGTCCTTGTCGGTGCGGTCGGCGTACATGGCATTCTGCTCGGCGCGTATGCCGGCCTGCATGCCCCAATGGCTGTTCAGCCGGGTGGTCCAGTTCACGTAGGCCGCGTTCACGTAGGTGTCGATCAGGAACGCGTTGCTCAACATGGTGTCGCGCACCGCTTGCGCCATTGTGTCGTTGATGTGGCTCACGTACATGGAGGAACGCTGGTTCTGCAGGTTGGCCTTGAAGCCCCATTCCAGTTTCTTGTTCTCGGCATAGGCGTCCGTCACGTCGGCCTGCAGCGTCCACTCCTGGTTGTTGCCCTTGGAATCGCGCCATTGCGTGCTCTGCCCGTTCCATTCGCCGCCGGGGCCGAGGTTGGTCTGCTCGGTGCTTGAGGGTGTGGTGCCGTTGTTGCGGCCATAGGTGAGGTCCACGCCCCATTCCTTTCCGGGCTTGGTGGTGGTGCGCCGGAAGCCGGCCCGCGAGCTGAAGCCCGTGAAGGAACGGTCCGAGAGGTTCAACTGGCTGCCCGTGCCCGTGGTGCTGCCCGCGGCGTTGCTCGACCGGAATGATTGTTCCTCGCGGCTGCCGCGCTGCATGTTGTGCACTGTTTGCATCAGGCTCAGCGTGTTGCGCACGCTCAGCTTATAGTCCCAGCCCAGCCGCGCGTTCAGGCGCTGGAAGTTGTTGCGCCGCTCGCTGTTCTGGTCGAAGAAGCCGACGGGCAGCCCGTCGGCAAGGTCGGTGCGGTAACTGTAGCCGCTGCCGGGCGGGCGGCCTTTCCCGATGCCCGCGCCCAGGCTGAAGGAGCTGCGGCCTTGGCGCATCATCAGGCTGCCGTTGGCGTTGTAACGGTCGTTGGTGCCCACGCCCAATTGCACTTGGCCGTTGAAGCCGGGCCGCGTGCTCTTCTTCAGCACCACGTTCACGATCCCGCCCGTGGCGTCCGCATCGAACGCCGCACTGGGGTTGGTGATCACCTCCACGCGCTCGATATCGGAGGCGGCGATCTGGTCCAGGGTCATTAGCGTGGGCCGCCCATCGATGAACACGCGCGGGCTTTTGCCGCGCATTTCCACGTTGCCCTCGGCGTCCACGCTCAGCCCGGGTATGTTCTTCATCACATCGGTGGCATCGCCGCCCACCACGCTGATGTCCTTTTCCACGTTGTACACGCGCCGGTCCACCTGCAGCACTTGGGTGGCGCGCTCCTTGGTCACTTCGGCGGCCTGCAGCACCACCGCGTCCGTGGCCAAGCGCAGGTTGCCCAGGTCCAGCACGGGCTGTGCCGGGGTAAGGCTGAACAATTGCTCGAAGGGGGCGTAGCCCATGGCGGCCACCTTCAGCTTCAATTGGCCCATGGGCAGGCCGGGCACTTCGAAGAAGCCGTTCTCCTGCACCAGTACACCGCCCACGATGCTATCGCCGCGCAGTACGCTCACGCTGGCGAAGGGCACGGGCTTTCGTTGTTCATCCACCAGTTTGCCATTGGCCTGCCCGCGCGGGCCTTGGCCCCCCGGGCGTTGGGCACTGGCGGACAGGAAGCAAAAAAGCCCCAGCAGGGCGATGATCGGGCGCATGTTCATGGAACGGCCAAAGGTAGCCGTGTGGGTACGGGGCAGGCCGCCAATGTTTATGAATGGCGC
>JBIQMI010000224.1:0-5486 GCA_044463585.1 Cryomorphaceae bacterium
CAAATGGCAGGGCACGGGGTAGTACACCATGGCGGGAATGCCGCGTGCCTCCAAGTGCGCTTTCAGCGCATCGCGCTTGCCGTTGGCCACCCGCAGGGTGTACTGGTGGAAAACGTGGTTGCTGTGGTTGCACCGCTCGGGAATGGCGAGGCCAGCGATGCCTGCAAAGGCCTGGTCGTACACCGCTGCCGCGGCGTTGCGGGCGGCGGCGTAGCTGTCCAGGCGCTTGAGCTTCACGCGCAGCACGGCGGCCTGTATGGCGTCCAGGCGGCTGTTCACGCCCACCACCTCGTGGTAGTAGCGCACATCGCTGCCGTGGTTGCACACGCGGCGGATCTTGCGGGCCAGGTCATCGTCGTTGGTGAACAGGGCACCGCCATCGCCGTAGCAGCCCAGGTTCTTGCTGGGGAAGAAGCTGGTGACGCCGATATCGCCCAAGGTGCCGCTTTTGCGCTTGCCGTTGGTGCCACTGTGGGTGGAGCCGATGGACTGGCACGCGTCCTCCACCACGTACAGGTTGTACTCGCGGGCAATGGCCAGCATGGCGTCCATGTCGGCGTTCTGCCCGAACAGGTGCACGGGCACAATGGCCTTGGTGCGGGGCGTCACCTTGCGGGCCACATCGGCCGGGTCGAGGTTGAAGGTGCCGGGCAGCACATCGGCGAACACGGGCACCAGGCCCAGCAGCACCAGCACTTCCACGGTGGCGGCGAAGGTGAAGGACGCGGTGATCACCTCATCGCCGGGCTTCAGGCCCAGCGCCATCATGGAGATCTGCAGGGCATCGGTGCCGTTGCCGCAGCCGATCACGTGCTTCACGCCCAAGTACGCCGCCAGTTCCTTTTCAAACTCCTTCACCTGGGGCCCGTTGATGAATGCCGTTGAATTCAGCACATCCTGAATGGCGGCATCCACCTCAGGCTTGATCTTTTCATATTGGCCGAGCAGGTCGACCATGTGAATGGGTTTCATGGGCACGGTGGGCATCAACGGTTGCTTTCCTTGGAAAAAGCAAGGGGCGAAGGTAAGGAGCGGTGGAAACGCCGGAACGGGGGCGGTTGGCACCGGTGCGGGGTATTGCGGCATGTGGCATGACGGGCCGGAAGCAACGGCGGCAAACGACGAAGCATGCAGGAGCGTTGCGCGGTCGAAAGGGCAGCGGCAGCAAGGGTTTCGATACCGCGGGCACTGCGCTTGCCGAGGTGGAAATAGCCCAAGGCCGCTTCCTGTCACTCCACCTTCACAAAGGTGCTGGCCGCAACACCATCGCGCGTGATCAAGCGGAGGTGGTAAGCGCCTGGTGCCAATTGCGAGGCATCGAATGCAAGCCTATGCTTGCCTGCTGGAGCGAGCCCTTGCGGGGCTTGCCATACCAACTGCCCGGTGCCGTTCTGCACTTCCAGTTGAATTTGGCCGGAGGATCTCATTTCGTATTCGACCCATATCGCATCACGTGCGGGATTGGGGAAAACAGCCAAGGGGATGGCTGCACGTTGCTCGCGAATGCCCACCGCCTCGGGTCCAAGCTTCTCGATCCACATGTCATTTCCGCCATGGTTGCCCGTCGCGTACCCGTCCGTCGATCCGGTTTCACCGGCCACCACAAAGCCCCCGTCGCTGGTTTTGCGGATGTTCCTCAAAATATCGGTTCCACTGCCGCCCAAGGAGTGGTCCCAAAGCACATTGCCCAAACTGTCCAGCTTTACAACCCAGCCATCCGGCCCGCCCAAGCTGCCGGATACATCGCCGTCGCTGGAGTTCGTGGAACCCACGGCCACATACCCGCCATCCGCGGTGGCCACCACGGAGTACAATTGATCAATTCCTGAGCCGCCAACACAGCGTTGCCATTGGATATCGCCGCCGCTGTCCAGTTTCACCACCCACCCGTCCACACTCCCGTGGTTGCCGCTAACATCCCCATCATTGGACCCGGTGAATCCAGAGGCGATAAAGCCTCCATCGTTCGTTCCGATGATCGAGGAAAGCAAGTCCTCTTCCGAGCCACCGAGGGCCTTTTGCCATTGCAATGCATCTTGGTCGTCCACTTTCACCACCCAGCCGTCACCGAATTGGCCCGGATGGTAACCCGTGACATCCCCATCACTTGACCATGTGAGCCCGCAATAATGTAACCTCCATCTTGTGTATTGAGCATGGAGTACGGCGTGTCGAGATTCGAGCCGCCAAAAGCATTCTGCCACACTATGTTGTTATCGTGATCCAGCTTTGCGATCCAAAAGTCATCGAAGCCATGGTTTACGGTAATAGCGCCGTCGGCTATTCCGGTTGCCCCCAGCACCACCATCCCACCATCGTTGGTCGCGATGGTCTGGCAGCCATAATCCCAAGAACTACTGCCTATGCGCTTTTGGTTCTGGAGATCCCCGGATTGGTCAAGCGATAGGATCCAAATGTCGGCACCGCCGTATCCCGGGTCTTGGATATCTCCATCATTCGAAGCAGTGGCGCCAATTACGGTCAAGGAACCATCGTTTCCTTGGCGAATATGGGATGCTCCATCCGACAAGGAGCCGCCATAGGTTTGGATCCAAACCAACTCTCCATCCCCGTTAATATTTGCGCAAACCAGATCGGACAACCCATAAGCTGTCGGGATATCCCCATCGGTGGAATTATTCGAGCCGACTACCAACACATGCCCTTGTGATGAGATTTCCAAACCAAGGCAAAATTCATCACTTGACCCTCCAAGTGTTAAATGCCAGAGCACCTCTGGCGCTTGCTGGGCTTGGGCGGTGGGTATGGCGAATGGCGCGACCATGAGCAGGTTGGCCAAGAGGTAGCGAGTGAAGCTATAGTGCCGCATTGCCGATGGGGTTCAAAAGGTTGGTGTTAAAGGTAATGCGGCGGGCCGCTCTCGTGAAAGCGGCCCGCGGCATTGTACTATTCGCTCGTCTTATTCCAGCACGTTGAAAGTCTTTGATGTGGTTGAGCCGTCACCATACAGGAAGATTGCGTGGTAAATACCTGCTGGCCATTGATAGCCCATGTCAACTACGTGCTTGTGTTTCCCAGGGGAGTCGAAATTTAGTTGTTCAGAATAGTATTCCTTGCCCATGTTGTTCACAATTGTGATGCCTACGGAGGTTGGAGCCAGCAAATCGATGTCCATGGCGAAGTCTTGGCCTTTCACTGGAACCGGGTATATGTTCACATTGATGAAGTTGGCGAAGTCTGCATTGACCACGCGAGGTTCATCGAATGCTTCGAAATGGCGCATGATCTGCCCGTTGTTAAGCACAGCAACGAACTCGTACAAACCCGGCAATAACTCGGTCTTGTCGACTTGCACCAATTTGGGGTCTGGGCGCTTCTATCGATGCCATCGGTCATTCATCATCAACCTCGCTATGGTTGTCAGACTTATTCGCGTTGATGGTTACCGGGTTCTGATGGCTGAAAGCAATTGTGTCGATGTCAGCCGCAGATGTTGGGTTCCATTAAGGATGCTCATGCGATCCGTTGCGCTCTAGGTGACCCTATGCAATTGGACCAGACAACGGTCCATGATGCTACTTTCGCACGGAATGGGACACATGCGGCATTTGCTTCACGCGGTCGGCATCGTTTTTACTGCATCACTGTACGCCCAAGGCGGTATCCAGGATACCACCATCACCATTGTGCCGCTTACCATCAGCTATGCCTACCAAGTGCCGGGCGGCGACCTGGCGCAGCAATTCGGGGCCAACAGCAACCTGGGCTTCAGCGCCTCGGTGAAGTTCAAGAGCAACTACTCGCTGGGGCTGGAGGGCAGCTACATATTCGGCAACAAAGTGGTGGACCGCAGCATACTGCGCGAAATGACCACAAGCAACGGCGTGGTGGTGAACCAGGACGGCCAACCGGCGAGCATCCTTCTTTTTGAACGGGGCTACACCGTGCTGGCCTTCGCGGGCAAGGTGATACCCGTAGTGGGCCCGAACCCGAACAGCGGCATTTTGCTGAAGCTCGGTGCCGGCTGGATGTTCCACAAACTGTTGGTGCAGCACCAGAACGATGTGCTGCCCGCGCTGGAGGGCGAATACCTGAAGGGATACGACCGCCTTACGGCCGGCCCCATGGGCACGTTCTTCGCCGGCTACCAGCATATGGGGAACAACCGGCTGGTGAATTTCATCGTGGGCTTCGAGGTGAACGTGGCATTCACCCATTCGCTGCGCCCATGGAACTTCGACCAAGGCCGGGCCGATGATGGACAGCATGTGGACGGGTTGAACGGCCTGCGCTTCGGCTGGACGTTCCCGATCTACAAGCGGCGCGACAACCGCGAGTACTACCGCTGATGCCGCTGTTGTACGACCTGGGCACAGGGGCGTACCATGCGGCGGTGCGGGCAGCGGCGCTGTGGGATCCAAAGGCCAGGGCCTGGGTGAAAGGGCGCGAGGCGCTGTGGCAGCGGCTGGAAGAAGCGACACCGCGCCTGCAGGGCTGCCTATGGATGCACTGCGCCAGCGTGGGCGAGTTTGAGCAGGGCAGGCCCGTGCTGGAGGCGATAAAAGTGCAACGGCCGGAACTGCCGGTGCTGCTCACCTTTTTCAGCCCAAGCGGCCATGAAGCACGGAAACACTTGGCCGATGGGCCCAACCCGCTGGTGACGCATGTGGATTACCTGCCGCCCGATGGCCATGCGAATGCCGAACGGCTTCAACGGCTGTTGCGGCCGCGTGTGGCCATTTTCGTGAAGTATGAATTTTGGTACCACCATCTGGCGGCGCTGCACCGCCACGGCGTGCCCACTTACCTGCTATCGGCGCTCTTCCGGGCAGACCAGCCGTTCTTCCGCTGGTACGGCGGTGCTTGGCGCCGGATGCTGAAGGGCTATACGCGCATCTTCAGCCAGGACGAGGCCTCGCGCCAGCTGATCGCCCCGCTGGTGGGCGGGCGCGCCGAGGTGGGCGGCGATACCCGCTTCGACCGGGTGGCCGCCATTCGCCGGCACGGGGAGGAGCTGCCCCTGGCGCAGGCCTTCGTCGGCAATGGTCCCGTGCTCGTATGCGGCAGCACGTGGCCGGCCGATGAGCAGTTGCTTGCCGCGGCATTGCGGGCCATGGGATCGAAGGCACCGAAGTGCATGGTGGCGCCGCATGAACTGCAGGAAGCACAATTGCTGGCGATCGAAGCGCACTTCCCGAAACCGCTGGCCCGCTGGAGCGAATTGGAGGGCAGCCCCGCCGGGAATGTGGCGGCCACGTTGGGCATAGAGCCCCAAGGCACGCTGCTGGTGGACCGCATGGGGCTGCTGGCGCGGCTGTACCGTTACGGACAAGTGGCCTATGTGGGCGGCGGCTTCACCGATGGCATCCACAGCCTGCTGGAGGCCGCGGCGTGGGGCGTGCCCGTGCTTTTCGGGCCGAAGCACAAGAAGTTCCCGGAAGCACAAGGCCTGATCGATGCCGGTGCAGCAGTGGAAGTGCGCACGGCAGCGGATCTACGGCGGGCCTTGGAAAAATGGCTGCACG
>JBIQMI010000225.1:0-5477 GCA_044463585.1 Cryomorphaceae bacterium
GCAGACCAGTGCCGAGCGGCCCCGGATCCATTCCAGCAGGCTGGCATTTGAAGAGTTCCACCCGGTAATGGCGGACCTGCCCCACGAAGAATTCTGGATGCTGATGCTTGATCGCGGATTGCGGATCGTGGAAAAACGCAAGGTGAGCAGCGGCGGCATCCATGGTACCGTGGCCGATCCAAAACTCATTTTCCGGCATGCCCTGGAGCGCAGTGCATCATGTATCGTGGTGGCCCACAACCACCCAAGCGGGCAATTGCGCCCCAGCGAAGAGGACATCAGGCTCACCCGCAAATTGGTGGAAGGTGGAAGGATGCTCGATATCTTGGTACAGGACCATTTGATCATCACCGCGGACAGCTACTACAGTTTTGCCGACAACGGGCAATTGCATTGAATGAGTTCACCCCTGCGCATGCTCACCGTGATAGGTGCGCGCCCCCAGATCATCAAGGCCGCGGCCATCAGCCATGCTGTGGCCACCACGTTCCGGGGCCGGATCAAGGAAACCTTGTTGCACACCGGCCAGCATTACGATGCCAACATGTCGCAGGTCTTCTTCGAGGAACTCGGCATTCCCCAGGCGGACATCATGCTTGGCGTTGGAAGCGCTTCGCACGGTGTGCAGACGGCACGCATGATCGAAGGCATTGAACAGGTGCTGGCCAAGGGCGAACACGACCTTGTGCTATTGTACGGCGATACGAACAGCACATTGGCCGGCGCGGTGGCAGCGGCCAAATTGCATGTGCCGGTCGCGCATGTGGAGGCCGGGTTGCGGTCGTACAATAAATCGATGCCCGAGGAGATCAACCGTGTGCTTTGCGATCACTGCAGCACATGGTTGTTCTGCCCAACCGAAACTGCGATGGACAACCTGCAGCGCGAAGGCTTTGTGGTGAATGGCGCGGGACCGGCCAGCGCCGACCGGCCGCAGGTAGTGAACAGCGGCGATGTGATGTATGACAACAGCATGCGTTTCGCGGCGCTGGCAGCGGAGCGCTCCACCGTACTGGCCACCACAAAGGTGCCGCCTGGCGGTTATTTCCTGGCCACCATCCATCGCGACCATAACACCGATGATCCGATTCGGCTCAACGCGATCTTCAACAGTTTAATGGACATGCATGATGTGCATGGCCTGCCGATCATATTGCCCCTTCATCCGCGGACGGGCAAACAGTTGAAGGTCCACTTGGGAACGGCCTTGCGCCAGCGACTGGAAAGCGGTAAGGCGGTTCGTGTGATCCCGCCTGTTGGCTTCCTGGACATGATCGCTTTGGAACGGGATGCCCGCTTGGTGGTCACCGATAGTGGAGGCGTGCAGAAAGAGGCGTACTTCTTCGGAAAGCCTGTTGTTGTCCTCCGGCCAGAGACCGAATGGGTAGAGCTGGTGGAGCGTGGCCAGGCGGTGCTGGCCGATGCCGATCCAGTGCGGATCAGCCAGGCCGTGGACGGTTTCATGCGTAGCGGCATGCCGGCCTGCCCGCCCATCTTCGGCAACGGCCGTGCCGCCGAACTGATCTGTTCAACGCTGTTGCAGGCCTGCTGAGGCACGCCCGGGGTTACCTTCGGTGCCGTTCATGGCCGAGGTCCTTTACTTCATTGAGCGGCCTGGACCGCGGTCGCGGTACATCATCCATCATGTGCTGGCCCGCATGGCCGGTTGGCCTGCCCGCGAAGTGGCCACATTGCAGGAATTGCACCAGGCCGCAGCGGCGAAGTTGATCTACGGCGCGAAAACGGCTCCGGGGGCCATGTGCATTAAGCCCCAGGGTCTCTTGGAGGCTACAGGGCTTTCGGATCCTCCCGACATGGCCAGCCAAGGAGGAACCGATCAACGGTTCGATCTGTTTGCAGCAGCATTTTGGATGCTGGCGCGCGTGGAGGAATATGGCCCCATCGCACGGGACGGCCACGGTAGGCCCATCAGCCGCGCGTTGCGGATGAGCCGGTCCGGCGATTTGTACAAGCCTGTTGTGGACGAATGGCTGTTGGAGTTCGAAAAGGCATGGCGCACACTGGATCCCGTTCTGCCGCCAATGAAAAGGGCATACCGCCACATGGCCACTATGGACATGGACAATGGCGCCATGTACCTCGGCCGCGAATGGTGGCGATCCATGGGGAGCGCGGCCAAGGACCTCATAAAAGGAAGGGTCGGCCGATTAGCATACCGGGCCAAGGTGCTGGGGGGCAGGGCAACCGATCCCTATGCCGTGCACCAGCGTTTTTCCCAACTGGCATCGGAGTCCGGTGCCACGGTGCTGTTCAATGTGCTGGCAGCCGATCGGGGCCGCCATGATCATGCCGTGCCGCCGGAGCACCCATATATGCGTGAGCTCCTGGAACAGCTGGCCGCAACCGCCGAAATAGGCCTGCATCCTGCTTATGCCAGTTCCGCGCAGGCGGGCTTGATCGCGCGGCAGAAAAAGCGGTTGGAAGCTGTTCTTGGTCGTCCGGTCATCCATTCGCGCCAACATTTCCTGCGCATGCAACTGGGGGCCACACAACGCGAATTGGTGCAAGCGGGTATCCAGCATGACCATAGTATGGGCTTGGCGGACCAACCGGGGTTCCGGGCGGGAACTTGCACGCCTTTTCCATTCTACGACCTTGGGAGCGAAGAGGAATTGCCATTGATGGTGCACCCTTTCGCAATCATGGACAGTGCCTTGGCATACAAGATGGGTTTGGATCCAGCCCAGGCCGTGGAGCACGGGAAACGCGTGATCGATGCGGTGCGCGCCGTGAACGGTGAACTGGTGACCGTTTGGCATGAGCGGTTCATCAGCGGCTTTGGCGATGAGGCCGGGTGGGAAAAGTTGGCGGAGGAACTGATCCCGTATGCAAGGCCATGATGGAACATTTGGCACATGACCAGATCGACATGGCCCAATGGGACCTGGCCATTGCTTCTTCCGCCAATGCGGCCTGGTACGGCACGAGCAGCGCGTTGCAAGCTGTGGCGCCCGCTTGGGAAGCGCTCCGTGACCCGCGGAGCGGAACGCTCTTTCCCTTGGTATGGCGCAGGAAATATGGCATCCGCTATTTGTACCAGCCTTTCATGCTGCAGCATGCGGGCCCCTTCGGCAATGGGCGGGGGAAAGTCGTCAAGGAATTGCTGAGATCCGTCCCATCGGAGTTCCGCTATGCGGACATTTGCTTGGACCTGGCCATTCCGCCAGAGCTGCCGGGTTTCAGGTTTGAACAGCGCATTAATCACGTGCTTGGGCTGGAGGGCGACAAGAACAAGCTGCGAGCGGCCTATACGGTGAATCACCGGCGCAACGTCCGCAAGGCCATGCGTTGTGGCGTGCAGGTCGAACGTGGTGGACCTGCGGAGGTCGGGCGGTTCATTACGGGATCGCCGCAGTTCGCGAAATGGCGCGTGGGCGGCCGTGCCCGTGCCGGCATGGAACGGATACTGGCGGCAACAGCCACCAACGGGAGCGGCTTCGGTCGCATGGCCATGCACGAAGGCCGCGCGGTGGCGGCGGCATGGTTCGTTGAATTCACGGGCCGTGTGATCTTCCTGAAAGGCGTTGCCTTGCAAGAAGGCCGCTCCGTTGGCGCAATGCATGCGCTGCTCGACGCCGTGATACACGAAAGGGCCGGACATTGTGCGGTGCTCGACTTTGCAGGAGGCAACGATCCCGAGTTGGCGCGGTTTTATGCAGGCTTTGGTGCGCGGCAGGTGCTTTATTTGCGAGCTTTGATGAACCGTCTTCCGCCGTTGATCCGGCACATGAAAACTTGACCCATGGTGGTGGAGCTGAACAAAGGAAATTCCGTGGCCAACCGATTCTTGGCCGAATTGCGAGATGTGGACGTGCAGAAGGACCCCATGCGGTTCAGGCGCAACCTGGAGCGGCTTGGCGAAATATTCGCCTATGAGCTGAGCCGCACAATGGAGTATGCAGCGCATGAGGTGGTATCGCCCTTGGGCATCGCCCCGGCCTCATTGCCGGTGGACCAGCCCGTACTGTGCACCATCCTGCGCGCCGGCTTACCGCTTCACCAAGGCCTGTTGAATTATTTCGATCGGGCAGATAACGCTTTCGTAAGCGCCTACCGCAAGCACCGCAAGGGCGAAGAGGGTTTCGACGTGGAGGTGGAATACCTCAGCAGCCCTTCCATCGATGACCGCGTGCTGGTGATCAGTGACCCCATGCTGGCCACCGGGTTGAGCATGGTGCTGGTGTACAAGGCCATGCTGCGCATGGGCACACCAAAGGCCATCCACGTGGTATCGGTGATCGCCAGCACGGAAGGCGTGGAGTTCGCCCGGAAACACCTGCCGCCCAGCACGCATTTCTGGTTGGGCGCGGTGGACGAGGAAATGACGGCTGAGGCCTATATCGTGCCCGGCCTTGGGGACGCAGGCGATCTGGCCTACGGCAACAAGGCATAGCCATGAAGCTCCACCATGCCGGCATTGTCATCCTCTCCGGGGCATTGAAGTTCCTGTTCGCACCCATCGTTTCCTATCAATTCAAGCACAACTACCTGGAAACGGTGCTGCTGACCGCAGCGGGGGGCATGCTGGGCGTATTGGTGTGCTACCCCTTGGGAAGCCAGATCGGCAAGTGGCTCGCCAAAAGCAGATCGAAAAAGCGGCAGAAGGCCATTGCCGAGGGGCGCGAACCGAAACGGATGTTCACCAGGATGAACCGTTTCATTGTTAAGGTGAAGATGAAGTACGGGGCCAAGGGATTTGTTTTCGTGTTCACTCCATTCCTCTCAGTACCCATAACCGCCCTGCTGGCCGCACGGTATTTCCATCATGACAAGCGCACGCTGCCCCTGCTTCTTGCCGCCGTGGCGGCCTGGGCTTTTGTATTGAGTGCCGTATGGAAGTTCACCGAATGAAATACCGGCACCTTTTCTTCGATCTTGACCACACGCTTTGGGATTTCAAGGCGAATTCGCGCGAGGTGCTCGGGGAGCTCTGCAACGCGCATTTGGCGGTGTACGGCCATATCACGCCGGACCGGTTCATTTCCGTGTATGAGCAGGTGAATGAAAGACTGTGGGCCAGGCTGGACCTTGGCGAAATACCGAAAGAGGTGCTGCGCGCGTTGCGCTTTCGCGAAACATTGGCCCAATTCGGCGTGCAGGATACGGCCAAGGCGGCGCTTCTGGACCGGTTGTACATGGACCAATGCCCGCGGCGCGGCCGGCTGGTACGCGGTGCAATGGAGCTGTTGGGGGCGTTGCATGGGCAATTCAACCTGCACGTGATCACCAACGGGTTCACCGAAACGCAGGAGTTGAAATTGCACAGTTGCGGGCTACGGCATTTTTTCAAAGTGGTGTTGACCAGTGAAATGGCCGGGGTGGCGAAACCATCTGCGCGGATCTTCCGCCATGCCTTGCGCTCGGCCGGGGCCAAGGCGGGCGAGAGCCTGATGATCGGCGATAGCATACACGCCGATATGGCCGGCGCGCGCGCGGCCGGGATCGATCAGGTTCAT
>JBIQMI010000226.1:0-5424 GCA_044463585.1 Cryomorphaceae bacterium
GCACTGGCGGTGGGCTACCACGGCAAACCGCTGTTCAGCGGTATCGATCTGCATTTGGCACCCGGCACACTTACCGCGCTGCTGGGCGTGAACGGCATCGGTAAAAGCACCTTGTTGCGCACGCTGGCCGGGCTGCAGCGGGCGCTGGGCGGCACCGTGGAGATCGGTGGGCGGCCGGTGGCCGGCATGTCCGCGGCCGAACGCGCGAGGCACGTGGCCATGGTGCTTACCGGCAGGCCACGGGCCGGCATGCTCGATGTGCGCACGCTGGTGGGCCTAGGACGGCAACCGTGGACCGGCCCATGGGGCAAGCTAGCCCCGCAAGACCATGAACTGGTGCACCGCGCGATGGAACAGGCGGGTGTGGCGCATTTGGCAAAGCGCGCCCTGGCCACCTGCAGCGATGGCGAATGCCAAAAGGCACTGATCGCAAGGGCATTGGCCCAGCAAACGCCCGTGATCCTGCTGGACGAGCCCACCGCGTTCCTGGACCTGCCCAACCGCGCGGCCTTGGTGCGCGTGCTGCGCCAAAGCGCGAGCGAAGCGGGCAGGACCGTGCTGTTCAGCTCACACGACCTGCAATTGGCCCTGGACATGTGCGACGCGCTTTTGCTGCTGCGAAGTGACGGTGCCTTGTGGCACGGCAGTCCGCAGGAGGCCATAAAAAGCGGAGAGTTGGAGCGCGCCTTCGCCGGCAGCGGCGTAAGCTTCGACCCCGTGCAGGGCACGCACCGGTTCAGGCCTTGAGAACAGGCAAAAAAGAACCCCGGTGGTGGCCGGGGTTCCTTTGGGCGTGCGCCGGGATCAACCTTTCTTCAGCAGGTCGCGGATCTCCATCAGCAGCTTCTGGTCCTCGGTGGGTCCGGCAGGTGCCGCGGGCGCTTCCGGCTGCTTCATCTTGTTCACGCCCTTCACGATCAGGAACATCACGAAGGCCACGATCAGGAAATCGATGCTGGCCGTGAGGAATTCGCCGTACAACACAGCTACCTCGGCCACGGCTTCCGTGGTCACATTCCCCGCAGCATCGGTCACTTCGGGCGTGCCCTCGCGCAGCACCAATTTCAACCGGTCGAAGTTCACATCACCAGTGATCATACTGATCAATGGGGTAACAATGCCCCCGGTGAAAGCCGTGACGAGCCGCGTGAACGCGGCACCCATCACGAAACCGACCGCGATGTCGACCAGGTTGCCCTTCATCGCGAACTCCTTGAACTCCTTCAGTACTGCCATGAATTATTTGGTTTTAGGTGAAAGCTGTGTTCGGGTCAAGCATTGTCCTCCTTGGCGGCGGGCGTTTCCGCGGCGGGCACCGGTGCGCGCAGTTCGGTGCGCAGTTGCTTGAGCTGGTCGCGCAGGCGATGGATGTCCTGGCGCGTGCGGTCGAGCGATTTTTCCATTTCGCGTTTCATCGCTTCGCCGGCCGCGCTCTTGAAGCTGAACTTGCCCATGTTCTCCTCGCCTTGGCGCACCTCGTTCTCCAGTTCCTCGATCTTGCGCTTCACGAAGCGGCTCTCGCGTTCGATGCGTTCCTTGCCGTCGGGGGCCGAGGCCAGGTCCTGCACGCGGCTTTGGAATTGTGCGCGGCGGCGCTCGCCCTCGTTCATCTTCAATTGGTCGTACTGCTTGTCCAGCGCGGCACGGTAGCGGGCGCTCAGCTTGTCGTACTGCCGGGGCGATACCCTGCCGCCATTCACCCAGCGGGTGCTGAAGGCCTTCAGGCTCTCCATGTCCGCGTTGCGGTCGCCGGTAAGGGCGAATGCCTCGATCTCCGCGATCAACTCTTCCTTGGCCTTGGCATGTTCGGCCTGCTCGGCGTCCTGCTGCTCGAAGTTGGCGCTGCGGGCCTTGAAGAAGGCGTCGCATGCCTCGCGGAACCGGGCCCACAGGCGGTGCTCATCGCGCTGCCCGGCATGGCCGGCCTCTTTCCATTGTTGCTGCAGGGCCTTCAGCTTGTCGGCCGTTTGCCGCCATGCGGTGCTGTCCTTCAGTTTTTCGGCCTCGCCGATCAGCGATTCCTTCTTGTCGCGGGCGGCCTTGTACTGCGCCTTCAACGCTGAATAGTGCGCGTTCTTCAGGTCGAAGAAGGCGTTGCACGCATCGCGGAATTCGCGCCATACGCGCTCGTTGTCCTTCTTCGTGGCAAAGCCGATGCTCTTCCACGCGTTCTGTAGTTCCAGTACTTGGTCGGTGAGCGTTTTCCATTCGCCCGCCCCCACGTTGTTGGCCTGTTTGGCCAGTTCGTTCACTTTCTCCACCAAGGCCTGCTTGCTGGCCAGGTTGGCCTCATGCTCGGCACGCCGCGCCTTGTAGTAATCGTTGATGCGGTCGTACACCATGCGCGTGGCGCTCCAGAACGCATTGTTCACCGCTTCGCGGTCCTCGCGCATGACCGGCCCGATCTGGTGCCATTTGTCCTGGTATTCCTTCACCAGTGCCTCGGCCTGCCGCACGCTGTCCACCCGCTGCACGGCCTCCATGTCGGCCACCAGCGCCTGTTTCAGGGCCGTGTTCTTGCGCAGGTCGTGGTCGCGCAGCTCCTTGTAGATGCGGATGTGGTAGAAGAAGTCCTCGCGCAACTGGTTGTACTCCTGCTGCAGCTCACGGAAGCTTTGCTGGGGAATGGGGCCCACGGTGCGCCATTGCTCGCCCAGTTCGTTGAAGCGCTGGAACGCGTTGCCGATGTTCTCCTCGTTGGCGATCAGTTCGCGCAGCTCGGCCATGAGCTTTTGCTTGGCGGCTAGGTTGTCGCTTTCCTCTTTCTGCCGCTGGCGCCGGATGTCGTTCACCTTGGTGTTGAAAGCGTCGAGCAGTTGCTTGAAACGCTTGTCGGCCTCGTCGTTCAGCCTGGCCGATTCCATGGGCTGTGGTAGATCCTCGGCGGGCAGCTTGGGCGCAGGGGCAGGGGGCGGACCGATCCGCTCCTCCTCCGGCGCGGGCTCTTCCTCGGCCGGGGCCTCTTCGGCGGCACGCGCCTCGGCCTCGGCTTTTTCCTTGGCCACAATGCTTTCGTACGCCTCCTTCAAGGTCTCCACTGCTTCGGCCGATTGTTCCACATCGGCGCCCTGAAGCAATGCCTCCATTTGTGCGATCAACTCGCTTTTCGATGCCATGCTGTACTGGGGGTTCCAACCCGTTGCGCAGGGTTGAGCGACCAAATATAGAAGGGCTGCGCTAGTTGGCACGCGGTTTATGCATTGCAGCACGCGGCTGGGTTCGAAAGCGTGGGCATTTTGGACCATTCCCCAGCGTCGGGATCAAGGGCGTCCCTGTTGGTTTTATTCGGAGGGCCAAAGGCCCGGCCAATGCAATTCGCCAAATTGCCAATGTGCCAAATTGCGCACTGTATGGTCCCCGCACCCACTTCAAACCCGCGCAACCTCCGTGTCAATCCGTGTGGATCCGTGGTTCTGCATTCCGGCAGCAGCGTCGCCGCCGCATTTCGTGGCGCTGCGCACCTTTGGCGCGAAGGTTTGTTGGAAATGGAAAGTGGCATGGAATGAAGTTGCAACCTGAAAGCCCGCGGTTGGAGGATTACCTCGCCGAAGTGCCGGGGATCATCGAATGGCATACGCCCTTGGTGCATGCGGCGATCGAAAAGATAAAACAGGAGGGGAGCACCGACCGCGAACGGGCGGAACTCGCCTTTGTGCTGGCGCGGGACACCATTGCGCATTCATTCGATACCGGTGATCCGGCCGTGCCGGTTTCTGCCGAGGAAACATTGGCCTGTGGCGAGGGGATCTGCTTCGCCAAATCGCATTTGCTGGCGGCGCTGCTGCGCGGCATGGGCATTCCCTGCGGCTTCTGCTACCAGCGCGTTACGCGCAAGGGCAACATGGAATCGGGGCACGCGCTGCACGGGCTGAACGCGGTGTACCTGGAGGGCACCGGCTGGTTCCGGCTCGACCCGCGCGGCAACAAACCCGGTGTGGATGCGCAGTTTTCCACGGAGGAGGAACACTTGGCCTACCCGATCCGCGAGATGCTCGGCGAGGTGGACTACCCGTGGATCTTCACCAAGCCGTTGACCACGGTGATCGATGCCATGCGCAATTCGGCGGACAGCCAGGACCTGTTCTGGAAACGGCCGGCGAAGATCTGAGGCCTTAGACCGCCAGGCCCAGCATGCATATATCGTCCACCTGCGGCAGCGCGCCTTTCCAATCGAGGAAAGCGCGGTCGATGGCTTCGCCTTGTTGCTGCATCGGCCTGTCCTGCACGGAAAGCAGCAATTCTTCCAGCCTTGCGGGCATGAACTTCCGCTTGTCGGGCCCGCCGAACTGGTCCACATAGCCGTCGCTGAACAGGTAGATCCTGTCGCCGGGGTGGTAGGCCAGGCGGTGCACGGTGAATTGGCGCTCGTAGCCATAATGCGCACCGCCCACCGGCCTGCGGTCGCCGTTGATGATGGAGAGCTGGCCCTTGTGCAGCCAGTACAAGGGGCGGAATGCGCCGGCGAACAGGATCTCGTTGTTGGCCTGGTCGATCCGGCACAGCGCGATGTCCATGCCATCACCCGCGCCGTTCTTTTGTCCGTTCTGGTGCAGGGCGTCGATCATGCGCCGGTTCAGTTCGGCGAGCATGGCGGCGGGCTCGTGGTAGCGCATTTCGCGCGCCAGGTCGTTCAGCAGCGAACAGGCCACGGTGGCCATCATGGCGCCCGGTAGCCCATGGCCCGTGCAATCGGCCGCGGCCACCAGGCATTCATCGGCGTTGATCCGGTGGTACCAATGGAAATCGCCGCTCACCACGTCGCGCGGCCGGTTCAGCACGAAAAAATCCGCGAATTGCTCGGCGTAGCGCTCGGGCGGTGGGATCAACGAGGTTTGGATCTTGCCCGCATAGGCCATGCTGTGGGCCATGTCCTGCTGGTGCTCCTGCAAGCTGCTGAGCTGTTGTTCCTTGTGCTGCACCAGGCGCGCCACATTGCGGAACAGCAACAAGCCCAGCGCCGCGAACAGCAGCAAGGCCAGACCGATCTGTTTGGCCAGCGCGTACATCGCCGCTTTTTCCAACGGTGCCAAGGGTTGCGTGGCCAACAGCAGGCCGGTCATTCGACCGGTATGGTCGTTCACGGGATCGAGCGCGATCAATTCATTCGCCACTGACGAACGCAGCGGGTCCGGATCTGCTGCCTCCAACAGCGTGCGTGCGATCCTTGCCGCTTCGCCCCGGTAGGCTTCGCGCAGCGCAGGTTGCTCGTCCGATGTGGCCACGATCTGCAGTTCGTCCTTAACAGGGTCGTAGGCCAAGATCAGCAGGGGTGCATCCAGTGCGGCCACATCGGCGCTTTTGCGCAGGGCCTCGTGCAGCACGTAGTACCAGGCATCCTGGGTGTTCTTCACCAGCATGCCGCGGGAATCGTATTGTTCCAGCAGTTTGCTCACCCGCCCGCCATCGAGCTGGGCCGACAAGGTG
>JBIQMI010000227.1:0-5399 GCA_044463585.1 Cryomorphaceae bacterium
AAGGGCATCACCTTCCGGGCAAGGGCAGGGGAAATGATCGCGCTTGTGGGGCCCACGGGCAGCGGGAAAAGCAGCATCGTGAACGTGCTGAGCCGGGACTACGAATACCAAAAGGGCAGCGTGCTGTTGGATGGCCGGGACATCCGCTCGTACAAGCTCCGCGAGCTGCGCAAGAGCATCTCGGTGGTGCTGCAGGACGTATTCCTGTTCAGTGACACGGTGCACAACAACATCACCCTCAACGATGAGCGCATCAGCCGCGAGGAAGTGGTGGCGGCCGCGAAGGCGGTGGGTGCGCATGAATTCATCATGCAATTGCCGCAGGGCTACGACACCAGCGTGCGCGAGCGCGGCGCCATCCTCAGCGTGGGCCAGCGGCAACTGCTGGCATTCATCAGGGCCTATGTGAACGCACCGAAGGTGCTGGTGCTGGACGAGGCCACCAGCAGCGTGGACAGCCACAGCGAGCAACTGATCCAGCACGCCACCGAAAAGATCACCCAAGGGCGCACGAGCATTGTCATCGCCCACCGGCTCAGCACCATCCAGAAAGCCGATCGCATCCTGGTGGTGGGCGAGGGGCGGATCATTGAGCAAGGCACACACCAGGAGTTGCTTGCGATGGAGGGGGCCTACCGAAAGCTGTACGACCTGCAGTTCGCGGAGTGATAACGGCGTTACAATTCGCACCCGCCCTGGAATCATGGCTGCCGTCCGAAATGGCCGGGTAGTCCATAGCCCTTGGTACGCGCATGCCCGATACTGGCGCACCCTGACCAAAGACAAGGATCAGGGAAAAATTCGGGTGCGCACACCAAGCCAAGCATGGGACGCATTTGAGAGAGGGATCATTCACGGCCACCATCAACAGGGATGTGGGCGGTAAATGGTACCGTAGCAGGTACGAACAGGGGATAGCCTTGTCCTTACAGTGATACAAAATATGCGCTGCAAATTCGGAGGATAGCCGCAGGTGCGAGCGCATGCCATTTGCCCAAGGATTCCACAGTAACTTGGCCGCATGAACCAATCGTGTCCTCAAATGAAGCGAACACCCAAAACACAACACCCAACACCCACCTGGAAACGCTTAAAACTACTGCATGGATGATCCTGGTTACCGGCCTGTTGGCCTGCCAGAAGGAGCAGGTCCCGCTGGCCATCGAAGACGCATGGCCAAGGTGGACGTAACTCCACGCGTAAGGGACTTTGTGGCGCGAGCCACGCACCGCACCTTTGAACGGGAGAATGCCCCGATCACCTCGGATAGCGCCGTGTGGTATTTAGAGGCCGGGATAAATTACAGTACCGCCAAAATCTGGGCGGAGTATTCTGAGACTTCCACCGATACGCTAATACTCCCTATTGACTTGAGTTCAGCAACCATACCGGAAGGTACACTGCTGGATGCCTATGCCCAGCTTAAGCAAGCTGTGACCGCCCTTGTCAATGATACGCGAACCCTCTTGTATGTAGACGTTGTGGAAACACAGGAAGTGCTCAATGGCAGGCACATCTTGGTGATTTGCCAATTCGGGAGTGCAGCCGATCGAAGCTACAACAACCCACCCGATGCGAGCTATCCTCCGGGTTATTCCTGTTCCTGGAACAGTTCTTATCAGCCGGGCATGCCATGCAGCCACCTCAGTGCCGAAGTGGTAATTCGGACTAAAATCAATGCGGCCAATATATTCGACTATATTCCTGGCCAATATGCTTATAGCGTGGAAACATGGGAGGCTTCATTCCTGCCCACCAATATTTCCGACAAGAAAATCTACTGGAAAGACTCCTTCGTCGCGAGTAACACGCCGAACAATAATGGCGTACATGAAACGCTGTTTTTCTCAGCAAGAATGAACAATCCATCGACTTTCCCATGCCTAGATGCCACGGAAATGGCTTATTGGACGGGAAATGCCACCACCAATGGAACTTGGCTGGGCATTACCAAGATCCGGCAAGAGTATTGTCCAAGCAAGATATTCTTTGACTGCCTCTTGGTCGGTGCTCTATTGCCGTCTCCGGGGAACCCTTCAGTTACCTATGGTATGCATGCCGCACAAATACGATACGGCCTTCTCGGATATGAGTTAACCCCTGGTGGCCTTCAATGATGAGCGCGTATTCCTCCATAGCCATCGGTTTGTTGATCGCCACGAATGTTTATGGTCAACCGGACTGGGAATTGACCATTGACCCGCTGGGACAATATGGTTACGCAGCCACTGCTCTATACAACGCCGAAAACAGGCTGTTCGTCGCCCTTGGTGAATATGGACAACAGTTCATGCCTGCGCGCATCTGCGAAGTGTCACACGGGGGGGTAGTTCTTGCATCTAGTACATCCTTATTGCCAGACCGGATAGGTAACGCGATCATGCTCATGGGGGCGAATGGCGCCGGGGACCTGCTGGGTTACTCGCCAGCCTACGTCCAAGATCATGGTGACGGCGATTCAGCGCACATGGTCTTTTGGCGCTTCGGGACCGATCTGGCACAATTGGATGCAAAATTGGTGGGCAAGCCGGGCAAGGACATAAGCTTCTTTTCGGGCTTCCTCGGGCCTGACAGTACGATCAGAATGGTTTACACAACTGATGATTGGTCGGGCAACCTGCACCAAATAGAGGCATTGAAGTTGACCATGAATGGTGATTCCATAACAGGAAAGCAACTATACAGCGGAATGAGCCAAGGGACCACGACATCCTTGGGAATGCATCCCAATGGTTACATGGTTATGGGTTCTTCGTATGCAGACTGGGGATATTCGGCAACATCCGGTGGGAGCGCCACATATTTGGATGAAGACTTTGGCATCGACAGTACCTATTACCTGTCGCCGGTAGACCCGAACCATCCCGACCCGGTACAGGATTCTCCGCAGCACCCGATCCAAGTACTTCCGCTTCCAAGCGGAAATCTGCTCATATCAGGTCAGTTCTGGAGGGATTTCGCAACGAACCATCCGAGCGTGATACAGCGGACGGATGCTCAGGCAAACGTAATTGGGCAATACGTAAATGACAGCCCCTGGCGGGATGACATTCCTGCCGTTATCAGAGCCATGGATCTGGTCGGGGACGGTTCGCTCTATTTTGCACAGATGAATAATTGGAACGGGTATGCTGGCATGTACAGCCCGTTTCCCTCCCAGGTGGAGGTTACGCATTTGGATACCGCTTTGGAAGTACTAGGCCGCCATGTTTTCGATGGCTTCGCGGACAGCGTCTTCTACTTGCCTTACTATGTGCTTTGCACCCCGGACGGAGGCGTGCTTGTCATGGGGATGAAGCGCGAACTCGCCATTCCGGGTGCGCCGGCCAAGGCATGGATCGCCAAGCTCAGCCCGGGCAGCTTCACGGGGTTAGGGGAGAAGCACCAAGCTGTGGCACGCCTATGGCCCAATCCGGGCACCGATGGTTTCTACCTTGACCTGCGCAGACGAGTGGATCAGGGTCGGATCCAACTGCACGACATGCAAGGGCGCTTGGTGATGGACCGTGCGCTGGACGGCGTACACATTCATTTGTCCACAACCGGCCTAGGGGTTGGGCTCTACGTGGCCACTGTGCGCGACCGCAATGGAATGGTCCTGCAGAGCTTGCGCTGGGCAAAGGATTGAGTGGCGCTCGTAGGAACTAATGGCCGAGCAGCATATCAGCGAAAGAGCGATTTCTACTTCATTGCTTTGCCCCTGTCCCGATCAATTACTCAAATCTGCCCAACATGCAAAAGCCCGATGGTCATCCACCGGGCTTTTGCTTGGTCCTTATCGGTCGGTTAGGCGATCTGCTCGTCGAGCTTGCCGGCCAGGGTGGCCTTGGGCACGGCGCCCACGCTGCGGTCCACCACCTCGCCATTCTTCAGGAAAAGGATGGTGGGAATGTTACGGATGCCGTATTTCATAGCGGTTTGCGGGTTGTTGTCCACGTTCACCTTGCCTACCACGGCCTTGCCTTGGTAATCCTTGGCGAGTTCCTCCACCACCGGACCGACCATGCGGCAGGGCCCGCACCATTCCGCCCAAAAGTCCACCATCACGGGTTTGTCGCTCTTGAGGGCAAGCTCCTCGAAGTTGCTGTCGGTCAATTCAATTGCCATGCTGATCTTACGTTTTAATGCGCTGGTCGCGCGTTGGTTTTGATGTTTTCCGCGTTGCGAAGTTCGGATTTATCCCCGCGCCTGCAATCTTCCTGCCGTCCCATTTTCGCTGCCAATTGGTCAGCTAAGGGCCCATTTGACCCCGGCCAAGGCATCCAGTTTATCGGTCAGTTCCGGTGTAATGTTCACTTTGTGCGCCTTGCTGGGGGCGTCCACCTGCAGCTGCTCCTCCGCGTCCATTAGCGAGAACAGCACGGAGCAGCTGCCTTGGTTGTCGTTGAGGATCTGCACCAGTTCCTGCGCCAATTGCTCGTTTACGCTGGCGGCATTCATTTGCACCACCAGCTTGGTGATGTACTTCTCGCGGGCATCGGCCAGCAGGTCAAGGCTGGTGATCTTCAGCTCGGGCTGGCCCTCATCGCGCCCCCAAGTGCGTTCGCTCACGCGGGCCCGCATCAGCAGCAGCACGCCCTGTTGCAGGTACAGCTTGAATTTCATGTAGTCCTCGCTGAAGAGCATGAAATCGTGCTTGCCGTGGTGGTCCTCCATGGAAAAGCTGCCGAAGAGCTTGCCGCTTTTTGCGGTGCGGTGCTCGGCCTTGGTCACGATGCCTGCCATGCACAGCTCCCGGCCCAGCAGGGCCTTCAGGTCGTCCAGTTGGCCCAGATGCGCGTTGCACAGGTGCTTCATCACCAAACGGTGGTCGTCCAAGGGGTGGCCGCTGAGGTAGAAGCCGATCACCTCCTTTTCGTGGTGCAATTGCTCCAGCGCGCTCCAGGTTTCTATGGCGGGCATGGGCGGTTCGGGTATGCTGGCGCCTTCCTCGGTATCGCCGAACATGCTCACTTGCGCGCTATCGGCGGTATCCTGGCATTGTTGGCCGTAGCGCACCAGCGTGTCCAGGAAATTGGGTTTCCCTTCGCCGGGCACATGGAAGTACTGGGCGCGGTGCCCTTGGTTGAAGGCATCCAACGCCCCGGCGTAGGCCAGGCTTTCCAGCGATTTGCGGTTGGCCGCCCGCAGGTTCACGCGGCGCACCAGGTCGTACATATCGCTGTACGGCCCGCCCTCGGCACGTTGGGCCACAATGGTCTCCACCGCGTTCTCGCCCACTCCCTTCACGGCACCCAGGCCGAAACGGATCTGGCCCGCCTTGTTCACGCTGAATTGCATGCCGCTCTCGTTCACGTCGGGGCCGAGCACTTCAATGCCCATGCGCCGGCATTCCTCCATGTAGAAGGTCACCTTTTCTATGCTGCCCTGCGAGTGCGTGAGCACGCTGGCCATGTACT
>JBIQMI010000228.1:0-5389 GCA_044463585.1 Cryomorphaceae bacterium
GGCGGTGCGGAAAACGCTCGACTTCAGCACCGATGTGCTCGCCCCCGAATGGGACCCGAAGCAGGCCTTGGCGGCCATGGCACACATGGGCGGCGAGGAGATCAGCGATGTTTTGCTGGACCAGGAAGTGTTCGCCGGGGTGGGCAACATCATCAAGAACGAGGTGCTTTCGCCGGAACGCATCAGCCCCAAGGCCAAGGTACGCGACCTTTCCGTGGCCAAGCGCCGCGCGATCATCTGGCGCACGGTGCAATTCAGCGGGCAGTTCCTGCAATGGCGCCGCGATTTCCAACTGCGAAAGAACCTGTTGGTGCATGCGCGCAAAACATGCCCGCACTGCGGTGGTCCGCTCTTGCATGAGATCACCGGCAAGCGCCAGCGCCGCGCGCATTATTGCCTGCGCTGCCAGCGGCTGACCTGGCGCGGCGGCGCATAGCGCCGTGCCTATTTCACCGCAACACCGTAGGCGATGTAGCGCCACGCCCTGGGGGCCACGGCGCTAACAAAAAGCTTGTCCACCCGCGCCAACGCGTTGCGCTGGGCCTCGCTGCGGCCAAAAGTGGCCAGCACCCCGGTGGTGAACAACGTGTGCCGTGCAAAAGGTTGCAGGAAACTCTCCAGCTCGGCCACGGTGGGGTAGCGCCAACTGGCACCCCATGGCACAAAGCGCTTGCGCACCCAACGGTGCAACGGCGAGGCCCTAAGGTTCTCGGCGTAAAGCAGCATGCCGCCCGGCCGTAGGGCTTTGTGTACCTGTTCAAACACTTTTCGCTGGCGCTCGGCATGCCCATCGCGCCCAATGCCGCCGATGATCGATTTGAACACCACCACATCAAACTCTTCGGTGTAGGGCAGGGCCGTGGCATCATGGTCGCGGTACTGCACCAAATGTTCCACGCCGTAGCGCCGGTGCAGAGGCCCCGCCCGCTTGACCACATCCAGCAGGTCGGAGCACACCGTGTGCACGCCCTTGCTGGCCAACCACAGCGAAAGACCGCCTTGGTTGCTCCCCAGTTCCAACCCCGAGCCCACGCGGTCCCAGTCCACCGCGCTTTCCCAATAGCGCAGCGCTGGCGCCCAAGAGGCGGTGTCCCACTGCAATACATCGCGGATCGGCAGCTCCATGGCGGCAAGATCGGCGGTATTTGCAATTCGCCAATATGCCAAGTGGCCAATTTGCCAATCCGGGCACCGCCCTACCCGTACATCACGGTTGCTTTACCCAACGGCCCGCGGCGTATGGTTGACCACGACCATCAGTGATGCGGTAGAGGTAAAGGCCATCGGCCAAATGGCTGCAATCCATATAGGCGCGGTTGCCGGCCAAGCCACTTTCGCCCACCAAGGTTCCTGTGGCATCGAACAACGCAAGCTTGCCCCTTGTCAATCCGCTGCCGTTCATCAATACCTCAAAACCGTTGCGTCCAGGGTTTGGAAAGACAGTGGCATGCCGGGAGGCCTCCAAGGTACCAATGCCAACGGTACAATCACCGGCGCTGAAACGTTGCGCCCATGCAGTGAATTGGTTGCCCGGCACGCTCATGTCCTTTTTCGCGCCCATGATCACAAAGCCGCCATCAGGGGTGGCTTTGATCCTGTTGGCCAAATAATAGGTCTGCGATCCAAAACCATCGAGAACAAGGTCGCAAAGGACATTCAATCCAGTGTCGAGTTTATAAACGTGCAAGCGGTTCGGTTCATCCGGGGTGTACATGGGATTGCTGCCCATGAGCCGCACATTTTCAACGGCCAGGAAGTAAAACGATTGTGCATCAATGTCCGCAATGCAGCCTTGCATGGCCGACATGTCGAAGGCATAGGGACTGTGCGGCACGAAGGCTGCTTTTGTCTCCCCATCGATGCCGATTATGTAGGCAGCAGCATTGTACCGGGGGCTGCCGAGAATGAATGAGCCCCCCACGATGTATCGTTCATCGCTGACAGGTAGCAAGGACATAGCCCCCTTCACAATGCTATCCAGCGGTTGTATGGGGTTGAAATGTGGGGCTTGACCTCCCCAATTATCCACCAGCTCCAAGTGGGCTCCATACAACGCATATGCTCCGGGTGACTGGGGCCACCTTTCGTAAGAAGCCAACAAGCCATTTGCGAAAGGAGTGATGTCACGCGTTATCCGCATGGCTTGGCCATTGGCAGTTCCGATCAACGACGCGTTCACGAATTGCCCGTCCAAATCCACCTGCAGTATATACGAATGACTGAATGTGATATAGCTGGAGGAGTATGCCACGGACCCGCCGAGGACAACGGTGTTACCGTTGAAAATAGTGCTGTTGAACACGATGGACTTCTTCGTTCCGGAAACTGTCAGGAAAGTGGAATCCAGGACAGCACCATCGTTGGATACTCCATAATGGAAAAATCCCGAGAAAGAATCGGGTGAAGGCGTATATGCACCGGTCACGTGCATGCGCCCATCGCTCGCAGCATGGATCTGCGCGGGTGAAATATGGTGGCTGGTTCCTGCCAAACGGCGGATGTCAACCGTGGCGCCCTCCGCTGATGCATTGAACAACAGTCCGCCGAAAGGCAATGAAAATGACGTGTCCGCTGTTGTGCCCACGAGCACAGCGCCGCCATCAACCCATTCCATATCGTTGATCATTACATCGCGGCCCGGTTCGGCATAATTGAACTCAAAAGGCTGCTGCCCCATGGCCGCGATGGCGACCATGGGGAGCATAATACAGGGAAGCCAAGACAGAACCATACTACAGTGTCTTAGCTAGCTTACCATAGCGGTAATACACGAAATGGACATAACCGCCGTTGCATCCACAGAGGATGTCGCCTTCAATTGTACACGAGGCGGGAGTTTTACCCGTTACGTAGAGCGACTTGATTTGCATCATTAAGTCCCAAGCGCTTTGGGTGTAGAAACGCATGTCGGTAGGATCTAAACAGGTTGTGTTGCCGATAAAGGTCATGTAATCCCGAATCCCATCACCGAAAACAGGATTGTCAACACTGATTGGACTTGGATAGCTTATCGCAGAGATAAAGAAATCTTCAGGAACATCCATCTCACCAGGCGCAACCGTCCATGTCTCGATGTCCGTGTAGTACTGGTAATACCCTCCATTGATGGCATAGTTCACCCGGTTCTGAATCTGTTTGTTGGCGCACTGCCCCGGGCCAGAGCTTATGGAACAGCCACAACTTGTTGGATTACCTAGATTCATATGATACCAATAATCATTTGAACCATAATTCGTGTTCAACCCTCCGCCACTTCCTGATCCGCGGCCAACAACACGAACGGCATTCACTTCTAACGCGCCATCGATTTCCTTAGTATATACATCCACTAATGCAACATGGCTTTCTCCATCAATATTTGCAGTGTTGACACTTAAGCCCAGTTGTGCATAAGCTTGTGCTGCATCCGTTTGTTGAACCCCGCCACTCACTATGGGCACTGAGATTGAAATGGCATCAACGAGTTGTTCACTGTAATGCTTTCCCGTATTTGTATACGAGTAGTTGAGGGCCGCTTCAATGTACCACTCAGCACTATCCTTCGAAAGGAACTCTACTTCCCGGTTCTCCGATGGCCTTTGTGCATTCATTATGAAGGCCCTTACCGGGGGGTAATATTCATCTGGACTTGATCATGGACGAATTCGTCGCCAACAGCCTCCTTTTGGCAACCAGTGGTCGCTACAATCAGGATAGAGCTGCATACCAAGGGTGCTAGGAACTTGGTATGGTTGTAGAGCTGCTTTGAATAGGACATCTTGTTTTGGTTTTGGTTTGGAGTGCAATATAATGCCAGAGTTGATTGTTAAGGTCAGGTCTGGAAAAATTAATTTGTGAAGCTCCTGGAGAATTCCCCGACATACAAGATGTGCCCGGATGAAGGCCCCGGCGGTTACTATCCTGTTGTGCGCTGCAGACATGTGACGTCGGTCCTATCAGGTATTTTCATGCACATCCATTCCGTTAGGCTGGCCGCAGCCGTACGGCAGAAACTTGTGGACCGCTTCCGCGAGCAGTAAACCAGTTACAAGCGCGCCGAGTACAGCTAGGCCCTCACCCGCCGCGATTTTCATTGATTCCCTGTTCCTCCTGCTGGGCTGGGGAACATGGACAACGCCAAGGTTGCGCGGAAGCCTTACCGCGAGGTAATACACGAGGGCAAGGTGAAGGTGGGCGGCGCGCTGAAGGCGCCCGATCTCAGCTTCCGCGCGCCCGGCGCCAAGGCGGCAACCGACCGATCCAGCAGGGTCTAAAAAATATTTTCATGGTCATGTTTTGGCGTTGTTTGCTGCGCGTACTATTGGGTCCAATAAGCCAACCGATACCTCAACCAAATGCGCGCAGGGCCCACGATCCTTTTCATGATCCCGCTGGCGCTGCATGCGCAGCCGGACTACCTGGCCAATGGACCCGTTTGGGCCGTATCCTCCATTTGTGCAAACATGCCCGGGACCGGGGGGTGCCTGGCCTATGATGATCACGTGTACACAGCGGCGGGGGACTCCCTGATCAACGGTGTTCAATATGCCCGCATCATGCGTAGCGGAAGCGTTACCCTTTGGCCCATGCCCTCCCAGCCAAATCCGCAGTGCACGGGCACCACCCCATACGGCCCCCACTTGGCGGCATTGGTACGCCAGCAAGGCCGCAGCCTGCGCCTATGGGATGGCCAACAGGAGCAATTGCTTTACGACTTTGACCTGGCGGTGGGGGACTTTTTGCCCATAAGCGCCATCAATGCAGATGAGCAGGTGGAAGTGGCGGCCGTGGACAGCCTGCTGATGGATGGCGCCTGGCGACGCGTGTTCACCCTGGCCAACAGTGGCACCACGCACTTGGTGGAAGGCGTGGGCACCGACCGCGGCCTGTTGGAGCCGATGGGCGCGATATTGGAATGTGGCCACGTGCTGCAATGCTTCGCCTTGGCCGGTGTGGGCCAGTACCCCCCCGGCGATGCACCCTGCCAGTTGCCCAACGGCATTGCCGCAGCAACGCCACCGGCCCTCACCATCGGTCCCAATCCCACCAGCGGGGCAATAACGATCCATATGGCAGGCGATGCGGGCAGCGCGGAGCTGTTGCTGCTGGATGCCCAAGGCCGGAAGGTGCGCAGCACCCAGCTCAAGGGCAACAGGTTTTCGTGGGATGTGCAAGGGGTGCCCAATGGCCTGTACCACCTGCAAGTGCGCACACGCGGCCATACGCTCACCCGGGCCGTGGCGGTGATGCATTAAGGGACCGGCGGCTTCCACGCTCTTGCCCACCGGTGTGCCGCCGGCCTGCCCAACTGGCCATGTTCGCCGTTGTGGGCGGCGCTTGTGGAGTACGTGCGTGCCTGGCGAGTATTTTCACCCGCGCCCATTCCGTTAGCATGGCCGCCACCAAAGAA
>JBIQMI010000229.1:0-5356 GCA_044463585.1 Cryomorphaceae bacterium
CAAGCCCGTTGGCCACACCGCTTCCGTTACATTACTCGATGGCCAAGGAAGGATCGTGGCCCGCACAATGGCCGATACGCGCGGCCCCGCCCGCATATCGCTACAGGACCTTGCAGGGGGCGTTTACTTGATCCAGTTGATGGACGGCAACAGGGTAAGCACCCAACGGTTGGTGATCGCGCGATGAGGCCTGCACTGACTGCCATACTTGCGGCCTTCATCACCGGATGCGGTGCCGGACGTAACGCCACTGCCGATGATCGCGCGGACCGGACACGCCCGGTCATGGTGTACCGGACAAAGCATGATGTGCATGACAAAGTTCCCGTTGGACTCAGCGACGACCGGCGGCATATTGTTTCCTATCCGCACCCCAAGGATCTGATGGCCGATGGCGGGCTACGAACGCCGACCGCCTTGATCCAAGGTTACTGGCTGGATAATTTAGGGGTGGGCCCGAACACCGGATTTATTGCCTTGACGTATTCGGAATACGCCGCATTACCGGAAGCACCTTCCATTACCGAAATGGAGGCCATGCTGATCGACCGTGACCCCTGGGAGGCCCTGTGCGACTGCGGAGTGATGGGAACTTTACAGGATCCGGTGAAGGAACTGAACGCATGGTTGAAAAAGAGGAAATTGGCGGAACGGTGCAAAACGTTGAAATGAATGCCAGCCTCGATCGCCTGTTCGGCTTCGGCCTGAAATACCCCGACCAGTTCAAGCACACGCACCTGGGCTGGATCGGCGGTGCCGGGCCGCAACCCTAACGCCGGGCAACATGCGCCTGCTCCTGCTCGACAATTACGACAGCTTCACCTACAACCTGCAGCAGCTGCTGGCGCGCAGCGCGGAGGTTACCGTGCGCCGCAACGATGCCATCACCGTGGAAGAGGCCGCCCGCTTCGACCGCATCGTGCTCTCCCCCGGTCCCGGCCTGCCCAGCGAGGCGGGGATCATGCCCGAGCTGGTGCGCCGCCTCATGCCCCGGGTGCCCATGCTGGGCGTGTGCCTGGGCATGCAGGCCATGGTGGAAAGCTGCGGCGGCCAACTGCTCAACCTGCCCGCACCGCGCCACGGCACCGCGCGCGCTTGCACGCCCACCGCGCCCAACGATCCGCTGTTCGCCGGCATGGGGCCCTCCTTCGACGTGGCCCTGTACCACAGCTGGTGCGCCGATCCCGCGCACATGCCGCCGCAATTGCAGGTGGCCGCCCGCAGCGAAGAAGGCGTGGTAATGGCCGTGCGCCACCGCACCTGGCCCGCCACGGGCGTGCAATTCCACCCCGAAAGCGTGCTTACCCCGCTGGGCCCGTGCCTGATCGCGAACTGGCTGGCCATGCACCAGCCCGCCGCGCAAGGCACAATGGATCGTTGAACAAACGCAGCGGGCCGCCTGCCGCACGCCCCTTCGCGCCGGTAGTTTCGTGCCATGCTCCGCCACCTGGTCATTCCCGCCCTGCTGATCACCGGCACGGCACACGCGCAAGGCCTGCTGCAACGCACCTTGCAGAACGACACCATGCCCAACCTGGTGCCCAACCCGGGCTTCGAGGACCACAAGACCGTGCCCTGCTACTGGACCCAACAGGCCGCCAAGTTCAACGAGGAAGTGATGAGCGATTGGTCGTCGCCCACCGAGACCACACCCGACCTGTACAGCACCAAGGCCGACGCCGATTGCTGGACCAACCCCGCCAAGCGCACCGGCGGCAAGGCTTCCCCGCGCAGCGGCAACGCCATGGCCGGCATCAAGGTGCGCGGCAAGGGCAACACCCCCACCTTCTGGCACGAGTACCTGCAGGCCACCCTGCCGCAGAACCTGGAGGCCGGCACCAACTACATCGTGGAATGCTGGGCCCTGCGCGCCAACTTCAGCGAACACGCCAGCAGCAACATCGGCCTCTACCTCTCACCCGTGCCCGTGAAAACGCGCGACAACCTGCCCCTCTACTTCACCCCGCACGTGAACGCCGATGAAGTGGTGAAGGGGAACCGCTGGAAAAAGATCACCGGCGTGGTGAAGGCCAACGGCGATGAACGCTACCTGCTGATCGGCAATTTCTACAGCGACGATGCCACCGCCTTCGAGCAGCAGGACAAGGGCGAGCGCGGCGCCTACTACTTCATCGACGATGTAAGCGTGCGCTTGGCCCCCGCCGGCATGCAGCCCACGCCCCGCCCCAAGGAAAGCATACCGCCGCCGCCCAAGCAGATCGTGGCCGACCACGCCAGCACCAAGGAAGTGGCCCTGCCCCGCATAGAACCGCCGCCCGTGGGCAAAAGCATACGCCTCGACAACATCGGCTTCGAGTTCGCCAAGGCCACCCTTACCCCCGAAAGCAAGCAGGAACTGGACGAACTGGCCGACATGCTGATCGACTACCCCCGCATGCGCATCGAGGTGGAGGGCCACACCGACGACATCGGCAGCGATGCCTTCAACATCAAGCTGAGCGAGGAGCGTGCCAAGGCCGTGGTGGACTTTTTGCGGAAACGGAAAGTGGAGCAGGAGCGCATCACCTGGCGCGGCTACGGCAAAACCAAGCCCTTGGCACCGAACAACAGCGAGGAAAACCGCGCCCTCAACCGCCGCGTGGAGTTCCGGGTAACGGAAAAATAAACCCCCGGGCCGCCCGCACGGGCGGCCGGTACCGCGAACGCGCCCAACGCTACGCCTCCTCCTGGATCATCCGCTTGGCGATGTCCAGGATACGCGTATCGTCCAGCGAAACAATGCCCCCACCGGGCCCCTCCTCGATGTGCACGCCCATGGGGCGCCCATGCTGGTGGCTGTAACCACCGAAATAGTTCCACACCGTCTCCACGTTCAGGTCAAGCGCCTTGGCGATCCGCTGTATGCTGCCATCGGGCAAACGGTCCTTGATGTCGCGCAGCTCATTGAATGTGATGTTCATGACCGGGTGATTTATAGGGTTTGGACGCCATGAAGATACAACCATCCGCGGGCAATATTTCCAACCAACGGTGCGCCACAGGCCATAAAGCGCGTTGGGATCACAAGCATCGGGCACCGTGCTCCCAAGCCAGCATGGCGATATACGGAACATGGTGCACATTGTGTGCTCAAGCATGGCCGGGCACGGGCAGATCGAAGCACCATCATCATCCCGTCCAGCGGCACGCCCAGGAGTCATCCCGGAACAGGAACCATTGCAAAACCATCGGGCCTTCCGCCAAGGGATTTTCGTCGAAAACTTGGGCATCGCGGATCAATTTGGGTTTGCAAGCATCCGCGCAGGTGCCGCTTTTCCAGCGCATATCCGCGCACGGAAATGACCGGCGGAACAGAATAAGCCTCCGTGATCTACCGTAGGACGTAGGCTTTCATGCCAGCGGGCCACCAACATGGAACAAGCATTTATCCAACGGAAAATTCCCGCCGGAACCAGATCAGCGCACAGTTAAAATTGTCCGATCAAATCCATACTGGAATGCTTCAAAAGACACCCCTGCTTGCGCTCGCAATCGCTTGTATCCCGGTACGGGCACACGCACAAACCCTTTCCGTGGACAACATGACCCCGTATTTCGGGGTGCCATACACCACCAACTACACCGACTACCAACCGCCAGGGCCTGCCGGCACCGGCCTTGTTTGGGATTACGCCACGCTCACCTCCACCATGCAATTCACCTCTGTTTACAATGCAGCGGCCGGCAACCCCTACCTGTCCTCCTTCGGCAGCGCCAATATGGTGAGCGACGAAGGGGACGACTGGTATTCATTCGTGACCTACAGCGCCGAAGGCATCGACTACAATGGCATGCTGAACGCCACGTACAATGTGCTCGCACCCTACCAGGACCCCAAGCGCCTGCTGGCCTTCCCGTGCAGCCTGGGCACCACCTGGCAGGATAACTACGGCGGCCCATGGATCAGCTCCACCGGTGCATCGGCCCATACCTACGCCAGCATCTCCGGCGTTGCCGATGCCACCGGCACCCTGATCATGCCCTATGGCCAACTGGAGAACGTGCTCCGCGTAAGCAGCATCGACAACGACTCCGATTACTTCCAAGGCTTCGGCCACATCAAATACCACACGGTGCAGCAAAGCTTCTACAAACCGGGCGTGGCACAGGCGGTGCTCACCATTTCACACACGCTGGCCGGTGGGCCGGCGGCCCCCGTGGAACTCAGCGACAGCTCCATCACCTGGCTGTCGGAATCCTCTGTTGGCGTGCAGGAAGCCGTGCAGAACACCATCGGCATCGACCTGCTGCCCAACCCCGCCAAGGGCCACGCCACCATGGTGTTCGGCAGCCAGGGCGGCCAACTGCAACTGGCCATTTTCGATGCCACCGGCCGCACCGTGCTGCGCCAGCAATTGCAGCACCAGCCGCTCGGCATCGCCAAGCATGAATTGCAGCTCGGCCAACTGCCCGCAGGCCTGTACACCGTGCAGCTTACCGATGCCAACGGGCAACGGGGGGTGAAGCGGTTGGTGGTGGAATAGGTGTGGGGGGGAATATTGGGAAGAAGCCGCCGTTGGGTGGCTTTTTCTGTTTGGCGTGGCAGCGAGGTGACGCTTTGATTGGCCAGCCACCAGATAGTAAGAATATTTGAACAGGCATTTTTTGATTCAACGCGAACTGATACATTAGCCAACGATGCCATGCCCAAGAAATAAGCGACCCGGCAACATTGCTGCTGCCGGGCCGAGTGAATGTTCACACAACGGGATAAACCCTTATTGTGATCTGCTTCAATTCTTGGCACAAATATAGACAACACCACCACTACATGAAAAAGATTTTGGGATTGGACCTTGGAACCACATCCATCGGCTGGGCTGTGATCACTGAAGCAGAGAACGAACAAGAACACACCGAGATCATTGGTACCGGTGTGCGTGTGGTGCCCCTTACAACGGATGAGCAAGCTGACTTCGAAAAAGGCAGGCCGCTTTCCACCAATGCCGACCGGACCCTCAAGCGCGGCATGCGCCGCAACCTCGACCGGTACCAGGACCGTCGTGCCCACTTATTGTACTTGCTGAAAGAACACGGATTGATCACGGAGGAAACCGTCCTTACCGAAACTGGCAAGGACAGCACCCACTCCTTGTGGGCCCTGCGGGCCGAAGCGGCCACTAGGCCTATCCCGCTCGAAGCATTCGCGCGTGTGCTACTGGCCATCAACAAGAAGCGCGGCTATAAGAGCAACCGTAAGGCGAAGGACGAGAATGAAGGCCAGGCCATCGACGGCATGACGATCGCAAGGGAACTGTACAACAACGATCTTACCTGTGGCCAATATGGGTTGCAGCGCCTGCAAGCAGGCAAGCGCCACGTGCCGGACTTCTATCGCTCAGACCTGAAGGAAGAG
>JBIQMI010000230.1:0-5272 GCA_044463585.1 Cryomorphaceae bacterium
GGAAAGCACGCCCACTTTCTTGTTCTGGTCGGGGCCGGTGAAGTTGAACCTTGCCAGGTATGCCCGACTGTTCACCAGCGTTCCGCCAATGTCCATCATTTCCTGCTTGTTGCTCAGCACCTCCCACACGGTCTTCTCCGGTGAAAGGTCCTTGTGGGTCTGGTCCACGTAGGCCAATTGCACGGTATCGCCCAGGGTGATGGTGCCGTTGTCCGGCTTTTCCTGGCCCATGATCATGCGGAACAACGTGGTCTTGCCCGCCCCGTTGGGCCCAATGATCCCCACGATGCCCGCCGGTGGTAGGGTGAAGTTCACGTCCTCGAACAGCAACCGGTCGCCGAATGCCTTCGATACGTCCTTGAATTCGATCACCTTGTCGCCCAGGCGCTGGCCGTTGGGAATGAAGATCTCGAGCTTGGCCTCTTTCTCCTTCACGCTTTCGCCCTGCATCTTTTCGTAGTTCTCCAAGCGGGCCTTGCTCTTGGTGCGCCGGGCCTTGGCGTTGCTGCGCACCCATTCCAATTCCTGCTTGAGTATGCGCTGCCGCCTGCTCTCCTGCTTTTCCTCCTGGGCCAAGCGGGCGGTTTTCTGCTCCAGCCAGCTGCTGTAGTTGCCCTTGAAGGGAATGCCCTCGCCACGGTCCAGTTCAAGGATCCAGCCGGCCACATTGTCCAGGAAATAGCGGTCGTGGGTGATGGCGATCACCGTGCCCTTGTAGTTGTGCAGGTGCTGTTCCAGCCAGGCCACGCTTTCGGCATCGAGGTGGTTGGTGGGTTCGTCCAGCAGCAGTATGTCCGGTGCTTGCAGCAGCAGGCGGCACAGGGCCACCCGGCGCCGTTCACCCCCGGAGAGCACCGAGATCTTGGCGTCGGGCTCGGGGCAGCGCAGCGCGTCCATCGCCACTTCCAGCTTCTGGTCGATCTCCCATGCGCCCGCTGCCTCGATCTGGTCCTGCAGCGTGCCCTGCCGGGCGATCAGCTTTTCCATCTTGTCCGGGTCCTCCAGCACTTCGGGGTCGGCGAACTTGTTGTTCACATCCTCATATTCCTTCAACAGGTCCATGATCGGCTGCACGCCCTCGCGCACAATGTCGATCACGGTCTTGTTCTCGTCCAGTACAGGTTCCTGCTCCAGGTGGCCGATGGTGTAGCCCGGTGTCAAGTGCACCTCACCTTGGAAATCGGTGTCCTTGCCGGCGATGATGCGCATGAGCGTGGATTTCCCGCTCCCGTTCAGGCCGAGGATACCGATCTTGGCCCCGTAGTAGAAGCCGAGGTAGATGTCCTTTAGAATGGTTTTCCCGGTGGAAAGGGTTTTCCCCACCTTCACCATGTTGAAAATGATCTGCCTGCCTTCTTCAGCCATTGTTCCGTTCTTTTTGGGCACCCACTGCTGAATGCCCTGATTTTTGCGGCTGCAAAGGTCCGTGATCTTTTTTTAATCGAAGCATGCCGCACCACACGGCAAGCGCCAATGGGCCTCCTTCCCGGTGCTAGGGTGCCTGCACCTCAAAAAGTTCCAGCCTGCCCCAGGTGCGCAATTCATGCAATCCGGTGCTGTCGGGTGCCGCTATGCCCGCATCGCGCATCACCCCCATCGGGGTTTGCCCGTGGCCCGGCGCCACAAGCACCAATAACCTGCCCGCGGGCAGGCCGCCACCTACCGATGCCCGGGAACCGTACGCGCTGAGGTAGAATTCCATGGCCGGGCTCCACGGGCTTTGCACGCAAATACGATCGCCCGGCCCGGTATTATCGGCCAGCCATTGCGCCGCCAGCTGCGCGTCGGGGAAACGCTCCACCGGATCGCCGGGCGAGCGTTGGCCGGTGATGCCGAACAACAGCAGCACCGCCACTCCCGCAACCAATGTGCGCTGCGCCTTCGTGAACCCCGTGAAGAGCTTGTCCCTCACCAGCTTCAGCAGGTAGAACAAGGCGATGGCGATGCCCAGGCCGAAAATGGCCAAGGTGAAGGTCCAGGTGGCGGGCGGTGCGAGAAAGCGCTGCACCAGGATCAAGGGCACCGACCCCAGCAACAGGCCGAAAATGAGGAACCGGTACTTGCTGCTGACGTTGGCGGCATAGACCACCGACAGCATGCCCGCCACGGCCAGCAAGGTGGATGAGCTGTCGCTGAAATAGGCCCACACCTCGAATACGCGGTCCTGCTGGGTGTTCACGAACCGGGCCCAGGTGTTCTCCACCATGGAAGGGTGATTGATCAGGTGGTCCACGCTGTGCGTGATGATCACGGGCAGGTAGCAAAGCATTGAGAGCACTCCCGCCAGCACCAGGCTGCCCAGCAGCTTGCCGGTACGGCGGCGCACGGTGCTTTCGTAGTTGGAGAGCAACATGAACCAGGTCCAGGCATATGCCATGATGGCGGCATAGGCCATGGCGGGCGTGGCCCACATGCCCAAGGCGGCGACCACCGCCATCAGCACGGCACTGGCCCAATTCTCGGTCTTCACATAGTGGCGGCCGGTGGCCAGCATGCCCATCATGGCCAGCCACATCAGGCTGTAGCCGCGGGCCATGGCCGAGTATTCCACCAACGGCCCGCTAACGGCGATAAAGCAGAGGAAGATGACCGCGATGTGGCGGTTAAAGACCTTGCGGGTGAAGGAATAGGCCAGCGGCATCACCAGCACGCCGGCCACCAGGGCGGGCAGGCGCAGGCTCCAAGCATGCACACCGAAGACCAGCGTGGACAAGCGGGCCAGTGCCGAGTACAGGATGTGGTTGCCGGTGAAAGTGTAGTCCGAAAAGAGGAAGCCGAACGAGCGGCTTGCATAACCGGTCCAGGTATAGGCTTCATCGAAGCTCAACGCCGCATCGAGGCGCAGGGCGCGTAGCAGTGTGCCCAGGACCACCACGGCCAATACGAAACGCTTGTGCTGGCTGCTGGTGCGTGACGAAAGATGGCGCAGGCCGCCGGCCAGGTCGGCGCGAAGGCCCGCCAGCCCGGGCTGGTGTTGCCGGCGCCGCCGCCGCGAGGTACCGTCTGGCGTGGCCATGGTGGAGTTTCATGCCCCGGCCTTGCGGGGCAATGCGCCAAAAGTAGACGGCCCGTGCCATGCATGCCAGCGGAGTGCGCAACTTCGCGGCATGGAAAGCCCATCGCCGCAGCGCATCACCGAGTCCACATCGCACTACGACCAGCTGGAGAAGATGTCCACGGAGGAATTGCTGCGCAACATCAACCGGGAGGACGCCACCGTACCCGCCGCGGTGGCGCAGTGCATTCCGCAGATGGAACCCTTCGTGGACGCCGTGGCCGCGCGCATGCAGCAAGGTGGCCGCTTGTTCTACATCGGTGCGGGCACCAGCGGGCGCCTGGGCATTGTGGACGCCAGCGAATGCCCGCCCACCTTCGGGGTGCCCCACGGCATGGTGGTTGGCCTGATCGCCGGTGGTGATGCGGCCATCTGCAAGGCCGTGGAGTTTGCCGAGGACGATCCCGACCGCGGTTGGGCCGACCTGCAGGAGCACGCCATCGGAAGCATGGACAGCTTGGTGGGCATCGCCGCCAGTGGGAGCACTCCGTACGTGGTGGGTGCCCTGCGCAACGCGCGCGCGGCCGGCGTGCTCACGGCCTGCATCACCTGCAACCCGGGCAGTGCCGTCACACAGGTATGCGACCACCCGCTGGTGGCCGTGGTGGGGCCCGAATTTGTGACGGGCAGTACCCGCATGAAGAGCGGCACTGCGCAAAAGCTCATGTTGAACATGATCAGCACGGCGGTAATGATCCGGTTGGGCCGTGTGCAGGGCAACCGCATGGTGGACATGCAATTGAGCAACAACAAGCTGATCGACCGCGGCACGCGCATGGTAATGGACGGCCTGGGCGTGGACTATGCCACCGCCAATGCCCTGTTGCGGCGGCACGGCAGCGTGCGCAACGCCATGGAGCAAGGCCGCGCGCAACCCTAGAACGGATAGCCGATCGCGATGTTGAAGACGATGTTGTCGAAGATCCGCGGCCGCAGCTTATCGAACATCCAGCGATCGCCTGCCGGCAGTGCCGGGTTACGCAGCGGCGTGGCCAGGTCCAGCCGCACCACGATCACCTGGGGGCCGAACCGCAGACCGAAACCCGCGCCCATGGCCAATTCGCTTACCGCCTTGGACCAGTCGAAGACCGCGCCGGGCCGCTGGGGATCCGGGTTCACCAGCCAGATGTTGCCTGCCTCGGCGAACACCGCACCCTTGAAATAGCCGGCAATGGTGAACCGGTACTCGCTGTTCACCTCGAACTTGATGTCGCCGGTCTGGTCCACCACCAATACCGATTCCTCGGCGCCCGTGTAGGAGCCGGGCCCCACGGTGCGCGCCCTGAACGCGCGCAGGCTATTGGTGCCGCCGCTGTAGAATTGCTTCACATAGGGCAACACGGTGGAGTTGCCGTACGGCAGGCCGATGTCCACCATGAGGCGGTTAGCCCATTGGTTGCCGCGGGGCAACGGCTGGTAATACCGCACCTCGGGCCGGAAGCGCACGTACTGCGAGAACACGCTGCCGAACAGTTTGTAGCCCTCATCGGGCCGCTTACCCCCCAGCCGCATCAGGCCCGAGAGCAGGTTGCCCGACTCATCGATGCCCATGCTGGCGATGATCCAGCCCTGCAGCGGGTTGCGGTGGCGGCTGCTGATGGTGAAATTGTAGCCGGTGCCGATGATGTATTGCTGCCGGAAACTGCGCTGGATGGCCGGGTTTTCCTGCAGGTAGGCATTGAAGGCGTCCGAGGAATAGTAAAGCTTGTTGTAGCTGATGTCCGGGAAGCTGATCTGGTGCCAGATGCGGCGGCCCTGGCGCCAGTTGTAGTTCAGCGAGGTGTTGAACGATTCGATGCCGTACAGGTTGATCCTGCGGTACAGGCCGTAGCCGAGCTCGATGCGCGTGGTGGGCACCGATGCCCGCGCGGTGAGCAGCGCGTTGAAGGGCACGATCCGCGGGATCTGCAGCGCGGTCTTGATCCCGATCTCGTATGCGTTGGTACCCTTCTGCGCCCCGGCCACCTGCGTATCGAACCGGCCGTTCAGGTCGGCAGTGAAGGTTTCGGCGCCGCGGAACAGGTCGCGGTCCCTGAAGCCTGCCCGTATGCCGGGGCCCACGAAGTTGTTGCTCTTGGCAATGGTGTTGAACTCCGTGAACAGGGTCCACCGCTTCTGCGGATAGGCCATCACGTCGGCTTTCAGCAGTCCTGTGCCCGCGCTGTCCTCGGTGAATTTCACTTCCACGTTGCGGAACACCCCGAAACTGGTGAGGTA
>JBIQMI010000231.1:0-5270 GCA_044463585.1 Cryomorphaceae bacterium
CCCTTGGCGGGAGCGTCGCTTTCGGCCTGTGCCGAGACGTATTTCGCCCAGTCCGAGCAGCTGCCGACCCGGTTCGCTTTGCGCTTCGGGCGCTCGACCCTCGCCGGCGGGCAGGAGGGCTGGCGTGCCGGGGGCGTCATGCTCCAGCACATGCCGAAGGCGAGCCCGCTCGTCGCGCGGGACGGCGGCTCGGGCGAGGGCGGGCTTCTGCAGGCCGCCGACGTGCTGCAGGGCGAGGATGCACGCGTGTACTCCAAGCCCGAGCTGGAGATCTACGCCGACGATGTGCGTTGCAGCCACGGCTGCACCATCGGGCGCATGGACGACCAGGCCGTGTTCTACCTGCGTTCGCGCGGGGTGAGCGAGGCCGAGGCCTGGAACATGATGTCGCACGCCTTCATTGCAGAGGTGATGGACCGTGTGGCCAACGAGCATTGGCGCACGCACCTGATGGCGATGATCGACGCCAAGCTGGAACAGATCAGATCATAGCGCCGGCACGGACGGCAGGACCATGGAAAAGACGGTGGGAAGCGCAACAATGGCCAGTTTCGACACGGCGGCGCTGCGTGCGCAATTCCCCATCCTGCACCAGCAGGTGCACGGCCATCCGTTGGTGTATTTCGATAACGCCGCCAGCAGCCAGAAGCCGCAGCAGGTGATCGATGCGGTCAGCAAGTATTACACCACCATCAACGCCAACGTGCACCGGGGCGTGCACACCCTGAGCAACCTGGCCACCGAGGCGCAGGAGGCCGCACGTGAGCTGGTGCGCGGGCACATCAACGCACGCCATGCACACGAGGTGATCTTTACCGCGGGCACCACGGCAAGCATCAACCTGGCCGCCCATGCCCTGGGCGATCTGCTACTGAAGGAGGGTGCCGAAGTGCTGGTCAGCGCCATGGAGCACCACGCCAACATCGTGCCCTGGCAACTGGCCTGCCAACGGCACGGCGCAACACTGAAGGTGATCCCGCTCACCGATGCCGGGGAGCTTGCACCGGACTGGGCCTCGCACATTACCGGGCGCACGCGCATCCTGGCCATCACCCATGCCAGCAATACCCTGGGCACCATCAACCCGGTGCGTGAAATGGTTTCCGAGGCCAGGCGCCAAGGCGTGGTTACCGTAGTGGACGGTGCACAGGCCGCCCCGCACATGCTCATCGACGTGCAGGAACTGGGCTGCGACCTGTACGCCTTCAGCGCCCACAAGATGTACGGCCCCACCGGCACGGGCGTATTGTACGGCCGCGAGCAGCTGCTCGAACAGATGCCGCCGTGGCAAGGGGGCGGGGAAATGATCGATCAGGTGAGCTTCGAGCGCACCACCTACGCCAAGCTGCCCTTCAAGTTCGAGGCGCGCACCCCCCACATCGCGGGCATCATCGGCCTGGGCGAGGCCATCCGGTGGATCAACCAACAGGGCCTGCAGGCCATGGCCCGGCACGAGGACGAATTACTGGCCCATGCCACGCGCCAACTGCAAGAAGTGGAGGGCCTGCGCATCATCGGCACCGCGCGGCACAAGGTGGCGGTGGCCAGCTTTGTGATCGAGGGCGTGCACCACTACGACCTCGGCACACTGCTGGACCAACAAGGCATAGCCGTACGCACGGGGCACCATTGCACCCAGCCGCTCATGGAGCGCTTCTGCATTCCGGGCACCACGCGCGCCAGCTTCGCCCCGTTCAATACCTTCGAGGAGATCGACCGGATGATGGAGGCGTTGGGAAAAGCCGTGCGGATGCTGCGATGAAGGCAGCCGTGCACATGAACGCCAACACAAACACCCGCAACACCATGACCCTTGCCGAAGCACAGCAGCAAATAGTGGAGGAGTTCGGCATGCTTGCAGATTGGCAGGACCGGTACGAGCAGATCATCGAGGCGGCCAAGGACCTGCCGCTGATCCCTGGGGCACAAAAGGTTGATGCCAACCTGGTGCGCGGCTGCCAGGCCCGCGTTTGGCTGGCCGCCGCGCAAAGCGGGGGGAAGATCCATTTCACCGCCGATAGCGACGCCCTGATCACCAAGGGCCTGATCGCCCTGCTGGTGCGGGTGCTGAACGACCGGACCCCGCAGGAGATCCTGGGCACGCCCATCACCTTCATCGACCGCATCGGCCTGCGCGAACACCTCTCGCCCACGCGCAGCAACGGCTTGGCCAACATGCTCGACCAGATGAAGCGGTACGCATTGGCCTTTTCGGCACCGGCACAACCTGCCCCGGACCCAAAACACGAACCATGACCGACCAGGAGAAAGAACAGTTGGAGGAACGTGTGATCCTCACCCTGAAAAGCATTTACGACCCGGAGATCCCCGTGGACATCTATGAACTGGGCCTGATCTATGAGGTGACCGTGAACGACGATGCCAGCGTGCATGTAAGAATGACGCTCACCAGCCCCTCCTGCCCGGTGGCCGAATCGTTACCGGCCGAGGTGGAGGAAAAAGTGGCGCAGACCATGGGTGCGAACGGCGCCAAGGTTGAACTCACCTTCGAGCCGCCCTGGACACGCGACATGATGAGCGAGGTGGCCATGCTTGAACTTGGTTTCATGTAATTTGTGGGGCATGGAACAGACCATTGTGAACAAGGTGGCGGCTTCGGGGATCATTACGCTGGACCTCGAAGAGCTTTACCCGCAGGGCGAGCGCGTGTTGTTCGACCTGCAGCCCGTGCTGTGGCAGGGCATTGCGCTGAAGGAAGCCGGGCTGCGCGATTTTGTGAAGAACCACGATTGGGCTGCCTATGCCGGTAAAATGGTGGGGATCCACTGCTCGGCGGAGGCGATCATTCCCACATGGGCCTTCATGCTGGTGGCCGTGCACCTGCAACCCCACGCGGCCTTCATCACCCAGGGCGATGCCGGGCAGCTGGAGCGCGCCATTTTCACCCGGTTCATGCAACAATTCGATCCCGCGCCCTACCAGGATGCCCGCGTGGTGGTGAAGGGCTGCAGCAAGTACCCCGTGCCGCTCAACGCCTACGTGGAACTTGGGGCGCGGCTATTGCCAGTGGTGAAAAGCCTGATGTTCGGTGAGCCCTGCAGCACCGTGCCCCTGTACAAGGCACCCAAGCGTTAGGCCACGATCGGCACCAACATTGGATAGGGCCGCACATGTTCAAGCTCAATGGCCGTGGCTACCCCCGCCGATGGACCTGGTCCTTGCTGGCCCTGCTTGCCGCGACCTGGGCCGCGGCGCAATCACCTGAACGCCCCGTGCCCAATAGCGCCAACGGCTGGTTCCTGAGCCCTCGCGGCACCATCCGCGTGCTCGTGATCTTCGCGGAGGTGGAGTATGACAAGAACCCCGCAAAAGATCCCCAGCCCGAGGGCGGCGACAAATGGGCCAAGGGGCAGCTGCCCAGCTGGAAGGACAACCTCTTCGACCCCTTTCCCCTGGAGCAGCCCCAGGCCATGGTCACCCGCTATTACCACGACATGAGCCTGGGCCAGTTCACCGTGCTGGGCGATTACCTGGCAGAGCCGGTGGTGATCAAGGAAAGTGAGCAGCGCAACATGCGCGACTGGAGCGCCATGGCCTGGGAGGCCGCCAACAAGCAGGGCGCGCTGCGCACGGCCCATGGGCTTACCGTGGAGGATTTCGATATGTGGACGGACAGCGGGCAACCCGGCCTGCCCAAGGTGAACCGCCCTGATGATCCGCACAGCTACGACCATGTGATGGTGATCCTGCGCAACAGCGCGCTCACCCATGGCCTGGGCAGTACCGACGCCGGCAGCGCCGGCCTGCTCTTCGGCCACCCGAGCGATACGCAGAGCCGGTTCGGCGGCATGCACGATCTGCCCTTCGGCATTTTGAAGCATGAATTCAACCACCTGCTCCTGGGCGGCAATAATTTCCATAGCGGAGGGGGCAATGCGGCCATGTTCACCAGTTACTTCATTCCCGTGCAGGGGGGATGGAGCCTGATGGGCGCGGCCAACAGTTCGCTGCTCACCGCCAGCGGCTGGGACCGCGACCGCCTGGGGTGGCGCCCCCGCGACAGTGCGTTCCGCATACAGGCGCGCAACACGGGGGGTGCCGCGGTCAACGGCGATATCGACCCACTGGCGGGCGATACCGGCATTTACGTGCTGCGCGATTTCATTACCACCGGCGATGCACTGCGCATACGCATGCCCTTTATTCCCGAAGGAACCTACCCGCAATGGCTCTGGTTGGAGCACCACCTCACCGAGGCGGGGAACGGCTGCCCCACCGACCGGTTCCAATACCAGCACATGGATTGTGTGAAACCTGCCGTGCCGGGCATTTATGCGCAAATGCAGGTGGACAAGGACCGGCGCGAGGGCGGCGACATTTTCGGCGGCCACGCCGATTACCTCAGGCCGGTGCTGGCCAACGGAAACCACGATTGGCAATTGCGCGGCGACACCACCGTGTTCAAGTGCCTGTGGCCCGGCCCCACGGAGCCCTACATCCTGAAAAGCGCATGGGCCAACCCCCTCACCGGCACGCAGGAGCAGGAATTCCCCCTGTTCGATAAGGACAACGACGGCAAGATCAGCCGGCGCGAGGCCATGGTGCCGCGCATGGGCATTGTGAACGGCAAGCTGATCGACGATGGCGGATTCATGGGCAGCACCCGCCATGTGTTCACCCCGCAGGGCAACCGGCGCATCGGCATGGGCACCAATCCATCGAGCGCGAACATGCTCACCTTGGCCACCAACGGCACAAACGAGGCGAACAAGGCCAAAAAGCCCGATAACCGCACGGTCTACCTCAATGGCATCAGCATCGAATTGCTGGAGCAGCGCGCCGATGGCGCCATGGTGCTGCACGTGCGCAGCGGCGATACGCGCCTTACGGAAAACGTGCGCTGGTGCACCGACAGCCTTGTGCTGCCCGCACTGCAAGGCTACAACGGCACCGCGCTCACCCTTGCCGCCGGGAAAGTGATCACCGTGGACCGATCCGGCACACCTACACGCTTGGCCGGCCAAGGACGGAACGGGAAGCGCCATTGGTTCAGTGCGCCCACCAAATGGGTGGTGGAAAAGGGGGCGCGCATGCAGCTGGAGCGCAAGGCCAAATTGCGGCTGATGAACGGTTCCGTACTGCACCTGTTGCCCGGTGCGGAACTGATGCTCGCGCCCAAGGCCAAGGTGGATATAAGGCCCGGGTCAAGCGTCGTGCTGCACGGCGATGCCCGACTGGCGGCACCGCCGGCACGGCTGCGCAAATGGGCCAGGAAGGGGATGTTGGTGCACGTGGCGGAGTGAGCCGCG
>JBIQMI010000232.1:0-5251 GCA_044463585.1 Cryomorphaceae bacterium
AGCGTTCACCACTTTCAATGGCCCTTGGAATGCTTGTTCCATCTTCCTCATGTTCTCGGCCAGGAAGCGGTTCATTTTGGCCCAATCATCCTTGTCGTACAGGTTCACCGCGCCCAGCTCCCGCTTGATGCGGCATGCGCGTCTGCCATCAAGCCGTTCCCATTCCAGCTGCCCACTGACCGCTTCAATTTCCTGTCGGCGTTCCAGGAGCTTGTCAAAAATGAATTTGTTCTCTTCCGGGGCGCTTCTGGCGATATATAACTCAGTGCGGGCATAGCTCCCTGCCACCACAAAGGCGAATGTTACACCACCGATGCCTGCACCTGCCGATATCCAATTGTCCTTGGATGGACTGACGTTGGCGAAGAGCTGGCTTTCCCGGTTGGCAATGGGAAGGAGCTGTCTCCAGAATTCCAACCGCACTTTATGCCGAGCTTTCAGTTCATCCTGGCTGCTCTGTTCCTCCAGCGCCTTTTCCGCCATCCGGATCGTGTACTCCTCTACTTCCTTCACCGGAATGATCTGTTGGATGTCCACCAGGGTTTGGTTGTTGAACAAGTAGGGCGTGGCCTTGAAGCATTGGATCTTCATGTTGTACTTGGTCAGCAGCCATATCACGGTCGAGGTCACCTCTTTCCGGTAGTTGCCGGCCACCAAAATGATCCGCTGGCTCTTGTTGAGCTGTACCTCCGCGAAATCCTCGGCCTCAAGAAACTCAACGATGTTCTGCTCACTGGATTCCTTCTTTCCGGATTTGTCCAGGTACTGCTGATAGATATCCTTGATCTGCTGTTTTGATAAGCTCGAACAGTATGATGCGTACTTCAGGACTTGCCAGGTCACGTCGCGGCCGCTGTCGTCAAGCTTGTTCTCGATCACCACCAAGTTGCCCTGTTTGTCGATGGCGGCCAGATCGATCCGTTCCCGGGTATCATCAAAGCCGTCGAATTCCTTTTGGATGAACAGGAGATCCTCACCGAAGGCTTCGGGGTAGTGCTCCAACCATTCCTGCAGATTTGCACGCTCACGAAAACCCAACTCGGAGAATGTGCGGCCCTGGATCTTGGTGATCCTGTTCAGTTCATTGTTTACCACAAACATGATCAGGTAGGATTTGCATGGTACTGGGGAAAAGAACCCCAGCGCCGGGCTTGCAATATTGGGGAGGCTTCACGTGGCGGGACCAGTGCCTTTCGTGTCGCGTGGGCGGTCCGCTGGCTCAAAGGCCGCAGGCTGAATACTTTTTCTCCACGCCCCTAAAACTGCACGTCGATCATGGACCCGTCGGCGCCGAGGGTGGTGAGGGCTTTTTGCACGGCCTTCACGAATCCTTCGGGGCCGCAGGTGTAGAAGGGCTGGCTGAAATCATTGATGTGGGCGCCCAGCAGCTCCGCATTCACGCTGCCGTGGATGTAGCCGGCTGCTACCTCGTCGCTGAGCACGGGTTTGAAATTGTCGCCCAGCATGCCGCGGAATTCATCTTCCATGAAGGTATCGGCCTTGGTGCGGTTGAAGTGGAAGAGCGTATTGCCCCTGATGGCCTGATCGGCTTGCTTTTGGCGCAGGATGGCGATGAACGGTGTGATGCCCGTGCCACCGGCGATGAACACGCCCGCCCCGCGGAGCTTCACCGTTTCGAAGGGCTCGCTGATGATGACCTCGTCGCCTTTTTTCAGCTTGGCCACTTGCTCGGTCATACCGTGGTGGTCCGGGTAGCACTTGATGGTCAATTGCAGGTGCTTGTCGCTGTTCAGGCCGGTGAAGGTGAACGGGGAGACCTTGTCCTTCACCTCGGGGCGGTCCAATCGGAAATCGATGGCTTGGCCCGGTTCGAAGAAGTAATTGTCCGGCCGCTCGAGCGTTAGGCGCACCACGTTGTGGTTGAGTTGCTCACGGTCCAATATTTTCACGTTGTATTCCATGGTTATTGTCGTTATGCGGCTTGGCCAACAGAACCTTGCGGGCCGCCTGTTTGTTCAGATGCCGATGATCGGGAAGCGTTACGCCACGTACTGCCGGCCATTGGTGCCGGTAAACTTGTGCCCGCTTCCCTGGGGAGTTGGATGCTTTTTCCGCCCGGTGGTTACAGGGCCTGTAACCGGCCCGCACGGCACGGCATCAAAGGGGCGTAATGTTCAATGCAAAATGGGCGCGGCCCAACAATAATGCTACAGGAATTAAAGGGGACGAATACGGCCGCCACGGCGGATGCCGAGGTGATCGAAAGGATATTGAAAGGAGAGAAGGCGTGCTACGCGGTTTTGATGCGGAGGCACAACCAAACGCTGTACAGGGCGGTGCGCAGCTACCTGCACAACGCCGAGGACGTGGAGGACACCATGCAGGACACCTATGTGAAAGCGTTCGCGAAGCTGTCGCAGTTCAAGGGCGAGTCGGCCTTCGGCACTTGGCTGGTGCGCATCGGCATCAACGAAGCCTTGCAGCGTTTGCGACGGGCGCGGCGCGTGCAGGCGCTGGAGGCAGGACAGGAGAAATTGGAACGGTTGCCCAATGGTGATGGAATGGACCCGGAGAAGCGCATGATCAGGGAGCAGCAGCGGCAGTTGCTGGAACAGGCGGTGGACGGCCTGCCCGAGAGCTACCGCGCGGTGTACATGCTGCGCGAGGTGGAGGGCATGGGCGTGGGGGAAGTAGCCGGTGCGCTGGGGCTTTCGGAGAGCAACGTGAAGGTGCGGCTCTTCCGGGCCAAGGCCATGCTGAAGGAGCAACTGACGGCCCAAATGGAGCCGGCCACGGCATTCGAGTTCGGCAATGAGCGCTGCGACCGCTTGGTAAAGCGGGTGCTGGACAGGATCTGACCGCGGGCCTGCAACCAGCACATTGTTGATGCGGCGGCGCCTGCTGGGCGCAACTAAAATGCTCCCTGCCCTTTATTGGATCGGCGAGGGGGCCTTGAGCTGTTGCATGAGGCCGTTGTTCCAATCGCCGGAGACCTTCACTTGTCCAGCAGCCTGGAATACCTCGGCCTTGATCAGGTTGTGGTCCACGAAGGCGTAGGTGCCGGGCTCGCGGAATTGGTACAGCGCGGCAACGGCGGCACCGCCCGGCACGAACCAGGTTTCCTGGTTGGTGATGGGCCGATCGTTGAACGAACCGCCCTGCCAAACCAGGTCGGCGTGCCCGCCGATGATGTGGAAGCGCGCATCGATGTTGCACGAGGCGGTGATGAAGAGCACTTTTTCACCCACATTGGCCACCATGGCGTTTTCGTTGATCAAGGCGCCTTCCACGCCATTCAGCACCAAGTGGCTGGGGGTGAGCGTGCGCATCACCGGGATCATGTCCGCGAAGCCGGCTGACGGGGTATCGTACTCCTTGTATTTGCCCTGTTGGTCCTTGGCCAGGTAGTAGTCCTGCTCCGCGATGTAGTAGGCGCGGTCGTACTTCACCTGCTTGCCGTGTTCGTCCTTGAGGCCCTCGCGCGGCAGCACCATGATGGCGCCGTTCATGCCGGATGTGATGTGGATCGGTGTCATTACACCGCCCGGTGCGCAGTGGTACACGAACACGCCGGCCTTGGTGGCACGGAAACGGATCGTGGCCTCCTGCCCGGGCGCCACCTCGGTAAGGTCGCCGCCGCCCATGGCCCCCGTGGCGGCATGGAAATCCACGTTGTGGGTGAGGCTGTTGGTGCGCGGGTTCACCAGGTTCAGCTGCACGTAATCACCCACATGGGCAATGATCAACGGCGCCGGCACGGTGCCGTTGAAGGTGAGCGCCCAAATGGTGGCATGGGGCCCGATCTGCACTTTCTTCTCCTCGATCACCAGCTTCACCTCGATCACGCGCGGCGTGCTGCCCACGCTTTGCTCATGCTCGGGCAGCGCCGGGGGCGGCACCATGGCCTGCACCACATGCTCGAGCTTCTCCGGGTCTTTCCAGGCGGGATCATCGAATACGGAGGGTGCCTGGTTGCAGGCAGTGGCCAACGTGGCCAACAAAAGGACGGGAATGAATTTGGTGGTGGTCTTCAACATGGCATCAGGTCTTAGTGGCTTTTCGTTGCGCATGCCGACGGACCCGCATTGCCGAGGCTACGTGCTCCAGATCCGCCAGGCCTCGTCCGCCTGTGCCTTCAACATACCAAGGCCGTTCACTGTTCGCGCGCCATGTTCAGCACCGTGCTTGAGGAAAATTGTTTCGGCGGGGTTGTACACCAGGTCGATCAGCGTGTGCTTGGCCGTTAGCGCCGGGTAGGGCAGGGGTGGTGCGTCCTCTTCATGCGGGTGCATGCCCAGCGGCGTGGTGTTCACCACCAAGCGGCATACGCGCAGCACGGTGGGGTCCACCATGTCCCATGTAAGGTCGCCGCGTTCGCGGCTTCGGCTAACGATGCGGAAGCGGATGCCTGTTTCGCGGAGCACGTAGGCCACGGCGCGACTGGCACCGCCGCTGCCCAGCACCAGGGCACGCGGTTTCAGGGCGCTGCCGGGATCGGTAAGGGCGCCCACTTCGTGTTCGAGCAGGTGGCGGAAACCGGCCACATCGGTATTGTGGCCGGTGGTGCGGCCGTTATGCACGGAAATGGTGTTCACGGCGCCCACGGCGGCGGCCAGCGGGTCCAGCGCGTCCAAGTAGGGCATCACTGTTTCCTTGTAGGGAATGGTGACGTTGAGCCCGCGCAGGCCGGGGGTGGCGCGCAACAGGCCGGGCAGCTCGCTGATGTCGGCCAGCTCGAACAGGTCGTAGCGGTGGCCGGTGAGCTTTTCCCTGCGGAAGAGCTTGGTGAAGTGATCCTTGCTGAAGCTATGGCCGAGCTTGCGGCCGATCAGCCCAAAACGCACCATGGGTGCAAGGTAGGCTTAGCTGGCCTGCTTGGGGGCGAAGCGCATGCGCGCGAACTCGATCACCATGGGCAGAATGGAGATGAAAACGATGCCAAGGATCACCAGCTCATAGTTCTTCTGCACGAAGGGATGCTGCCCGAAGAGGTAGCCCACGAACAGCAGCAGGCTGATCCAAAGCACGCCGCCGAAGATGTCGAACGGCAGGAATTTCCGGCGGTAGTCCATTTTGCCCACGCCCGCCACGAAAGGGGTGATGGTGCGCACAATGGGCACGAACCGCGCGATGATGATGGTGCGCACGCTGTACTTGTCGAAGTAGCCCTGGGTCTTGTCGAGGTTCTTCTGGCTCACCAGGCGCCTGCCGAACTCCTCCCATTGCAGCACGTGCAGGCCGAAGGTGCGGCCCACCCAGTAGTTGATGTTGTCGCCCACAATGGCCGCCG
>JBIQMI010000233.1:0-5221 GCA_044463585.1 Cryomorphaceae bacterium
CGCGCTGGTGCGATTGAAGAAGGCCGAGGAGAATAGCTGGCTTTTGATCAAGCACCGCGACGACCACGCCGTGGAGGGGTACGATAGCGAGGAGCAAACACCGAAGAACTCGCCGATCAACAAGGCCTTGGCCAAGGAAGCAAAAGAAGGGAAAGGGAAGAAAAAAGCACCGAAAAAGCCGGCTGCACGTGCATCAGCGGCCCCGGCCGCGCGTCCTGCCGCCCGGGACATGCTGGCGTATGCCCGCAAAGCTCCCAAGGTGCGCCACCCGGTAAAACCAATGCTGGCCACCTTGGCAAATGAGCCGTTCGATGGCGATGATTGGATCTTCGAGATCAAATGGGACGGATACCGTGCCATTGCCGAAACCGGCCGCGAGCTGCGTTTTTATTCACGGAACGGTCTTTCATTCGTGCAGGCGTATCCGGCGATCAGCGACGAGTTGAAGTCCATCAAGCGGTCCATGGTATTGGACGGCGAAGTGGTGGCACAGGATGAAAACGGCCGGCCCGACTTCCAACGGTTGCAGCACGCCACCACCGACCCAACGGCCGTACTGGTGTACAACGTGTTCGACCTGCTTGAATTGGACGGGAAGGACCTGCGCGGCAAACCGCTGTTGGAACGGAAAAAACTCCTTCGCGAAGCGTTGCCCGCCACCGACCATATCCACTACTGCGACCATGTGGAGGCGCGTGGCAAGGACTTCTTCCGGGCCGTGGTGGAACAGGACCTGGAAGGCATGATCGCAAAGCGGAAGAATGGCAAGTATCTGGAAGGCAAGCGTGGGGATAGCTGGTTGAAGATCAAGAACCACAGGTCGCAGGAGGCGGTGATCGGCGGCTGGACGGAGCCGCGCAACAGCCGTAAGCACTTCGGTGCATTGTTGTTGGGCGTGTACAAGGGCGACGAGCTCCATTATGTCGGACACACCGGTACAGGCTTCGATGAGGCCACGCTGAAGGAATTGTCGGCCCGCATGAAGCCGTTGGAACAGAAAAAATCACCGTTCACCGGCAAGGTCCGCACCAACATGCCTGCCACATGGGTGAAGCCGGATCTGGTGGCCAATATCAAATTCACCGAATGGACCCGGGAGGGGCACATGCGCCATCCTGTATTCATGGGCCTGCGCGTGGACAAAAAACCAAGCTCCGTTGTGCGGGAAGCAGTCCCGGGTGCCAACAGCAAGAAACCCGCGGCCAAGACAACGGTTAAACCGGCAGGCGCGAGGGCCAAAGGCGGCGGGAAAAAAAACAGGGAAGAAAATGTCGGGGGCCACAACGTGGAACTTACCAACCTGAAGAAGGTTTTTTGGCCGAATGAAGGATACACGAAAGGCGATGTGATCGAGCATTACGACCGGATCGCGGACTTGCTCCTGCCCTACCTCAAAGATCGGCCGCAATCGCTTTACCGCACGCCCAATGGCATACAGGGCAAGGGCTTCTTCCAAAAAGATGCCGGCGGACAAGCGCCTTCATGGGTTTCCACCGTGAAGGTCCCCTCGGATAGCCGTGGAGGTGAAATTGATTACATCCTGTGCAACAACAAGGCAACGCTGCTTTACCTGGCGAACCTGGGTTCCATTGAGATCAACCCGTGGACCTCAAGGAAACGCTCCCTGCTCAAACCCGACCATCTGGTCATGGACCTTGACCCGTCAAAGGGCAACACCTTCGACGATGTTGTGGAGGCCGCGTTGGGCGTGAAGGTTGTGTTGGACAAGCTGGGGATCAAGGGCTATTGCAAAACATCCGGTGCCACCGGCATGCACATTTACATTCCCATGGGGGCCCGGTACACCTATGACGAATTGGCCCCGTTGGGCCTGAAGATCATGCAAGTCGTGCGCATACTGTTGCCGGATACCACCACCTTGGAACGCTCGCTGGCCAAACGCGATCCGAAAAAGATCTACCTGGACCATTTGCAGAACCGGAAAGGCCAGACCTTGGCCTGTGCCTACTCGTTAAGGCCGAAGCCTGGGGCTACCGTGAGCACGCCATTGGCCTGGGAAGAAGTGGTTCCGGGATTGGACCCCAAGCAATTCAACATCCGAACGATACACGGGCGGATCGCTGAGAAAGGCGACTTGTTCCATGGTGTGCTCGAAGCGCCCAAGATCAATTTGAAAAAGCTGATCGGCGAGCTGGACGCCCTGTTGAAAGGCTGAGGCCCAAATTAAAATAGGGGCCCCGCTCCGCTGTGCGGAACGGGGCCCATTGTCTTGGCCGCGCCGATCTATTTCTTCCAAATGCGCGAGCCGAACAGCAAGGAAAGGACAAGCACCACAAGGAAAATGTAGAATATCACCTTAGCGATACCTGCTGCAGCATCCGCCAGCACGCCGAAGCCGAGAATGCCGGCGATCACCGCTATCACGAGAAAAGTAATGACCCATCTAAGCATGGTAAGATCGGTTTTTGGTTCGCCATTCGGGTGCATCAATCATACCGTGCCGGTTCCATCAGGCTACAAGCGGTGCCGTGTGGTATTAATGCCCCATCGCGGGCAACGGCCGCCGTTCCTATTGCCCAATGCCTACGCCAACAGCCTACGCTGGGATCAGGCACGATGCTGGAAGAGGCCCGGGCATGGAAACTTCCGGTCCAAAACCACAGCGCCGCAAATGGTGGCGCACCGTATTGATCATCGTAGGGGTCTTGTTACTTATCCGTGCGGCCCTGCCGTACGTGTTGTTGCGCTTTGCGAATGACCGCCTGATGAAAACGGAAGGCTACTACGGCCACATCCGCGACCTTGACCTTGCACTGATCCGCGGCGCGTACACGCTCCAAGGTTTCTACTTGGACAAAAAGGACAGCGCCACCGACGAGCGTACCCCATTCCTCAGCGCCGGTGAGATCGACCTGTCCGTGCACTGGGGAGCGTTACTTCATGGGCGTATCGTGGGGGAATTGGTGGTGGATACGGCCGAGGTGCGCTTCACCAAGGAAGCGGCGGAACCCGCGGACCTGCAAAAGGACACGGCCAGTTTCGGCGATCTGCTGCATGATTTCATGCCCCTGAAGATCAACCGCCTTGAATTCCACAACAGTGCTGTGCGCTATGTGGACCCCACGAGCAGTCCGAAGGTTGATGTGCAATTATCCGATGTTGACCTCTTGGCCACCAACCTCACCAATGTGGTGGATAAAAGCAAGGTATTACCCGCCCGGGTGGAAGCCTCAGCCGGCCTGTATGGTGGCCATTTGAGCCTGGACATGGGCCTCGACCCATTGGCCAAGCAGCCTACCCTCGACATGAACGTTGAGCTCACCACCACCGAATTGGCCCAACTGAATGAATTGCTGCAAGCCTATGCCAGCGTTGATGTGAGCAAAGGCACGATGAGCCTGTACAGCGAGATCGCCACCAAGGATGGGGCATTCACCGGCTATGTGAAACCCGTGATCAAGGATTTTAAGGTCCTGGGCCCCGAGGACCGGAACGACTCCTTCTTCCACAAGCTGTACGAAGGCTTGGTAGGTGCCGTGGGCAGTGTACTCACCAATCCGCGGAAAGAGCAAATTGCCACCAAGGTTGAGTTGAAGGGTAAATTGAGCGATCCCAGCACTGGTGTGATCTATGCCGTGATCCAGCTCCTCCGCAATGCGTTCATCCAAGCTTTGATCCCCGCCCTGGACGAGGACATCACCATCAATTCGGTGGGGGAGATCGAGCAGAAGGACGACCGCAACTTCATTCAAAAGTTGTTCGGCAAGGAACCGGACAAAGGCGAAAAGAAGGAAGAACGGAAGGAGAAGGAATGACCGGCACGACCGCCACGATTTTGTTCATATCGTGTGCAAAACGCTGTTGCCGGTGTGGACCAGCGGTTGAAAAACCACTGGCCACCGTGCAGATCACGTGAACAACGCGTGGAAAAGTTGTTGATCGCCGGCGGCTGCTATCCCTCAGGAAAGCAAGCTCTGGCGCAGCGCGGATTCGAGTTGCCTGTTGCTCTCGATCAGCTTTTCCGTGAATGCCTTACGCTCCAGTTCTTCCTGTAGGTCGCGCCACGCCGCAAAAACGGCACGGCGTACCGCTTCCACCTCCCACGGCTTCTGGATGTAATGGCAAACCCCCGCCTCGTTCAGCGCATCCACCAGTGCTTGCAGGTCGGCATGAGCGGTGATCAACATGCGGCGCACCTGCGGGTAAACCGCGCGGATACGGGCCAAGGCCTCGCTGCCCAATACACCGGGCATGCGTTGGTCGCAGATCACCACATGCACGTCATGCGCGCGTAACTGGTGCCACGCGGCATCCAGGTCTGCGGCCACCAGTACCATGAAGTCCCTGCGAAAAGCCGCTTGGAAGGCAAGCCGGTTCCCGGCTTCATCATCGATGTAAAGCACAGTGGGCATTCCGTTCATCGAGGTCATGGCGCTGGTCATTGGATACAGGGGTTGGAAAACCTTCTACGCCTGCAGCGGACAACAAGTTCCATTCCACGGCGGAAAAACTTGTTAATAACTTCCCGTCAGGTAAATTCGCGCCCCCAGCCTCAGCCCACATCTTGGCGAACCACCCAATGGAAACCGTGCAGGAAATCCTTGCGGCCCGTTCTGCCCAAGGGGGCGTTCGCTATCGCCCCGTGCTTTACCGCCTCCCCCATCAGCGGGAGGAATTCGAACGGTTGTTGCACCAGACGCCGGGCCTCGAAGTGCATGATCACATAGTGGCCCAATTGCGCGAACTGGTGAAAGCCCTGAGCCCCGCTGTAAAATGCACGGAAGAAGAACTTCAGGCTACCATCCGCGAGTACCTGAACGGCAGGGAGTTGTCCGATTACGGCTGCTGGGTTTTCTATCCTTGGAGCAAGCGTCTGGTGCACCTGCTTGACGAAGCGGAATTCGTGCGCGTGCGCACCGATCGCAACCGGAACAAGATCACAGCCAGCGAACAGGCGACCCTTGGCAGGAAGAAGGTCGGCGTTATCGGCCTTTCGGTGGGCCAGTCCGTTAGCCTCGCCATGGCATCGGAACGCAGCTTCGGCGAGATCCGCTTGGCCGACTTCGACACCTTGGACCTGAGCAACCTGAACCGGATCAGGGCAGGGTGCCACGAGCTGGGCCTGAACAAGGCAATTATTACCGCCCGCGAGATCGCCGAACTTGATCCCTTCCTGAAAGTGACCTGTTTCCCCGAAGGGCTGACCACGGAGAATATGGATGCGTTCTTCACCGACGGTGGCAAACTGGATGTGCTGGTG
>JBIQMI010000234.1:0-5221 GCA_044463585.1 Cryomorphaceae bacterium
CGGCCTGAACCAGCAACAGCAGGGCGCGCATGCGCTCGTACTCTTCCGCGTCCTGCAAGTGCCGCAAGGCGTAGGCCTGTTCCTCGGGCAACAGTTCATCAAAGGCGCGCTCGAGCATCAGGTGCTCCAGGTCCTCGGGATCATATCGTTCAAAGCGTTCCATTCAATTTCCTTTTTGCCGTTGCAGCTGCGGCGCGAATTCGGGCAATGCCGCAGCAAGTTTCCGCACGGTATAGAACAGGCGGCTTTTCACCGTTCCTTCGGAAATGCCGAAGGCTTCCGCAATTTCCTTGATGGCCATGTCTTCCTGGTACCGCATCACGAATGCCGCCTTGTGGTCCGGTTCCAGTCGATCGAGCTCCCCGGCCAAGCGCGCGTTGAAGCGCTCATGGTCCATATCCCGGCCCGGATCGCTGTGCACCGTATTGATGCTATTGGCCTTTAGTTCCGGCAATGCCGCTGCGCGCACGGCCACCCGGCGATATTCATTCTTGCACATGTTGTTCGCCACGCTGAACAGCCAGGTGGAGAACGGTCGCCCGGGGCTGTAGCTTCCAGGGTTCTGCGCAAGCTTCGCGAACAATTCCTGCAGAAAATCCTCCGCGCGGGCACGGTCGCTCCACAGCATGCGGTGGAAGTACCCGAGCAATTTGCGCTGGTACCTGTCGAACAGGACGGCAAAGGCACGCTCGTCGCCGCGCACCACCAGTTCCATCAGCCTTTCATCGCTGAGTTCAACCGGGTCTTTGCGGAACAGGCGCATGATGCTCAAGGCTTCAAAATGCCCTTGGTTTGCAGTTCATGCAGGGCCCCGGTGGCCGTGGCGATGTTCCGCAGTTCCTGTTCCAATGCAGCGGCCTTTGCGGGTTGGCCACTTTGCCGGTAATGCCCCAACAGCACCGCACCGGGAACCAGATAGTTGCGGCTCAATGGGCCCGCGTCCAGCGGTTTCTGCATGGCCTGCCAATTGGCTTCCAATTGTTCTTGGTCCGCGTCGGTTGGCGGCCCCACCCTAAAGGCTGCCCCAACGGCGTGGAGTTCCCCGGGGAAAGCCTTGAGCCATTGAGGTGCGAGGCTGAGGGCGAAATACACCGGCCGTTTGCCCTGTTTGGCCAGGCTGCGCGCAAATGCAGGGCCGTACCCCGGCGTGGCGCCGGTGCCTCCGGCGCGCTTCCAGATGCGGTGCCGGTAAGCCGCGTCGGCCAGCAGCCGGCGATCCACCAACAACACGTCCGGTTTTGCTTGCTCCAATTGGCGCAGCACTGCAGGCTGGCCATCCATATCGCCATTGGTGAACAGTACCGCGCCGACCGGAACGGAAAGCAGCATATCGGTCGCGGTGGCCAGCAGGGCAGGGGCCACTTGGCCACGCTGGGCCAGTTGGCTGCCCCAATGGCGTACCGCGGTCTCGTCGCCGTCGCGCAAGGCTTTATTGAGCATGGGGGAAATGAGCTCGGCGCGATCCGGCCCGAGTTGGCGTGCGGCCTCCAATTCAGTGTATGCGTCCGGTTCCGGGAACGCGAGGAAATATTCCGCCATGTGCCGCTCGAAACTGGCCGGTGCCGCGGCCCTGATCAGCCCTGCAATGTCCTGCAGCTCCCGGCGGTCCCCGGTCGCCAGCGTGGCGTTGCCCTTGCTGTTCATGGCGTTGTACTCGCTTTGGAACCAGTTCCATTGGGCCATGGCGCCGGGCGATCGGCTGTTGGCCAGCTGCCACTGGTCTGCGCGGGCATTGTTGCTGGCCGGATCCCACGGGCCATGCAGCGCACTGGCAGGCGGCAAGGGCGCCGGTGCATCGGGCGTGGTTGCCTGGCCGGCCGCGTGCAGGGCGGCCATGAGCAGGGCACAGGCGATCAAATGCTTGGGCATGGTCTGAAGTTCGCGGTACTGTACACGCATGCACGGACAAAGTTCATCCTTGGCGCCACACCACCGCACATGGGCCCGGTGGCAAGGGTGTACCTTTGCCGTTATGGAACACGACGAAGCGCGGGAACGCATGCGCAAGGCGCTCGACCAGGTGCATGATTGGCCTTCGCTGTACATGTTCAAGTTCATTTTCGAGCCTGACCAGCAGCGGTTGGATGCGTTACTGGCGCTTTTTCCGGCAGAGGCCGAGGTGTTGCGCAAGTACAGCAAGGGCGGCAAATACCTGAGCCTTACCGTGCGGGAGGTAATGATGAGCGCCGACGAGGTGGTACGGCGCTATGATCAGGTATCGAAAGTGGACGGTGTGATCGTTTTGTGAGGATCATGGTGGACGAGCTGCGCACAACATTATTGATCACTTTGGCCATTTTGGTGGTGGTGATCGCCTTCCGGCGTTATAGGCGGTACATCCTGCTCAAGCATCTGCCGGTGGCCCAGCATGTGAGGCTGGAAAGCATTGAGGTGGCCTATCACCCGGAACGGCTGCGCGTGCAGCTTGAATTGCCCGTTGGCACCGAGGTATTCACGGCCATGTTGGGCAGCGACCACGTTTTGCTGAAAAAGTGGCCCGCCATGCACATGCCCAAGGGCACGCAATTGCTCGAATTGCCGCTTGAAGCCGGCCAGCAAGGGGTATTCTTCCTGGAAGTGGCCACCGGTACGCAGCGCACCGAGCGGCGTTTTACCGTGAGGCAGGGATGAGAAAAGTGCTGCTTTGGGCCGCAATGGCGGCATTGCCCGGCCTATGCCACGCCCAGCAGCAGCGCCAACCCGAACCATCGCTGCAGGGTTTCCTGCTGCTGCCAGTGGCCTTGGACAACCCGATATTCAACAACCTCGCTGCTGTACTCGCCCAGGTGGATGGCACCTTTAACCTGCCGCTGTCCAAGGGCTTGGGCATTGGTGCAGGAGTGAACCATACCTGGTACGAACTGAACGAGCGTGGCCTGGCCCCGGAGGAAACGATCGGCAGCGTGGGCCGCCTTCAATTCCATGGAAAGCTTTACTGGGCCCACTATACCGGCCAACGCACCTTTTATGAACTTGGCAGCAAACTGGGCTCGGTGATCTGGGACTGGCAATGCCGCACGTGCAGCGCCAGCTTACGGCAAACATCCCTGACATGGGGGCTTCATGCCGGCTATTTCGTGCATGCCACGGACAATCTGGCCTTCGGGATCACGCTGGGCTATCAGCATGATGCGGCCGACTTCAACCCCGGTGTGATCGGGCTTGAGCGGTTCCCGGGCCGCACCGACCTGGGCGGACAGTACCGTTTCCTTACCGTGGGCCTGGGATTCAGCACGGGTTTCCGCCGTTCGCAGGAAGGGATCAATTGGTAAAAGGAGCGGCCCTGTTGCCAGGGCCGCTCTTGTGTCGCAAACGTTGTGGGTCAAGCTCCGCTGCCCGGGCCATCGCTGGCCGGATCATCGCCGCCCTTGGCAAGTTTCTTCTTCGTCTTGGCCACCTTGATGGTAACGTCGGACTTGTCCTTGTTGAGCCCCACGGTGATCTTATCGCCTTCCTCCACGTTCTGGTTGATGATCTCCTCGGCCATGGGGTCCTCGATGAACTTTTGGATGGCCCGCTTCAACGGGCGCGCACCGAATTTTTCGTCGTAGCCTTTGTCGCCCAGGAAATCCTTGGCCTCCTCCGTCAGCTTCAGCTCGTAGCCCAATTCGCTGATGCGCTTGTACACGTAGCCCAGCTCAATGTCGATGATCTTGTGGATGTCCTCCCGCTTGAGCGAGTTGAACATGATGATGTCGTCGATGCGGTTGAGGAACTCGGGGGCGAAGGCTTTTTTCAGTGCCTTCTCCACGATGCTGCGGTTGGCCTCGGCCGTTCCTTCCAGGCGTGCGCGGGTGCCGAAGCCCACGCCGCTACCGTATTCCTGCAGGTCGCGCGCCCCGATGTTCGAGGTCATGATGATGATCGAGTTGCGGAAGTCGATCTTTCTGCCCAGGCTGTCTGTCATCTGCCCATCGTCCAGGGCCTGCAGCAGCAGGTTGAACACGTCCGGGTGGGCTTTTTCGATCTCGTCCAACAGTACGATGGCGTAGGGACGGCGGCGCACTTTTTCGGTGAGCTGCCCGCCTTCCTCGTAACCCACGTAGCCCGGGGGCGCGCCAATGAGCCGGCTCACGGAGAATTTCTCCATGTATTCGCTCATGTCGATCCGGATCAGGGCATCCTCGGTATCGAACATGTAGCGCGCCAATTCCTTGGCCAGCTGCGTTTTGCCCACGCCCGTGGGCCCGAGGAATATGAAGCTGCCGATCGGCCTGTTCGGGTCCTTCAGTCCCGCGCGGTTGCGCTGAATGGCCTTTACCACCTTGGTCACGGCCTCTTCCTGCCCGATCACCTTGCCCTCCATTTCCTCTTTCATCCGGCGCAGCTTGCCGCTTTCCTTTTCAGCGATCCGCTGCACGGGGATCCCGCTCATCATGGCCACAACCTCGGCCACATTGTCCTCGGTCACCGCCGTGCGGTGAGTGCGGCTTTCCTCTTCCCACTTTTTCTTGGCCGCCTCCAGCTCCTCCAGCAAGGTGCGCTCGCGGTCGCGCAGTTTGGCTGCTTCCTCGTAGCGCTGGCTGCGCACCACCTTGTTCTTTTCCTCCTTCACATCCTCGATCTTCTGTTCCACATCGAGAATGTTCTGCGGCACCACGATGTTGCTGATGTGCACACGGCTGCCGGCCTCGTCCAGCGCATCGATGGCCTTATCGGGCAGGTGCCGGTCCGTGATGTAGCGGGCCGTCAGCCTAACGCAGGCCTCCACGGCCTCCGGGGTGAACTCCACATTGTGGTGATCCTCATATTTTTCCTTGATGTTGTTGAGGATCTGGATCGTTTCATCCACGCTGGTGGGCTCCACCAGCACTTTCTGGAACCGGCGCTCCAAGGCACCGTCCTTTTCAATGTACTGGCGGTATTCGTCAAGCGTGGTGGCGCCTATGCACTGGATCTCGCCACGTGCCAGTGCGGGCTTGAACATGTTGCTTGCGTCCAGCGAGCCCGAAGCGCCACCGGCACCCACGATGGTATGGATCTCATCAATGAAGAGGATCACATCGGGGCTGTTCTCCAGCTCGTGCATAACCGCTTTCATGCGCTCCTCAAACTGACCACGGTATTTGGTGCCCGCCACCAGGCTAGCAATGTCGAGCGCCACGATCCGCTTGCCGAACAGCACGCGGCTCACTTTGCGCTGGATGATCCGCAGGGCCAGTCCTTCGGCAATGGCACTTTTTCCCACGCCGGGCTCGCCGATCAGCACGGGATTGTTCTT
>JBIQMI010000235.1:0-5199 GCA_044463585.1 Cryomorphaceae bacterium
GGCGCCGTACGTGTTCAACGACGTGGATGGGCGGTACCGTGGCATGGATGGGAAAATACATACGGCCAAGCACGATGTGTACACGGTTTTCAGCCTGTGGGACACCTTCCGAAGCACACATCCGCTGTTCACCCTGCTGGAACCTGGGCGCACCAACGATTTCATCAACACCTTCCTCCTCCACTACCAACAAGGTGGCCGCTTGCCGGTCTGGGAATTGTGGGGCAACGAAACCGACTGCATGATCGGTTACCACAGCGTGAGCGTGATCGCGGATGCCTATGCGAAAGGCATACGCGGCTACGATGCGCAATTGGCCCTGAAGGCCATGGTGGCCAGCGCCATGCGCGACGAGCCCGGGCTGGATGCCTACCGCAAGCAAGGCTACATCAGCAGCGAGGACCAAAGCGAAAGCGCGAGCCGCACGCTGGAATACGCCTACGACGATTGGTGCATAGCGCAGATGGCCAAGGCCATGGGTCGCGATAGCCTGGCAACCGCCTTTTCCGCGCGCGGCGCCAACTGGCGCAATGTGTTCAACCCGGCAACGGGCTTCTTCCAGGCGCGGTACAACGGCGGATTCAGGCCAAGTTTCGATCCCTACGAGGTCAACTTCGATTTCACCGAGGCGAATGCTTGGCAGTACAGCACCTTCGTGCCGCAGGACGTGCAAGGGCTGGACCGCTTGCTGAAAAGCACGGGCCACGGCGGGTTGGAGCAGCGCTTGGACGGCCTCTTCGAAGCCCGGCCCAGGACCTCCGGACGCAGCCAGAGCGACATCACGGGCTTGATCGGCCAGTACGCGCACGGCAACGAGCCCAGCCACGCCATGGCCTGGATGTACCGAGCGGTTGGCCGCGACGACAAAGCGAAGCGCATCATCGACCAGATCCTGCACGAATTCTATCGCGATGCCCCGGACGGATTGATCGGCAACGAGGATTGCGGGCAAATGAGCGCATGGTACGTGCTTAGCTCCTTGGGCCTGTACCAAGTAGCGCCCGGTGATCCCTTTTTCGAACTGCAGGCACCGCTCTTCCATGCTTACCGGATCCACCTGCCCAACGGCAAGCAGGTGAATGTGCGCTGCACGGGCGACCTTGATGGGGCAAGGCTGGTGCGCTCCACCACGCTCAACGGCAAAGAGGGGAAACTGCGCACGCTGCCGTTCCAAACGCTGGCCGCCGGTATGGACCTGCAGATGGAGCTTACGCCCATGTGGCGCCCATTGGAGCAGATGGATCCCCCGGTCGCATCGATGCGGGTTGGCGGTCTTGCAGCTGCCATGGCCACCCCGGACTATCCGCCCGCAGCGGTGGTGATCAGCGGCGATGGCCATGCCTTCAAGGAGAAAGTGCAAATTACCCTTGGCGTGCCCGATAGCCTGCCGATCTACTACACGCTCGATGGAACGCGGCCCGGTCGGAAAAGCACACGGTACAAAGGCCCCTTCCCCATTTCCACCACCACGGAAGTGAAGGCCATCGCGGTGAAAGGCAATTCCGAAGGGCCTGTGGTGTCCGCGCGCTTCGTGCAGCTTGATCCCCTGCGCAGCATTACGGTGGAAAGCAAATGGTCACCGCAATACGCCGCCGGTGGCGAGGAGGCCTTGATCGACGGCATCCGCGGCAGTGCCGATTGGAGGACCGGCGCTTGGCAAGGTTACCTGGGCAACGATGTGCTGGCCACAGTAGACCTCGGCGGCGTGAAAACATTGAAACGCCTTGGCCTGGGCGTGCTGCAGGAACCGCGGTCGTGGATCTGGTTCCCGCGGGAAGTGCAATTCGCCTGGAGCACCAACGGCATCAACTGGAGTTCGGCCACCGTGAAAAATGAAGTGCCCATGGTGGAGGACGGCACCTTGCTGAAGGAGATGTACGCGAATGTGGCGGGCAGGCAGGCCCGGTACATCAAGTTGATCGCCTACAATCCGGGCCCATGCCCAGCGTGGCACCCCGGCCATGGCGACCCCTCGTTCATCTTTACCGACGAACTGTTGATCGAGCTGGAATAACGGCGATCAAGGCCAGGTACTTGACGTGTTGGAAGGGTGGTACATCGGCCGTTGCGGGTTGGCGGGCGGCGGCACGTGCTCATCCCCTGGGTCGTCACCGCTTTGCGGCCCATCGTCCTCGTCCTCCTCTTCTTCATACACCCGGGGTGGCGCCACATGTGCAGTGGGCAATTTCCGGTAGAACCAGGCCATCAGGCTGCCCACGATCCCGCCGGCCAAATGGCTCTCCCAGCTTACCGCCGGTTGCAGCGGTAGCGCGCCCCACCACATGCTGCCGTACAGGAACACCACGATCAACGACACCGCGATCAATTGGATCCGCCTGCGGATCACGCCGCTGAAAAAGATGAAACCGGCCAAGGCGTACACAATTCCGCTGGCCCCGATGTGGTAGCTCGAACGCCCCATCACCCACACCCACAGGCCCGTGGTGATCCAGCTTACCAGCACCAACCGTCCGCTGGCCTTGGGATAGAAGTACACAGTGAACCAGCCCAGCACCAAGATCGGAACGCTATTGTTGAACAAGTGCTCCACGCTGCCATGGATGAACGGGGCGAAAAAGATGCCCTTCAGCCCATGCACACTGCGCGGGTAAATACCGAAGCGGGCCAAATGCAATTGGAACACCTCGTCGAAAGCGAGCACGATCCACATCAGCGCGACCGCCGCGGCCGGCATGATCATGGCCGTGAGCACGCGCTTGCGGTCATGGTCAACGGCGGGCCTGGTTATGAACGGCATGGGTCGGGGTGCCACACTAACTTCGGGCCGCTTTCCACCAGCGGCCAGCTTGGCAGGCGAAGGTGGCAAATAACCCGACCCATGCGAGCGAGACCCACCCTGTCCGCAAAGCCAGTTGCCTTGGCTGCAATTGTGCTGGCCATGGCAGCGCTTCACGCCTGCTCCAACCGAAAGGCTGAAACAGCAGTCGTGCCCCCGAGAGTCGAACAAGTGCAGATCGTGGTGCCGGAGCCGCTGGAGACCAGTGAGCTCGCCCTGATGATGCGCGAAATGACGCTCTTCACCGACTCCACACGCTCAAGGCTGCAGCAAGGCAGGGACCTGCTCCCCTTTCCAAGCAGCTTCAAGGGCCTGAAGACCGCTGAGCCTACGCCGGGCATGGTGGAGCGCAGCACGTTCAACCCATACGCCGACGCGTGGCTGTACCATCTGGATGCGCTTTATGCCGCGAAACCGGCCGGGCGCGCCGAGGTGTTCAATACGCTGGTGCAGACCTGCGCGGCGTGCCATGGGCAAATGTGCCCCGGCCCTTTGGTGCGCATCAACAAGCTGAAACTGCCGGAACAGTAGGCCGCGGGTGCGTGTCGCGTACATGGTCTGGGCAGGATGGGCATGGCCGGCAAGGACGGCTGCCGCTGGCACGGTACAGGCTTCCGAATTATGTCGAAATTCGTTCCTCCGCGCTAGCCCGCGCCAGCAAATGAAGCGTGCCTTGACCATTGCTTGTGCACTCATGCCCTTGTGCCGGGCATCTGCGCAATCCATCTACTTCGCGCCCAACGGGCCTAACAGCGCATGGGAAACCGTGGACCCAGCAAGTTTGGGGTGGTGCCAGCCTGGGGTCGATTCGCTCTACGCGTTCTTGGATGCCAATCATACCAAGGGCTTCATGGTGTTGAAGGATGGGCGCATCGCGTTGGAACACTACTTCGGAACCTTCATGCAGGACAGCCTGTGGTACTGGGCCAGCGCCGGGAAATCGCTGACGGCCATGGTGGTGGGTGCCGCACAGGAAGATGGCCTACTCGACATCAATGCCCCTACCAGCACTTACCTCGGGACCGGCTGGACCTCGGGGACGCCCGCGCAGGAAGCGGCGATCACCGTGCGCCACCAATTGACCATGACCACCGGCCTGAATGACGCGGGGCCTGACAACAACTGTCCGCTGCCCTCGTGCCTCACCTACCTGGCCGCCGCAGGCACCCGCTGGGCCTACCACACCGGGCCGTATGCCCTTTTGCACCAAGTGGTGGCCAATGCCACGGGGCAAATGTTCAGTGCATACTTCAACGATCGCCTGCGCAACCGGATCGGTATGAACGGGCTATGGATCAACGCTGCTGGCACGGTGGTGTACTACAGCAACTTGCGCAGCATGGCACGCTTCGGCCTGCTGGCCATGAACGGCATGGTCTGGGACACCGACACCATACTGCATGATACGGCCTTTGTGCACGCGGCAATTTCGCCATCCCAACCGCTGAACCACAGCTACGGCTATCTCTGGTGGTTGAATGGACAGTCCAGCTTCATGCTGCCGCAAAGCCAGCTCGTGTTCGCCGGGCCATTGGTGCCGAATGCCCCCATGGACATGTACAGCGCCTTGGGCAAGAACGACCAGATCATCAATGTATCACCCGCAAAAGGCATCGTACTGGTACGGATGGGTCACGCCGCCGATGCTTCCCTGATGGTTTCCACGGTATTCGACAATTTGATCTGGCAATACATGAACAATCTGGATTGCACCGCGGGAATGGATGAACCGAAACGGGATGTCGGCATAAAGGCGTACCCAAACCCTGCGAAAGGCACGGTATCCTTGGCCATTCCGGCCGGGGTGCCGATCGGCGCAATGCGCGTTACCGATAGCGTAGGCCGCTCCGTGCTGGAGGTACAAGGCCAGCAAACGATCGACCTGGGCAACCTGATGCCCGGGGTATATACGATCACCTTGGAAGTCGGCGGCGAGAGGCACATTTCCCGGGTGGTGAAAGAGTGAAGCGGAGGAATACGACAGCCGACTATATTTGCGGCCCCTTAGCCGACCTGTGGCAACACAGGAGGCGAAATGCCCAGGTGGTGAAATTGGTAGACACGCTACTTTGAGGGGGTAGTGGCCGAAAGGCTGTGCTGGTTCGAGTCCAGTCCTGGGCACTTGATGATCAAAGCCCTGCCGCGAACGCGGCAGGGCTTTTTGCTGTAGGGCGCGCCAAGCTCGCTTGAGCGCGCCCCTACTGCAAAAAGCCCGAGCGCCGCAGAGCGGCGCAGGGCATGATCCACTTCACGGCCAAACACTGGTCCGGCGAAGCCAATCCAGTCTTCCCTTCCTTGACAAAGACAGGCACGTTTAGCTGCTAGCTTGGTTGGCGGCTACGCCACGCGCAGAGCGGCGCAGGGCATGATCCACTTCACGGCCAAACACTGGTCCGGCGAAG
>JBIQMI010000236.1:0-5115 GCA_044463585.1 Cryomorphaceae bacterium
GTATTTCCATCCATTCACTACTATCTTTTACCCCTTGGCCATTCTGCAATTGATTCTTCAGGTAAGATCCGCCACTGCGCTATCAGCAGAACATACTTGGCCATTGGCTTTCCTTGCCATCTTTAATGCAGCCAAGTACCGTTCAGGGTCGAAATCAGTGGCCAATCCACTCTCCAGCCCCCTTTCGATGGCATTTTTCAACATGGATGACTTGTCCTCTTCTTCCTCCAGCAATCGTAAGGCAGTGAGCAATATTTCATCAACAGTGGCATACCTTCCTTGGGCCACTCGATCCTGAACGAATCGCTCAAGTAGGATCCAAGGGATATGGGAAGGGGTCTTTCATTGCATCACACTTTCATTCCAAAGCTAACCTGTCACTGTAAACTGAACATTGCGAACTGTACCCCTGGCGAGGGTCCAATGCACCCGATCTTCGCACCGGCCCAACATGAATACCGCTGCCAAACGAACCATTCTTGTGGTGGAGGACGACCCGCGCCTTTCGCGTTCGCTGTGCGAGCAGTTGGAAGGAGCAGGTTTCGGCACACTGCCGGTTTTTGATGGGAAGATGGCCCAACGCGCGATCCGCAGCGCCACCTACGACCTGGTGCTGCTGGACCTGAGCCTGCCGGAGGTGGACGGCTTCAAGCTGACCGAGGAGATCCGGCGGCGCGATGGCAACACACCGGTGATCATCCTCACCGCCTTCGGTGACATGGACAGCAAGCTGAACGCCTTCCAACTGGGGGCCGACGATTATTTGGTGAAACCCGTGCATTTCCAGGAGCTGCTGGCCAAGGTGAAGGTTTTCCTGAAGCGCGCCGAAAGCCACCCGCTGGAGGTGGAGCACATTGAGGTGGCCGATCTGCGGATCGACCTGCAGCGGAAAACCGTGGAGCGCGCCGGGCGGCCGATCGAGCTTACCCCCAAGGAATTCAACCTGTTGGCCTGCCTGGCCCGCAACAAGGGCCGCGTGCTGAGCAAGGACGACCTGGCCGAGCAGGTGTGGGACAACGCCTACGGCGTATCGGGCAACACGATCGAGGTGTACATCAGCTTCCTGCGCAGCAAGGTGGACAAGGGGCATGGGCAACCGCTGATCCACACCAAGCATGGCTTCGGCTACACGCTTGACGACCGATCGTGATGACCACCCGGGTGCGCCTTTCCCTGCTGTTCGCCGGTTTTTCGCTGGTGCTGCTGGTGGGCACCTTGGGCGCCATCTACTACTCGCATTCGCAGAGCCGGCAGAATGAATTCTTCGAACGTCTGCGCACCCAGTGCTACCGCACGGCCAGTTTGCTGGGCGATGTGCGCGCCGCCGACCGCGACCTGCTGCGCGTGCTGGACCGCAACAGCATACACCGGATGTACGATGAGAAGGTGCTGCTCTTCAACGAGAACGACGACTTGCTGTACAGCAGCCTGGATGATGAGCCCATCCCCTATTCCCAAGCCCTGCTGGACCGCATAAGGACCGGCGGCGACATGCAATGGCGGGACGACGACGGCGATGAAGTGGTGGGCGTGCACTACACCGAGGACGGGGCCAACTATGTGGTGCTGGCCTCGGCCTACGATAAGTACGGACGCCGCGAGCTGCAGAACCTGTTGCGCACCTTGGGCGTGGCGCTGGTGCTGGGCGCCGTCTTCATTTTCGGGGCGGGCTACTTCTTCATCGGCATGGCCTTCCGTCCCCTGGAACGCTTGGCCGCGGCCATTGCCAACATCAACATCGACAGGCTGGACCAGCACCTGCCGGTGCGCAACACGAAGGATGAGATCGATAAACTGGCCGCCGGGTACAACGACATGCTGGTCCGCCTGCGCCAATCCTTTGAACTGCAAAAGGCCTTTGTGGGCAATGCCAGCCACGAGCTGCGCACGCCATTGGCCCGCATGAACGCCTTGGTGGAACGGGCGCAGGCCCTGCCGCCCGGCAGCACGGAGCTGGCGCCCATGCTGGCCACGCTGCAAGCGGACGTTGCCGCGCAAGGGCAATTGATCGAATCGTTGTTGTTGCTGCAGCAATTGCAGGCGCACATCCCCATGTCGGTGTCCGCCGTGCGGGTGGATGAGGCCATTTTCGCCAGCCTTGCGGAAGTGCGCGCCAGTTACCCGGCCTTGCAGGTAGAGGTGGACCTGGCGCGCTCGATCCAGTCCGATGCGCAATTGACGGTGAACACCAATGCCCTGCTGTTGCGCACGGCTTTCCGCAACCTGCTGGTGAACGCCGCGCTTTACGCACCGGACGGCCGACTGGCCATCGCCCTGGAATCCGTACCGGGCCTGTTGCGGGCGCATTTCAACAATGCCGGCACAGAGCCCTTGCCCACGGACCGGTTGTTCCAGCCTTTCTTCCGCGGCCCTGGCAGCACCAAGGCCCCCGGCAGCGGCCTCGGCCTTTCCATCGTGAAGCAGATCGCGCAGTATTCGGGCGGCACCCTTGCATACAGCTACGGCGGGGAACACGCGTTCACCTTGGAGTTGCCGCTGGCGGGATAGGGCCCGGCCGCGCGAAGCGGACCAGCGGCCGCGGCGCACTTTCAGGTTTCTTTAAGCCTTGCCCCAAGGAAAGGTTAAGCACGCGGCCGTGCCTTTGCACCATGCGCACGATCACTGCACTGTTGTACGGCTGGCTGGTGGCCACCGCCGCTTCGGCCATGCCGGACACCCTGCATGTGACCATACGCGAAGCGGACAGCTTGCTGGCCGGCCGTTCGCTGGCCCTGTTGGTGCAGGAGCTGCAGATCGACCAGGCCGAGGCGGAACGCGTGGAGGCCAAGCTGTTCCGCAACCCCGAGTTCAGCAGTTCATGGGTGGTGGGCGGCCAGCGCCTGCCCTACCTTCAAGTAGGCCCGCACGGCGAACAGGTGCTCGCCGTGCAGCAATTGTTCCGCATTGCGGGGCAACGCTCGTTGGCCGTGCGCGCGGCCGAGCACCGGAAACAGGCCAGCGGGGCGGAATACGGCGAACTTGCGGCGGCCCTGCGGCTGCAATTGCACACGGCACTTTACGGGCAGTACTACACACGGCGCTCCTTGGCGGCCATCGGCTCGCAACTGGAACTGCTGAAGCAGTTGCAGCAGGCCTACGGCGCGCAGTACGAAAAGGGAAATGTGTCGCTGAAGGAAGTGACGCGGTTGCGCACGGCCTTTTTCGCGCTGAACGAGCAACGCACCGGCCTGCAGCGCGAGCTGAACCGGCTGCAACAAGAGCTGCGCGACCTGCTGGTGGAAACACGGCCGGTGCTATCGGCCCCTACCGCCGCGGAACTTGAGCTGCCCGATGGCATGATCCCACCGGCCGACACACTGGTGGCCATGGCCCAACGCGCACGGCCGGCCGCACAGGCGGCAGCAGCCGTACAGGCCGCCGCCGAGGCCGACCTGCTTTTGCAGCGCCGCATGGCCGTGCCGGACCTGGTCCTTGGCGCGGAGTACGACCAGCGCGGCAACCTGCACGACAAGCAGACCTCGCTCACCGTGGGCTTCTCCATCCCGTTGTTCGACCGCAACCAAGGCCGGATCAAATGGGCCGAGGCCGCGAACCTGCAGGCCAAGGCGGAAACGGAGCGGACCCTGCGCTCGGTGCGCAACGAGGTGCTGCACGCATTGGACAACCTGGCCATACTGCAGGCGCAGTACAACGCCGTAAGCCCGGGGCTGGGCGAACAACTGGACCAACTCAGCGACAACCTGGTGGACAACTACGTGCGGAGCAACATCAAGCTGCTCGAGTTCACCGACCTGTTCGAATCTTACAACAGCACGATCATTGCCCTGAACCAACTGAGGGCCGAGCTGCACAATGCCTATGAAGAACTTGAATTTGCGACCGGCCAACGGCTGTTCGGGCGGTAGGCCGGCCTGGTGCGCGGCCTTGGCGCTGCTGGCCGTACTGGCCATTGGCTGCGGGGGCAATGAGGTGCCGGTGCCCGACACGCACGCCTTTGTGCTGAGCGACACCATGATGAAGCGCATACGGCTGGACACCGTGCAGCTGAGCCAAGTGGAAGGCGTGATCAACCTGAACGGGCGCATAGCGGCCGATGAGAACCGCATGGCCTCGGTGTATGCCATTATGAGCGGGCAGGTGGAAAGCGTGGACGTGGAACTGGGCGACCACGTGGCCAAGGGGCAGGTGCTGGCCAAGATCCGCAGCGGCGAGGTGGCCAAGATGGAGCGTAAGCTGATCGAAGCCCAGAGCAACAAGGAAGTGGCCGAGAAGAACCTGGCCGTGAAGCAGGACCTGTACAACTCCAGCCTGCTGAGCGAGCGCAAACTGGTGGAGGCGCGCTACGACCTGGAAAAAGCCAACGCGGAGCTGAAGCGGATGAACGAGGTGTTCTCGATCTACACGTTCGAGGGCGGCTCGCGCTTTGTGCTGCGCGCGCCCGTAAGCGGGTACGTGATCCGGAAGGACATAGCCCGCGATGTGACCCTGCCGGAGGACAACCATGATCCCGTGTTCACCATAGCCGAACTGGACAAGGTATGGGTGCTGGCGGACGTGTACGAAAGCGACATTGCGCGGGTAAAGGAGGGAATGAACGCCGAGGTGACCACCCTGAGCTACCCGGGCATGGTGATGCACGGCAAGGTGGACCGGATCTTCAACATACTGGACCCCGAGACGCGCACCATGCGCATACGCATCACCTTGGACAACCCCGACGTGCTGCTGAAGCCCGAGATGATCGCCCGCGTGCAGCTGACCTTCCATGAAAAGGAAAACCTGCCAGCGATACCTGCGGACGCGGTGATCAACGATGCCGGCAAGCACTTCGTGATGGTCTTCAAGGACCGGCGCAACATTGCGGTGCGCGAGATCACGCCCGCGCGCACCACCGCCAACACCCTTTGGGTGGCCGAAGGGCTGCAACCGGGGGAAGTGGTGATCGGCCGCGAGCAGTTGTTCGTTTACGATGCCCTGAATGAGCGGTAGGCCCGCTGCGGTCCAGGGCTCCGTTGCCGCCTTTGCGGCCTTACTTCCCTTATCAACTTTACCTCCTTTGCCTGCATTACCGGGAGCGTGGTCGCGCGCTGGAGATGGAGGAGATGCAAGAGATGGAGGAGATGGATGAGAGGAAGGCGAAGAAGGAGATGGAGG
>JBIQMI010000237.1:0-5110 GCA_044463585.1 Cryomorphaceae bacterium
CTCTGATGTGAGCGGTAGCTGCCAATCGAGCAATTACACCCCATGGGCTTGGGAAGTGGGCTGTTTGGACTGCACCAATCCCGGGGCCACGTTCAGCGTCGTGGACGATTGTGTGCACCGTTCGTTCTCCGTGGCCGTGAATGTGGATTCGTTGGGCAGCGGTTCTTTCGTGCGGATCGCCAATTCATACAACACCGATACGTTGACGAACATCCTAACAGGCATCACCATGGTGGGCCCATTCCCAATGGACAGCACTGTTACCATCGTTGTGTTGAACGAAACGAACAATCTGTGCAGGACCTTCAGCAGTCCGCTGACATCGCCAGTTACCAACTGCGTCCAAAACGCGTGTGCGGCCACTGCAACGGAGTATTGCTACACCAATGCAGATACCGCTTGGTTCGCCTATCAAGGCACCCCGGGCCTTCCGCTTACGGTGGAATTCCTGTGGGGCAGGGTGCTGGTAGGCGATTTCGTGCAGATCTACAATGGCCTGGATACCTTGGAGGCAAACCGGTTGTGGCAAGGAAATGCCAACGGCGACCTCACCGGACTGGCGATCAATACCACCGGTCCGCTGAAGGACAAGATGCTCGTGCGCGTTATTTCGAATGCCAGTGGCTCCTGCGAATCAGGCCAGGCTTGGCCGCCGTTGCATTGGGTGGTACAGTGCGGCATGGTAGGCGTGGATGAACATGGGAAGAAGAATTTCTCCATGTTCCCCAATCCGACCACGGGTGAACTTTCCGTGTTGATGCCCGATAATTTCACGGGTACCGCGCAAATGCGCATCAGCGACCTGGCCGGGCGTACCGTATTCACCGAAGCATTCGTAGGGCAGGGGACAACCAAGAATTTCCAGCTTGACCTGCAGACCGGCAATTACATCGTAACCATCACTACCCAAGATTGGGTGACCAGCCAACAACTGCAGATCTTGCGCTGATCTTCCAACCAATAAAAAAGCCCCGGAAAACCATCCGGGGCTTTTTTATTTCCTGATGTACGGCCAAATGCGTGTTCATCAGGCAGGGGAGTGAACAGCGGAGAAAATGCATGCGGTGGCGGTCTTAACGAATGGCAAGAGCAACGGAGAAGGGGATACTATGGCCGGATAAGTCAGCGTCGCGGGGCGAAGGGAAGGTGCCTGCACTGCATGTCCGGTTATGCATGGCCATACATAACTCACATCTCGCTGATACTCAGGAAGTACGTGCAAAATTACCGCTTAAATTGATCTTGGCCAGCCCTTTTTATGGTTCACTGAAATCTGGTTCAACACCGCCGATCCAATGGCTATAATTCGCTGAGCGCCAGTAACTTTAACGTGCCATAAAAGCGACCAATTCATCGGTTCTGTCCAGGATTTCTCCAGCCCCCACGTATGCATGGCCATGCATACGTCATATCTCGCTGATTATCCAGCACATGCAAATTACCACCTATCGATATCCGGTAAGTCACCGGCTAGGACACGGGAATATCCAATCTTCCGCATACCGGCTCCTCTGCAATAAATTGTTCTGATTGTGGCGTGTATCGCCACCCCAAAAACCCTACTTCGCCTTTCTGCGCAGTACCGCCAATTGCTGGTCGCCGTCCAGTAGGGTAAGGCGACCGTCCTTCACGGCATAGCCCACGGCCCGGTTCAATGCGGCCATGAATGCATCCTCCACATGCTGTGTCTCAGTGCAGTACATCCGCGTGGCCGCCAAACCGGCGAAACCGATGGAATCGCTGCTGACATGGACCGGTCCGAACACGCGGTTGCACCCGGCATAGCCATTCACGTTCTGCGCCAAACTATCGAAGGTGAGGTACGGCTGTTCCTTGCCTTCCGGCATTTCAAGCGCGGCACCATTCAACTCAGCGAGCTCCCAAGTACCCACCAGGTCGTTGCCGGGCGTTGCGCCGCCGGTAGTACCGGTGTTGCAGGTATCCGCGCTGAGCAACAGGGCGAGGGCCACGGCCCCCAAGGGAAGATGGAACCCTTTCATCAGGAACACATTGGCATGGTATCCCCCGGCACCTTAGTTGTTCAGCATTACCGGCATCACCAGCATCAGCAGGTCCTCGCCATGTTCGGTGGATTCCCCGGGCAACAGGATGCCGGCCCTGTTCGGTGCGCTCATCTCCATCACCACATGCTCGCTTTCCAAATTGCTGAGCATATCGATCAAGAAGCGCGAGTTGAAGCCGATCACCATGTCCTCGCCTTCGTAAACGCAGGTGAGCTTTTCATTGGCCTCGTTCGCAAAATCAAGGTCCTCGGCGCTTAGTGCCAACTGGCTGCCCGTGATCTGCAGGCGCACCTGGTGCGTGGTCTTGTTGCTGAACAAGGCCACGCGGCGGATCGCGTTCAGGAAAGCTTGACGGTCAATGGTGAGCTTATTGGGGTTTTGCTTTGGGATCACCGCCTCGTAGTTCGGGTATTTACCGTCGATCAACCGGCAAACCACCTTCACGTTGTCGAAAGTGAACGAGGCGTTGTTCTCGTTGAACTCAACGGTCACCTCCGCATTGGTGGAGGCCAAGGAGTTCTTCAGCAGGTTCAAGGGTTTCTTCGGTACAATGAAGCTGGTGGCCCGGGTGGAATTAAGGTCGGTGCGGGTGTAGCGGACAAGCTTATGCGCATCGGTGGCCACGAATCGCACGGATTCTTCGGATAATTCGAAGAAAATGCCGCTCATCACCGGACGCAGGTCATCGTTGCCGGTGGCGAAAATGGTCTTGTTGATCGCGGTGGCCAAGGTGCCGGCCGGAATAGCGATGCTGGTGGGATCCTCCAGCATTGGGCTGCGCGGAAATTCAGCGGCGGAGAAACCGGTCATTTTGTAATTGCCCTGGTCGCTGCTGATCTCAATGCCGAAATGCTTGCCGTCCACGGTGAAGGCCAAGGGCTGCTCGGGGAACGCCTTCAAGGTCTCCAACAGGAGGCGGGCCGGAATGGCCACGCTGCCTTTCTCCTTGGCCTCAACGGCCATGGTGGCGGTAATTGTGGTCTCGAGGTCGCTCGCCGTGATCGTGACCTGCTTGTTGTCTATCTCGAACAGGAAGTTGTCGAGGATGGGCAAGGTGTTGCTGCTGGCCAGCACGCCCTGCAGGCCCTGTAATTGTTTGAGCAGTGAGCTGCTGGAGACAATGAATTTCATCAGCGGTTCGTAAGCTTGGATAGGTGTGTTGCCCCCGCCCGGCATCGTGGAGGCAGGGGTGGCAAATATACCCGGGCGGCATGCAGCCCGATCCACGGGTTATCAACAGCGCGCATGGTTTATCCACATTAATGCGCATGCCCATCAAACGGGCAGCAGCTTTCCTTTGCAACATGCGCTGGGCATTCTGCAGGTACCGGTTGGAGTTCAAGCACCCGTTCACCACCGCCCATGGCAGCCGGACCGGCACCGATGCCGTGTTCGTGCGTCTGGAGCATGCGGGCCACGTGGGATATGGCGAGGCGACCTTGCCGCCTTATCTGAAAGAAAAACCTGATGATGTGGTCGCAACCTTGCAGCAGGTCGCGGGCCTGGAAGCCGATGGACCCGACCAATTGCTCGAGGTGTTGCAACATCGGGATTTGATCAAACCCGGCAATGCAGGTGGCAGGGCCGCCATTCATACCGCCTTGATCGATGTAATAGGTAAGATTCGTCAATTGCCTGTGCATGAGTTGCTTGGAATAAGCAAGTTAAAGCAAGGGATTGCATTGGTGACCGTTGGAATTGTATCGCCCGACATGGTGGAGACCAGGCTGAAAGAGCTACCCATGTCGGGTGGGCTGAAGATCAAAGTGAAAGATGCATCAGACGCTGGTATTATCCGAATAATCAGGGTATTGGACCCAAGACCATTGCTGCTTGATGCCAACCAAGGCTTGCCGGATGTGGATGCCGCATTGCAATTGATCGCAGCAGCCCAGGGCGGGTTATTGGGCTTGGAGCAACCGTTCGAAACCAGGAACGAAGAAGCGCAAAAGGCGATTGGCGTGCAAACAGACGTGTGCATTTACGCTGATGAAGCCGTGTGTGACATGGCTCAATTAGAGGTTGCAGCCGAAGTATATAACGGGTTGAACATCAAATTAATGAAGTGCGGTGGCTTGGATCGCGCAAAGGATTTGGCTTTGCGTGCCGGGCAATTGGGAATGAAGGTGATGCTGGGCAGCATGAGCGAGAGTTCCTTGGGTTGCACCGCGCTGGGGCATTTAGCTGGAATGGCTGAGCTGTTGGACCTGGATGGCCCGGTTTTGATCAAGAACGATCCATTTGTTGGTGCCGAAATGAAGCTGGGCCAGCTGGTAATGCCAGATGCGCCGGGCATAGGCGCTGACTTGGTGCGTGAACTTGATTTCAGGCCCATCTGAGCGCTTGGCCGGCTCAAGGCCATTTTGCACATAATTTATATTATGTTAACCTGCATTGCGGTGCTTAACCCCCACAAAGCCAACCACTTCGGACAATTGAACGGTGACAAAGCGGTACGTACTTGGTTGATTCCTGATGATCGCTCCTCACCTGGTCCGTAGGGCATTTTCAAGTAAGAACGTTTGGCCGGCACCCGGCACGCTATCTTTGCACCGCCCTTTGCGCCCAGCTTCTCCATTCGGAATCGTCCAGGCGCCATCCCAAGCGGATCATTGCACGCCGGACTGATCGGGGCTTTTCCTTAACCATTACTGCGCTGCCCTTGGTGCAATGTCCCGGGGACCCGCTGTTCAATGTTCCCATGAACGAAACTTCATTTGACCGGCTCGGATTGATCGAGCCCATTCTTAAAGCCCTTCAGCAAGAAGGCTACACGCATCCCACGCCCATACAGGCACAAAGCATACCGCACCTGCTGCAAGGCCGCGATCTGCTGGGCTGCGCCCAAACCGGTACCGGCAAAACGGCCGCGTTCGCCATCCCCCTGATCCAGCATTTACAGACCGATGGCGGCGGCACCGGCCGTGGCGGAAGGCGCAGCATTCAAGCGCTGATCCTTACCCCGACCCGCGAATTGGCCATCCAGATCGATGATAGCTTCAGGTCCTACGCCCGGTACACCAAGTTGCGCACCACGGTGATCTTCGGCGGTGTGGGCCAAAAGCCGCAAACCGATGCGTTGCAGC
>JBIQMI010000238.1:0-5017 GCA_044463585.1 Cryomorphaceae bacterium
CACGTTTCTTGTGTGCCATTCTTAAAACACCGTTGACCGGCGCATTGACGGGTTACTTCTTATCGTGCTTTTTTGGGGCGGCCTTTTTCTCTGCCGCCTTTTTTGCCGGGGCCTTCTTGGCGGCACTGGCTTTCTTGGCTGCCGCTTTTTTTACCGGTGCCTTTTCCGCTGCCGGTTTTTCGGCGGTTGCGGTGCGGGCCTTCTTGGCCATGGGCTCATAAGGTTTCACCTCGGGGGCGGTGCTTTTGCTGGCGTCGAACTTTTCGCCCTTGGCCAAAATGGCCTCCACCCACAATTCGGTGAGCGCTTGGCGGTGCCCATTGAGCTTTTGGTAGCCCTTGCGGCGCTTCTTGTGGCCCACCAGGACCTTATCGCCCTTGCTGTGCGCAAGCACCTTGGCGGCGATGCGGACGCCATCCACCACGGGCGTGCCGATGCTGGTCTTGCCGCCGTCGCTTACGAGCAGCACGTTGCCGAGCTCCACATGCTTTCCTTCCTCGAGCTCGAGGCGGTGGACTTTCAGTTTTTGCGGGGCTTGCACCTTGAATTGCTGCCCGGCGATCTCGATGATGGCGTACATGGTACCTGAAAAATGGGGTGCGAAGGTAACTGTTCTTTATGATCCCACCAACAAGGGTGGAAAATCAGGGCTTGGAAGGAACTGCCGGTTATGACCTGTGGCTCACTTGATGCCGAAGGCCTTTTTGAGCGCGGGCACAGCATCCAGCTTTTCCCATGGGAAGAGTTCGACCTTTACGCTGAGCTTGCGCCCGGCATTGTCGAACTTCTTGGTCACTGTCTCGGGCTTGCGGCCCATGTGGCCATAGGCGGCGGTTTCCTGGTAAATCGGCGTACGCAGCTTGAAACGCTGTTCGATGAAGTAGGGCCGCAGGTCGAACTCGGGCATGGCCGCCACCTTTTTGGCGATCTCCCCGTCGTTCATCTTCACCTTGCTGGTGCCGTAGGTGTTCACGTAAAAGCCCACCGGCCTGGCCACGCCGATGGCATAGGCGACTTGCACCAGCACTTCATCGCAGATGCCGGCCGCCACCATGTTCTTCGCGATATGCCGTGCGGCGTACGCAGCGCTGCGGTCCACCTTGCTGGGGTCCTTGCCACTGAAGGCGCCGCCACCGTGCGCGCCCTTGCCGCCGTAGGTGTCCACAATGATCTTGCGGCCGGTGAGGCCCGTGTCGCCATGCGGCCCGCCGATCACGAAGTTGCCGGTGGGGTTCACATGGTACTTGATCTTATCGTTGAACAAGGCCTGCACGCGCTTGGACAGGTTCTTCTTGACCCGTGGCACCAGCACCTCGATCACGTCCTTGCGGATGGCGGCCTGCATGGCCTTTTCGGCGGCACGGGCAGCTGCGTCACCCGCATTTTTCGGGCGGATGAAATCGTCGTGCTGGGTGCTGATCACAATGGTGTCGATCCGCAACGGCTTGTGGTCGTCGCTGTATTCAATGGTCACCTGGCTCTTGCTGTCCGGCCGCAGGTAGGTCATTGGGCTGTCCTTGAGGGCGGGGCTGCCCTTGCGCTCCAATTCCTCGTTCTTGTGGCGGATGGCCGCCAATTCCTGCAGCAGGCGATGGCTCAGGTCCAGCGGCAACGGCATGTAATTGTCGGTATCGCGGCAGGCATAGCCGAACATCATGCCCTGGTCGCCGGCACCTTGGTCCTCCTTGTTCTTCTTCTCCACCCCGCGGTTGATGTCGCTGCTTTGCTCGTGAATGGCGCTGAGCACCCCGCATGAGTGGGCCTCGAACATGTATTCGCTGCGCGTGTAACCGATCTTTTTGATCACATCGCGGGCGATCTGCTGCACATCGAGGTAGGTCTTGCTTTTCACTTCACCACCCACCACCACTTGGCCGGTGGTCACGAATGTTTCACATGCCACCTTGCTCTCGGGGTCGTAGGCCAGGAAATGGTCCACCAAGGCATCGCTGATCTGGTCCGCCACCTTGTCGGGATGGCCTTCACTTACGCTTTCTGACGTGAACAAATAGGGCATGATGTGCGTGGTACCGGTTTTACGGAGCGCAAAGAAAGGCCATGGCCCCGAGTATTCGAATTAAATGGCACCAAGGGTGTTGATACCTTGCCCGCCTGACCTGCACCTTTCCATGAACACCATTGCTGAACAGGCCCGCGCTTTCCATGACCTGCACCACCGCGGCAAGCCATTGGTGCTGCCGAATATTTGGGACCCGCTGGGCGCCTTGATGCTGCAGGACCTCGGGTACCCCGCCGTGGCCACTTCCAGCTCGGCCATGGCCAACGTGCAGGGGCTGCCCGATGGCGAACGGATGTCCTTTCCCGACCTGCTGGCCGCGCTTGAACGCATCGTACATGCCGTGGCCGTGCCGGTGTCCGCGGACATTGAAAGCGGCCATGCGCAGGACGGTCCGGGTTTGGAGGAAAACATCTCCGCGTTGATCGCACGGGGCGTGGTAGGTATCAACATCGAGGATTCGGACCGGGCCGGGCGCTTGGTGCCTTTGGGCGCACAGGTGGAAAAGATCAAGCTGGTGCGCCGGGCGGCCGGGCGGGCAGGCGTGCCGCTGTTCGTGAATGCGCGCATAGACACTTACGTGCACGGGGGTCATCTCGACCACGGCGCCAAGCTGGCTGAAACGATCAAGCGTGGCCAGGCTTACCGCGAGGCCGGTGCCGATGCGATCTTTCCCATCCTGCTGAACGATGCCGCCCACATTGCCGCCATCCGCGCGGCGGTGGCCCTGCCGTTGAACGTCATGCTTTGGGCCGAGGGCCCCGATATGCACACATTGCAACAGCTCGGCGTGGAGCGCATCAGCATGGGAGGCTCCTTGCTGAAGATCGCGCTGCAAGCGATGCACAGCTTCGCCAAGGATGCGCTGCTATTGGAAGGCACCGGCCGCATTACGCGTAACACCATCACTTCCCGCTATGTTGGCGGCCTGATCGAGCGGAATCCATGAAGCAGGAAGCCCGGCGCAACCGATACCACGGCAATCCGCGGCATACAGCCCGGTATGCCATGCTGCTCGGCTGCACCACGCTAATCCTGGGCGCGTGCAGCACGGTGAAGATCGGCAACGCAAGCCGGCTGAAGGACGACGTGTACCGCAGCGCAAATGGCCGCGTGTACGTAGATGAGGAAGAGGAGCGCGAGATCGTAGTGTACGACTACCAGGACGGTGAGGCGGGTACCCCGATCGCCAGCTATGCGAAAGATGGGGCCATGGGCACCCTGCCGCCTCCTATGATGCTGCGCAAGAACAGTTTCGACCTCGACCTGATCAGTGTGCCGATCAAGCTGCGCTTTGAAAACGCGGAGATGCCGCCGCAGCTTTCCGCCAACATCAGCGCGGCGCTGTTCACCGGTTACCGCAAGGATTTCCACTTGATCCACTACCTGGGCGATCCCTTAGGCCGGCAAAGCCGGCGTGTGACCAACCTGGGCTTTTCGGTGGGGGCCATCACCGGTTTCGCCAATACGTTGATCAACCCAAGCACCACGGCATTCCGGCAGGAACGCGAGTACGACGGCGTGGTATGGCTCTACGGCGTGGCGGCCATTGTGGGCAAGGACAACCTCACCTTTGGCGTGGCCGCAGGGAAGGATGTGCTGCTGGACGGCAACCATGCGCGCTGGGTGTACCGCGATCAGCCTTGGCTGGGCCTTACCATCGGCCTCAACCTGAATTGAACATGCCCGTGCCACCGGTCACCCAGCTTGAAGCATGGATGCGGCGGTGCATCGGGCTGGGCCGCGTGGCCAAACTGCGCGGCGATGCTCCCGTGGGTGCGTTGTTGGCGCGGAACGGGCAGGTGATCGCCGAAGGCGTTGAAGGCGGGCGCACGCACCGGGACATCACGTTCCACGCTGAGATCGAGGCCATCCGCCAAGCGCGCCGAAAGGGCGTTGAGGATTTTTCCGGCTGCGTGCTGGTGACCACGCACGAGCCGTGCATCATGTGCTCCTATGTGATCCGGCACCACCGCATCCCCGTAGTGGTGTTCGGCCTGGAAACCGGCGAGATCGGGGGAAGCAGTTCGGGCCTTCCCGTTCTTCGCGACGGAACGATCGTTCGGTGGGGAACCGCGCCTACCGTGGTGCCGGGCGTGCTTTCCGCGGAATGCGCCGCGCTGTGAGCGGTTGAGGTCACGCCTTCGCCATCAGCACCTTTTTGCGCTTGAAGTGCAGCGCCACCATGGAGGCCACGCCGCACACCACGGCGATCCACACCATGGCCCATACGGCGGGCATGGCTTGCGCAACCGTGCCACGCTCCACAAGCAGGATGCGGAACGCTTGCAGGAAATGCGTGAGCGGGATGCCCGAGGCGATGGCCTGCACCCAGCCCGGCATTTGGCCCAATGGCCACGTGAATCCGCTGAGGATGAAACTGGGCGTTGCGATCACCATCAATACCTCCGTGGCCTTCAGTTGATCGGGAATGACGATGCTGACGAGGATGCCGATAAAGCTTACGGACAACACAAACACGCCCGCGATGAGCGTGAGGGCGCCAAGATTCTCATTCACCGGGATGCGGAACCAGAAAGTGAACGCCCAGTACAGGAGCCAGATCCCGAAGCTCATGACCAGGTACGGGACCACCTTCACCGCGATCATGCCCGGCAACGAGGTGCGCCGCGCCAGATCGGCGAAGGTCCCTTTCTCATACTCGCTTGCGAAGGACAGCGCCAAGGCCAGCAGCAGCACCTGTTGCAGCACCGTTGCCAGCACCCCCGGCCAGAGGAAGTACATGTAATTGGTGCTGCGGTTGTACTTTTTGATGAAGCTGGTCCTGAATGGTTCGTAGGATGAGGCCAACAACTCCTCGGGCGTGCCCTGCTTGCGCAAGGCCTCCATTTGCGTGCCGGCCTTCAATGTGCCCAGCACCAACTGGATGGCGCCCGAGGCGTAGTTGGCCGTGAGCACGTTGCCCGTGTTCACAATGGTGACCACTTCCGGGTTGCGCCGGGTAAGCACATCCTTTTCGAAATCCTCGGGGATCTTCAC
>JBIQMI010000239.1:0-4994 GCA_044463585.1 Cryomorphaceae bacterium
GTGGTCTTTTCCTTCAGGAAATTGGTGGCGGCATGGTCCCCACCGCGCAGGATGGCAAAGCCATCGGCCACGGTCATGCCCTTGATCGCGTTCACGAATACGGGCACGGCCTCCTTGGCGGCCTGTTCGGCGGCCCGGTTCATGGTGAGCTCGAATTTTTCCACCTGGGCGGACATGCCGAGGTCGTTCAGCGTATTCTTCACCTTGATCGCTTCCTGGGGGAAAGGAATGCGCAGTCGGTCACTTTTCCAGAAACCGTCGGTCACCGATGCGAGGTCCACCGAATGCTCGGCTCCCTTGGTGAGGGCTTCCTTCAGCCCGGCCACCACATCGGCGTTGGTGAGTGCGGCGCTGTTGGCACCGGCCATCCGGTCGGCGGCGTCCTGCAAGGTCTTGGGGAATTGTGCGCTGCAACCGAACAGCAGGCCGGCCATGGCGAACAGGGCGAGTGGGGTCTTCAGTTTATTCATGCTTGCGCGCTTTTCAATAATTGTTCCAAAGCATCGCGCCATTGCCCGGGCAAGGGCATGCTGCGCTGGCTGGTGTAATCGAAGCACACCATTACACTGCGGCCCTCGGCATGCACACGGCGTTTTCCATCCGGCTCGCTGAACACCACATAGCCCAGGTCGAAGCTCTTGGAGCCGATTCGGATGCAGCGGGTCTCCACGGCGATCTTGTCGGAAAGGTGCACGGGTAGGCGGTAGTCGATCTCGTTGCGGGCCAAGATCAGCCCAATGCGCATCCAATCATGGTCCTTTTCCATGAACTCGCGGAAAAGGTCCATGCGGCCCAATTCGAAATACTGCAGGTAGGCCGCATTGTGCACGTGCTTGCCAAGGTCAACGTCGCTGAAGCGGATTTGGATGGGGGTGATGGTCATGAATGCTTGCAATGGATTGGTGCGCTTTTCCTTCCACGGTGAGGCGTGCTTATCGGTCACGGTTTTCTCCCCAAGGATGGTTCCCCGGCAGAAGAACGCCTATGCCGCAGCACCGTTCGCGCCGATCATGCTGCCGGTATGCACGGGTGCTCAGGAAATGGGGTTGAGGATCACGCTGAACACGGTGATGCTGTTCGGGTCGCGATCGAAGAAGAGCTTGTCGAGCGCATCCAGCACGTTCTTAGCCCTGAAGTAGGACGTGTTGAGCTCGTGCTCGCCGCGCACGCTCCATTGCACCGTGTAGCTGCTGGTGCGGTCCTTGTAAGTGCTCACGTATTCGCGCATGGCGCGCAAGGCTTCCAGCTTATCGGAACCCGAGGTGGAATGGAACAGGAAGCTTTGGTTGTGCCTGGGGTTAAGGGTGATCAGGTAAAGTTTGGCGCCCTTGCCGGGTTCGTCCACATAGTTGAACATCAGGCTGTCAACGCCCACGCCGATATGGTCCCCGATCTCTTTTTGAAGTTTCGCTATTTCAAGGTTCTTGTCCTTCATGGCTTAATTGGCTTGGCCGCTTCCGCGTGGGCGGATGCCGCGGTTATTGGGTCGAATTTACCGAAGGTGGAGTTGTTGCTCCTGTATTCGGGGATGAGCGCTTTCAAGGCTTTCACGCAGGCTTCGCCATCGTTCCGGCCAGCGGCCTCCAAAATGTGCTGCACCGAGGCTTGTATGGCGGCAGGTTCTGTGCGCTGCGTGCGGCCGATCAGGATCCTCGGATGGTGCGTAGGTTGGTTCCCTTCCTGCTCGGCCAGTAATTCCTCGTACAGCTTTTCGCCGGGCCGCAGGCCGGTGTAGCGGATCTCAATATCCTTGCCCGGCTCAAGCCCGCTGAGGCGGATCATGCGGTCGGCGAGGTCGGCTATACGCACCGGACCGCCCATGTCGAACACGTAGATCTCGCCCCCTTTGCCCATGGTGGCCGCTTCCAGCACCAGGCGGCAAGCCTCCGGTATGGTCATGAAGAAACGTGTGACCTCGGGATGCGTGACGGTAACGGGGCCGCCCTCGGCGATTTGTTGGCGGAACAGGGGAATAACCGAGCCGCTGCTCCCCAGTACGTTGCCGAAGCGCGTGATGGTCGTGGTAAGCGCGGTGTTGGCCGGTGCGGTGGCCTGCACGTACAATTCCGCGCAGCGTTTGGTGGCGCCCATCACGCTAGTGGGGTTCACTGCTTTGTCGGTGCTTATCAGAATGAACTCTTCCACGCCATGCGCCACGCACAGGTCCACCACGTTCTTGGTGCCGAGCACGTTGGTGAGCACCGCCTCCACGGGCTGTGCCTCCATCAGCGGCACGTGCTTGTAGGCGGCGGCGTGCAGCACGGCCGTTGGTTTTTCCGCGGCCAGCAAGCGGTCCATGGTGTTGCGGTCGCGTACATCGCCGAGCACCGGGGTGAAGTTGGCGTGGCCGTGCCGCCGCAGTTCCATTTCCAGGTCGTAAAGCGGGCTTTCGGCGTGGTCCACCATTACCAGATGCGCCACCTCGAAGCGCATGAGCTGCCTGCACAATTCGCTGCCAATGCTCCCCGCTGCGCCGGTCACCAGCACCTTGCGCCCCGCGAAGCGTTCATGCACCAGGGCATCATCGAGGTGGATGGGTGCGCGCCCGAGCAGGTCCTCGATCTGCACCTCGCGTATTTGGCTGCTGCTGAGCTGCCCCCCGATCCAATCGCGCACCGGCGGCACGGTGCGCACCGCAACCTTCGAGCGCATGGCCAGGTCAACCAAATGCCTGCGGTGCTCGGGGTCGGGGTGTTGTATGGCGATGATCACCTCGTCAACTTGCCCTTCGGCGATCAACTTGGGCAACCCGTCCACGCTGTGTATGCGCACGCCTTCCAAGCGCTTGCCTTCCTTCAGCGGGTCGTCGTCCACGAAGGCGGAGACCTGGTACTTCACCGAACCTTCCCGCTCCAAGGTGCGCTTGGTGATCAAACCGGCCTCGCCCGCGCCGTACAGCACCACGCGCAGTTGGTCCTTGCCAGCGCCGCGGCGGCGCAGGTGCAGCAGCTTGAAGGCGATGCGCGAGGCGATCAACAGCATGGCGCTGCCCAGGAAATCGATGATGATCACCGAGGTGGGCAGCACATATTGGCGATCGATCAGGTAATAGCGCACGCCGTTGAGCAGCAACAGCGTAAGGCTGCCGCCCAGCACCACCAGGAAAACGCGCTTGGCGTCCTCGGTGCCGGTATGCCGCACCATGTTGCGCTGTATGCCAAAGGCCAAGTACCAGCCCAGCCGCACGGCCACGAACACCGGCAGCACGGGCCACAGCAGCTCATATTCGAGCGGGGGCACGCTGAAATTGAAACGCAACTGGTATGCGCCGAAAAGCGAAACAAGGCACATGGCCAGGTCGATCACGGCGATCGTCCACCGGGGCAGCAGCACGCTTTTGGCCATGGGCGCGAAGGTAGGCCGATGGGCCTTGGCGGTTCACCGGCCTGCATGCATCTTTGCGCGCTCTGATCTTCCCCGCATCCATGAAGGATTCCCCGATCTCGCTGGTCACCGGTGGCGCCGGTTTCATCGGTGCGCACGTGGCCAAGGAATTGTTGGACATGGGGCATCGGGTGGTGGTGCTCGACGATCTCAGTGGAGGGTTCCGCGACCAAGTGGATCGTAGGGCCACGTTCGTGCAAGGTTCCATTCTGGATGACGACCTGATCGAACAGCTGTTCCGCGACCATGGCTTTACCTATGTGTACCATCTGGCGGCATACGCGGCCGAAGGACTGAGCCATTTCATCCGGCGCTTCAATTACAGGAACAACCTGATCGGCAGCGTGAACCTGATCAATGCCTCGGTACGGCATGAAGTGAAATGCTTCGTGTTCACCAGTTCCATTGCCGTGTACGGTGCGTTGCCACCGCCCATGCGCGAGGACATGCAGCCCGTGCCCGAGGACCCCTATGGCGTGGCGAAATATGCCGTGGAGATGGACCTGTACGCCGCCAAGCACATGTTCGGGCTGGATTACGTGGTCTTCAGGCCCCACAACGTTTACGGTGAATACCAGAACCTGGGGGATAAGTACCGCAATGTGGTGGGCATCTTCATGAACCAGCTCATGCAAGGCCGGCCGCTCACCATTTTTGGCGATGGCAACCAGCAACGCGCCTTCACCTTCGTGGGCGACATCGCGCCATTGATCGCCCGCTCCGCACAAGAGCCCGCGGCCTATGGCGAAGTCTTCAACTTGGGCGCGGACAAGGCCTACACCGTGAACGAGCTGGCCAACTTGGTGATGGACGCAATGGGCATGAAAGGGGAGGTGCAGCATTTGGAGGCGCGCAACGAGGTGGCCTTCGCCTTCAGCGACCATGGCAAGGTGCGGCGTGTATTCGGCCCTCAGGTTGAAACCGGCCTGAAGGAAGGCCTGCATCTTATGGCACCTTGGGCTTTGCGCACGGGGGCCCGCCAAAGCAGCCCGTTCAGCAACATTGAAATAACCCGGAACCTGCCCCCGAGCTGGGGGAACTGAGGAAAGCTTAACCGCTATCTTGCGGCCATTGCCGGCCGCTGCCGCACGGACCACAATGCCCCGGATCCTCTTTGTCACCCAGCATCAGCAGGAGCGCTCGCCCGGGCAACGTTTCCGCCACGAACAATACCTGGAGGCATTGCGGGCCGACGGCTGGGAATGCGACCTCAGTCCCCTGGTATCGCCAGAGGATGACAAATTCCTATATGCGCCGGGCCATTACTGGGACAAGCTGAAATTCCTCGGGCGCAGCCGAAGGATCCGCCGTGCGGACGTTGCCCGCAGCAAGGAATACGATGTGATCTTCATCTACCGGGAGGCCTTGATGTCCCGCGGAACCTACTTCGAGAAACAGTTCCGCAGGTCGTCCGGCGCCAAGATCGTGTTCGATTTCGACGATGCCGTGTGGCTGCCGAATGTGAGCGAGGTGAACAAGCGGTTCGCCTGGATCAAGGACCCGGGCAAAACGAAGCACCTGATCGGCATGAGCGACGCCGTACTGGCAGGCAATGCCTACCTCGCTGATTACGCAAAGCGTTTCAACCCGAACGTGATCCTGATGCCGAC
>JBIQMI010000240.1:0-4970 GCA_044463585.1 Cryomorphaceae bacterium
ATTACCGCGTGACCGACAGCATCGAATTCATTGCGGCCAGCAATTTCAGCACGGGCACCACCGTGTACCAAGGTGACAACCGCTACCGGCTGAAGGACATCAAGTTCTTCCAGCACCGGCTGGAACTGGCGCAAAAGGACAAATGGTTTGTGCGTGCGTACGTCACGCATGAGGACGCGGGCAACACGTACGACATCTACACCACCGCATTGCGGCTGCAGGACGCCGCCGGCCCCACCGGCGGGCAGAATGGCTGGAACTCACAGTACAACGCGTACTGGGGCAGCGTGATCACACCGGCGGTGCAGGCCATGCCCGGCTACATCAAGGCCACACAGGCCGCCGGCATGGGGTGGACCCAAGCACAATGGATCGCATGGCAGGACCAATTCATACAGGAACACCTCGGCGACTTCGCAGCCTTCCATGAGCAGGCACGGGAACACACCAATTTGCTGAACACCGCTTACCTGGACCCATTCTACGTACCGGGCACGGCCCGTTTCCAGGAGAAATTCAATGAAGTCACCGGAAAGCGCTTTACCGAAGGCGGTTCGCTCTTCTTCGATAAAAGCGCCTTGGCCCATGTGATGGGCGAATACAAATTCAAGCCGGTCCTGGGCGAGGTGACCGTGGGTGGCAATTACCGCGAATACCGTCCCAACAGTGCCGGCACCATCTTCCGCGACACGGGCGATGTGCGCATCACGAACCGCGAATTCGGCCTGGTGGCCGGGCTGGAGCGGAAAATGCTGGCCAACAAGCTCACCGGCACGGCCACCCTGCGGCTGGACAAGAACCAGAACTTCGACCCCCTCCTCTCCCCTGCTGCATCGCTCGTGTACGCGCCAAGCCCTGCCCGCGTATGGCGCCTGGGCTTCAGCAGCGCCATACGCAACCCCACCTTGGCCGACCAGTACCTGTTCTATAATGTGGGCAGGGCGCTGCTGCTGGGCAACGTGGACGGCCAATTTGAGACCGGACGTGACTCGCTCTTCACCCTGGAAAGCTTCAACGTATACCGCAACAAGGACTTTCTCAACACCAACAACCTCGACTACTTCCACGTGGACCGGATCAGGCCCGAGCAGGTGCGCACCGTGGAGGCCGGTTACCGCGGCACCCATTGGGAAAGCGTGTATTTCGACATTTCGGCCTACCACAGCTGGTACACCGATTTCATCGGCTACATCATCGGGCTGCATGCGGATTTCGATTCACCCACCGCACTGCCCCAGCGGCTGCAGGCGTACCGCGTGGCGGCCAATGCCGCTGCCCGCGTCACCACGCGCGGTGTAAACACGGGCCTTACCTGGTACCGGCCGAAACTGAGCTACACCTTCAATTACAGCTACAACGAACTGGCCAGTGGCGACGACGACCCGATCATTCCTGCCTTCAATACGCCGCGTAACAAGTTCAATGCCGGCTTCAATGCCCGCGACAGGAAGCTGCCTTTCAGCAACCTAAAGCGCTTGGGTTACGGGCTGAACTGGAAATACGTGGAAGGATACATCTTCGAGGGTTCGCCCCAATTCACCGGGCCGATCACCAGCTACGACATGGTGGACGCGCAGGCCAGCGTGGCCTTCCCCAAGCAGAACCTGACGGTGAAACTGGGCGCAAGCAATCTGTTCGGGCTGCTGCCGCTGTGGGACAAGGCCGTTCCCAGCGGTGAGAAGCTCGACAAAGCATTCAACAACGAAGTATACCTCGTGTACGGTGGGCCACGGATCGGTCGATTGGCCTATCTTCAAATAACCTACGAATGGAACAAGCGGCCGAAATCCTAAATTGCAACAACCAAAAACCCGATAAAATGAACAAACGACTACGAGCAGTCCTTCCCCTAATGGCCTTGGCGGCCATCGGCCATGCGCAGGACCGGTACCTCAACGAGGTCTTCACCAACGCGCAGATCACCATCACCAACGACGTGGTGTTCGGCACCAACATCGACTTTCTCACCAGTGACCTCAGCAACCAGGCCTTGGTAGGGGCCAACGCCATGACGCTGCAAGGGCTGGTGAACGGCGGTTCGCCCATTCCCGCGGCCTACTACAACCCGGCAGATGCCTCCACGGCCCTGAAGGTGACCGACCTGAAGATGGACATCTACCAACCCGATCAGGCCATCGATACCGAAACGGAGCGCCCGTTGTTCATTTTCGTGCACACCGGCAATGCCTTGCCACCGCCCCTGAACGGAAGCCCGATGGGCACCCGCAAGGACAGCAGCGCGGTGGAGATCTGCAAGCGCATGGCCCGCCGCGGCTACGTGGCCGTGAGCATGAGCTACCGCATGGGCTGGAACCCGCTGGGCACCACGCTGGAGATCCGCCGGGGCACGCTATTGAACGCGATCTACCGCGCCATACACGACGTGAAACAGTGCGTGCGCCACATGAAGGCGGATGCCGCAACGGGCAACGGGTATGCGATCGACCCCGGCAAGGTGATCCTGTACGGCGAGGGCACGGGCGGTTATATCACCCTGGCCACCGCCACCTTGGACCGCCCGCAGGAGCTCTTCATCGAGAAGTTCCTGCCCGACCCCTTCCAGCCCACCATCAGCTATGTTGACACCAACGCGGTGGGGAACATCGAAGGTTTCGGTGGGCTGCTTACGCTGTACCGCCCGAACGGCCAGAACAGCGACATCAACTTCTGCGTGAACGCGGGCGGCTCCTTGGCCGACACGAGCTGGCTGGCACCGGGCGATGTGCCCATGGTATCGTTCCAAACGGTGTTCGACCCCTTCGCCCCCTTCGGCGATGGCATCGTGATCGTGCCCACCACGGGCGAACAGGTCGTGGACGTTCAGGGCAGCAACGTGTTCATGCCCTTGGTGAACAGCTACGGCAACAACGCCAGCTTCGCCAATTTGGTGGGGGGCGACCCCTTCACCAACAAGGCGCGCAGCCTGTACAACACCAGCCCTGCGCACGGCAGCAATACCGTGCACATAGCCGAAGAGGCTGAAGGGCTGTACCCCATGATCACGCCCAACTGGCCCGCACAGATCACCGGCACCTTGGAGGAAGCCGGTCCATGGCAATGGTGGGACCCGAACGGCCCCTTGGCGCAAACCGTTGTTTCGCCCGGCCCGCCCCCCATTACCGCAGGACAGGCCAGCCAGGCGAGCAACCCCAATATGAGCCCCGCCAAAGGCCGCGCATACATCGACACCATCATGGGCTACATGAACCCCCGGATCGCCTGCGCGCTGCAGCTTGGGCCCTGCCTGCTGGTAGGCCTGAACGAAAGCGACCCCATTGCCGTGGGCGTGGACCTGTACCCCAACCCGGCCCGCGAGTCGGTGCGGATCACCAGCGCCAACGGCACCATACGCATGGCCGAAGTGTATGACGTGAACGGCCGCCGCGTACACGCCCAGCACGTGGAACGCCGGGAGTTCGACCTGAACACCGACGCCCTGAAACCGGGCGCCTACTTCGTCACGCTCACCTTCGATGAAGGCACCGTGACCCGCAAGTTGATGCGCCAATAATCCACGCAAACGCCACAAAGAAGGGCCGCCGGAACGCGGCCCTTCTTTTTTTCATCTTTCTGGTCGAACCACGCGTAGCCCGCACCCCCGCGGCTAAGCCATCGCGGCCAAGGCATTCCCAACGCCCCTGCGCTTAGGTGGACAATGTGGACATAGTGGACATCATTCCTCAGCACCTGCGCGCCCGTGGCTTCCCTTCCTTACCTTCCTTTCCTCCCTTACCTTCATTTCTTTCCTCGCCTTCCCATACCGCCTGCATTCCCCGCGCCCCAGCGCTTCCGCGCTATAAGAGCGGTGTTCCTCCTTCCTCTCTTTCCTTCCCTTCACAGCCCCTTTCGTTCTCCGCATCCCCAGCGGTCAAAATCATTCTGCATTTCTCCGCGCCCCTGCGCCTCGGCGGCAAAACCCATCCCGGCCAGGGCATTCTCAGCGCCTCAGCGCCTCAGCGCATCCGCGTCCGTGGCTTCCCTTCCATACCATCCATACCTTCCTTACCTTCCTTACCTGCCTCTCCTTCCTCTCCCCCCTTTCCTCCCTTTCTTTCTTCTCATAACTGCCCCGCATTCCCAGCGCCTCAGCGCCTCCGCGGCAAAAACCATCCCGGCCAAGGCATTTTTCTTACCCAGCCCTCCTGCCTCTCCTTCCTCTCCCCCCTTTCCTCCCTTTCCTTCTTCTCAAAACTGCACCGCATTCCAAGCGCCTCAGCGCCTCGGCGGCAAAAACCCCGCACATCCCCGCCACCGACCATTCATCAAAACAAAGTACCATGTATTGCACAGTTCTATCCTGCGCCCATATATTTGCATCGTCCGCTACCGGCCACGGCATGGTAAAGGACCGAACGGAACAGAGAACATGAGAGCGGAGAACACCAAGGCCCAGATGCGCAAAGGCGTGCTAGAGTACTGCATCCTGTCGCTGCTGGTACCCGAGGAGATGTACCCCTCGGACATTATTGCCAAGCTGAAGGACGCCAAGCTGATCGTGGTGGAAGGCACGCTGTACCCCTTGCTCACCCGGTTGAAGGATGCCGGCTACCTGGCCTACCGCTGGGAGGAAAGCCGATCCGGCCCCCCGCGCAAATACTACCGCCTGACGCCCGCCGGGCGCAAATTCCTGAAGGAATTGGACGAGACCTGGGACGACCTGGTGCAAGCAGTGAAAAAAGCCACACGCAACAACCCCTCTTGATGCCCCGCCGGCTTTGGCGCCAAAACATGAAAAAAACATTCACCGCAAACCTCAACGGCACGGTCTTCCACATTGAAGAAGACGCCTTCGACCAGTTGCAGCGCTACCTGGCCAGCATTCGGGCACGGCTTGGCAGCAGCGGCGATGCCAACGAGATCATGGCCGACATCGAAGCGCGCATAGCGGAATTGCTCACCGAGCGCCTGCACGGCAGGCAGGCCGTTGCGCTGGCCGATGTGGACCACATCAAACAAGTGATGGGCCAACC
>JBIQMI010000241.1:0-4967 GCA_044463585.1 Cryomorphaceae bacterium
CTTCTGGGAGGGGCAGGAAGGTTCGTTCCTGCTGTGGGCCTTCTGGACCATGGCCTTGGGCAACCTGCTGATATGGACCTCGAAAAGCTGGGAAGGCCCGGTACTGGCCGTTTTCTCGCTGGTGCAGCTCTTCCTGGCCACCATGCTGCTGGGCATCTATGTGTTCGGTGCCAAGGTGGGCAGCAGCCCCTTCATGCTGATCAGGGAGCTGCCGGAGAACATCGGCCTGCCCTGGACGATGATGCCCAATTACCTGTCCATCATCCCCGAGTTTGCCGACGGCCGCGGCCTGAACCCGCTGCTGCAGAACTACTGGATGGTGATCCACCCGCCGGTGCTCTTCCTGGGCTTCGCCTCCACCCTCGTACCCTTCGGCTATGCCATTGCCGGGCTGTGGACAGGCCGCCTGAAGGAATGGATGACGCCCGCCATTCCTTGGACCTTCTTCAGCATCGGCATCCTTGGCCTGGGCATTCTGCTCGGTGGCGCATGGGCCTATGAGTCGCTGAGCTTCGGCGGCTTTTGGGCCTGGGACCCGGTGGAGAACGCATCGTTGGTGCCTTGGCTCACCTTGGTGGGCGCAGGCCATTTGATGCTGATCAACAAGCGCAAGGATACCTCGCTTTTCACCACCTTCTTCCTGTCGCTGATCACCTTCATCATGGTGCTGTACAGCACGTTCCTTACACGCAGCGGCGTGCTGGGCGATACCAGCGTGCACAGCTTCACCGGCGAAGGCATGCTCACGGGCCTGCTCATCTTCCTGCTCACATTCGTGGCCCTTTCGGTGGCCCTGCTCAACCGCAACCGCACCGACCGTTGGTTCTACCTGGGGCTTGGCGTTGTGGTACTGGTGATCGGAACGATCCTGCATGTGGATGTGCCGGCCATCATCCTGTTCGGCGGGATCAGTATCGTGATGACCGTGGTGGCCTACAGAAAGGGAGGCTACAAGCGGCCCGACGAGGAACGGATGCTCAGCCGGGAGTTCTGGCTCTTCATCGGTTCGCTGGTGCTGATGCTGAGCGCCGCGCAGATCACCTTCAGCACCTCCATGCCTGTGTTCAACACGCTGCTGGGCCCGTTCCAGGCCGTGTTCGAAAAGCTGCACGCGGCCACCAACTGGGGCTGGGCGCATGATCTGGCACAGGCCAAGCTGGCACCTCCGGTGGAGGCGAAGGCCCACTACAACAAATGGCAGGTGCCCTTCGCCGTGATCGTGAGCATATTGGTGGCCATCGGCCAATACTTGGCATACGGAAAGACCGGCCGGCGCAAATTCTACCGCTCGTTGCGCGTATCCTTCCTCGGCGCATTGATCATTACCGCACTGTGCACGTGGCTGCTGGAATACCGCTGGTTCGAGGCCAACCTGGTGGCCATGCTGTTCGCCACCACCTTCGCCGTGCTGGCCAATGCCCTGTACATACCGCAGGTGCTGAAATGGAAGATCGGCCCGGCGGGGCCGGCCATCGCCCACACAGGATTCGGCCTGCTGCTGCTGGGCGCGCTCATTAGCATGTCGCGCGAGGAAAAGATCAGCCGCAACACCTCCGGGCCCGTGCTCAGCTACCTGAACAAGGATTTCAACGACAGGCAGGACATGCTGCTCTACATGGGCGACACGGTGCCGGTGGGTGAATTCTTCGTCACCTTCAAGGACAAGCACCAGGAGCGGGTGAACCTGCACTACAACATGGACTATTTCGATGCGGTGCCCAAGCAGTACCACGTCGGCGATACCGTGCGTGTGCGAAGCATGCTCTTCATCGCCCGCAACGACCACCAGGCCGGCGACGTATTCCTGCTGGACCAGCCCGGGCACTGGGAACCGTTGGAAACCTTCACGCGCAGCCAATTGTGGCGGGCCAAGGATTGGAGCGCACGGGAACCCGGCGAAAAGCAATTCAGCCTGGCCCCGATGGTGCAGCTGAACCCGCGCTTCGGCAACGTGGCCGAGCCCAGCACCCAGCACTGGCTGCACCGCGATCTGTACACGCATATCCGCTACGCCAAGCTGGACACCACCGCCGATGGCTACATGCCGTCGAGGTTGTACGAGAAGAACATCGGCGACACGATCATTACGCCCATGTGCATGATCTTCCTGGACAGCATGCGCACCGTTCGCGACAGCGTGACCATGGCGCGGTTGGGCCCCGACTTCACCGTGTACGTGATGAACATGCGCGTGCGTGACCTGTATGATGAACACCGCTGGTTCGAAGCCAGGCCGTTGGTGATCTACCACGGCGATGAACCTGTTGGCAACAAGGGCTTCGAGCTACCCGACCTGAACGTGAAGCTTGAATTGGCGACGGTGAAAGGAAACCAGATCGGCGTGGAGGTGAGCGAGCGGGAGTTCGTGATCATGCAGGCCATCGTGTTCCCGGGGATCAACATCCTGTGGCTGGGCCTGGTACTTATGACCTTGGGCAGTTTCCACAGCGTGCGCCACCGCATACGCATGATGAAGCAGCGCGCCGGCACGGACCGCGACATGGCAACACGCTCGAAGGCGGCGTAACGCCTACTCGGCAGCGGCACCGCCCACCGGCAAAACCACTTCCATGTGCCAGCGCGAGCTGTCCGCTTCGTTGCCGGCCCATTGCAAGTAGCGCTCATAAGGTGCTGCGCGGGGCTTCCGTCCGGCGGCCTCCGCCCTGGCCTCCAAGGCCCGGTATGCCACGGCACTGCGGGCATGGCCACCGCGGTGCTGTACCCGGAAGACCGCCCCGCCGGACAATTGCAAGGCGGTAAATGGAAGCCCCTTGGGCAACGTATCCGGCTGCATGGCACGCCCCGCGAAAACATCGGTGGTGCCGGCCACGGTATCCCAGCGGTAATAAACGGCCATCGGTGGCCCTTGAAGCGAAAGGTGCGCTGCGGCGGCCACGGAATCGAGCGTGCCGTACAATTGCCGCAAATGACCGGTAAGCCCGGCAATGGGCACTATGGACCGGCGGCCCAGCAGCTCCATTGCCGGTACGTCCCCTTCTTCCACGTAGTAGCCATGGAAAGTACGTGCGTGCCTTTCGGTGCGGATGCTGTCCTGCACTGCTTCGGCCCTGTTGCGCAAGGCATACAGCCCTTGCTGCAATTGGTCCGATACACGCGGCTTCACTTCGTGCAGCATGTACTGCACCCGCCCGGCAAGGTCCAGGCCGGCCGTCCAGGTCAAGGCAGCTTGGCTGCTGTCCCCATGGGGAATGATGCGCAACTCCAGCACGCCCTCCAGCGGAAACGGCTTCTGCACCCCCGCTGCGCGGCCGATGCCCGTTCCATCTTCCGTTGCAGCAGTGGGCCCTGCCACTTCAAACCCTTGCCAGATCGGAGCCGACGGATCATTGGCCAACTGAAGAAGCACGCTGTCCGATGCCGCGATGCCGGCGATCTGCGAAACCACTACTTCCGAGGGTGCGAACAGGACCAAGCCGCCGGCGATCGCCAACAGCGTGGCCAAGGTGATCAACAATGTCTTTAGTGAGCGCATGGGGAAAGGCGGGCGAAAGATGAGGGTTGGAAGTAGATCATTGCGGAAGAAATGAAGGTTTGGACTATCCTTGGCACGGTTTTGCCTTCACCCCCCAAAAATTTCACCATGCCCATCCGTACCAACCGCCTGTTCACTGTGCTGCCACTGCTGGCCCTGCTGGCCTTTGCGCTGCCCGCCTGCAAATCAAGCCATCCTGCCGGCGAAAAAGTGAAGATGCCCTTCAGCGGCAGCAAGTATGAAAGCAACAACCGCTTTTTCCGTGGAACCGGCATGGGCGTAAGCACTAAGCAGAACATCGCGCGAAGCAAGGCCGACCTCGACGCGAAGAACCAGGTGGCCGCACAGGTGGGCACCAACATCAGGGCCGTGACCGACCAATACTTGGGGCAGACCGGCAATGCCGAGGCCGCCGATGTCGCGGACAAATTCCAGAGCCTCGTGCGCGAAGTGATGAACACCGAGCTGGCCGACCTGCGCAAGATCGGCGAGGAAACGCGCTACAACGAGACCACCAAGGAATACACGCAGTACACGGCCTATGAGATCAAGAAGAACGCCATGTTCCGTTTCATGAAGAAACAGGCCAAGACCGACAATAAGATCAGCGAGGCCACACGGAAGCAGATCGAGGCGATCCTGGACGAGGAGATCCGCAAGGCGGACCTTGAAGACCGGGATTGACCCGAGGTTACCGGCGGCGCGTTTTCAGCCCCAGTACCCCGAAGATCCCCCTGACGATCTCGCGCGCGGCGTTGTTGCCGATCTGGCGCATCATGGTGTTCTTGCTCATGGTTTCGAAGATGCCCGGTTCGGGCTTGGGCTGCCTGGCGGGCTTGGCGGCCTTCGGTGCCGGTTGTTGTTCCTGCGTTGCGTGCACTTCGGCCACACGACGCTCAAGGATCTCCTTTGCACTGTGACGGTCGATCACTTCGTTGTACTTGAACGCCAGCTCCGACCGGGCCACGAGGTCCGAAAGTTCCTGTGATGAGAGCACATCCATGCGCGTGCTTGGTGCCCTTACCAGCGTATGCGCCAGCGGCGTGGGCATGCCCTTGTCGCCCAGCACGGTCACCATGGCCTCGCCGATGCCCATGGATGTAAGCAGTTCCTCGGCGTTGTAAAAATCACTTAGCGGATAGTTCTGGGCGGTGCGCTTGATGGTGGCGCGGTCCTTGGCGGTGAAGGCCCGGAGCGAATGCTGCACCTTCATGCCCAACTGCCCCAGCACGCGCTCGGGCACATCGCTGGGGTCTTGCGTGCAAAAATGGATTCCAACGCCTTTTGACCGGATCAACTTGATGATGGTCTCGATCTGTTCCAACAACGGCCGCGTGGCATTGTCGAAGATCAAATGGGCCTCATCGAGGAAGATCACCAGCTTGGGCTTGTCGGCGTCGCCCACTTCGGGGAAGGTGGAATAGATCTCGGCCAGCAGGCACAGCATGAAGGTGCTGAACAGCCGGGGCTTGTC
>JBIQMI010000242.1:0-4903 GCA_044463585.1 Cryomorphaceae bacterium
ATGCATCAGTGACAGCCGCAGGGTCCCCGAGGCGGGAGACCCTGCGGGGGGGAGGAAACGTTTACGATCACATTTATCGCCCCTTCCCTCCAGCAGGGTCTCCGCCTCGGGACCCTGCGTAACATGCTTATTTTCATCCGATCATGTCCGTCCGTACACTCCAACGAATTGATGGCGCCACGTTCTACTGCACGTTCACCTGTTGGAACTGGCTGCCCCTCATTGAGCGGGCGAACGTTTACGATCACATTTATCGCTGGATGCATCAGTGACAGCCGCAGGGTCCCCGAGGCGGGAGACCCTGCGGGGGGGAGGCCGGGTCAACGAATTGATGGCGACACGTTTTCTTCCCTCCAGCAGGGTCTCCGCCTCGGGACCCTGCGTAACATGCTTATTTTGACCCGATCATGTCCGTCCGTACACTCCAACGAATTGATGGTGCCACGTTCTATTGCACGTTCACCTGTTGGAACTGGCTGCCCCTCTTAGAGCGGACGAACGTTTACGATCACATTTATCGCTGGATGCATATCTCGAACGCAAAGGGATGCCGCATTTTCGGCTACGTGATCATGCCGAACCACGTACACCTGATCATCAATGTGCCTGTAGGACTGTCGATCAATTCCCTGTTGGCCAATGCCAAGCGTTTCTTGGCGTATGAGATCCGCAGCCGGTTGATCGAACCGGGCGAGCGCGCCTTGCTTGAAACGTTAATGGCAGCCGTTAGGCCCAGCGATGCCGCCCGTGGCCAAGCATACAGGGTGTTCATGCCCTCGTCGGATATCCGGGAATGTTATGACGAAGCCATGATCCAACAGAAGCTGGACTATATCCACGCCAACCCGGTGAAAGGAAGATGGATGCTTGCGGAGAACTACCTCGACTACCCCCATTCCAGTGCAGGATATTATTTCCGGGGTGATGCTTCACGAGCGCCTGTGGAGAATTACCAGATCGCATTGCGAGCATGAGTCGGGCAGTGACGGGCCGCAGGGTCCCCGAGGCGGGAGACCCCTGCGGGGGAGAAGTGGCGGGCCGCAGGGTCCCCGAGACGGGAGACCCTGCGGGAGGAGGAGATACACGCTCAATCCACCGCGTTGAACGCGCCGCAATTCACTACCGCACCTCCGCGCCTGCTTCCACATTCCGCGTGGGCTGCAGGAATACCAGTTTGCCTTCGGCATCCTCGGTCATCAGCACCATGCCTTGGCTTTCGACGCCGCGCATTTTGCGGGGTTCCAGGTTGCAGAGCACCAGCACTTGTTTGCCGGGCAGTTCTTCCGGCGTGAAGTGCTGCGCAATGCCGCTGAGTATGGTGCGCGGCGCGGCCTCTCCCACTTCGATGGAGAGTTTCAGCAGCTTGTCCGCCTTCGGCACGCGCTCCGCGGTGGCAATGGTGCCGATCCGGATGTCCATGTTGGAGAAGGCGTCGAAGCTGATGTTCGGCTTGGGCTGTGCTACAGGTGCAGCGGCTTTCGGGGCTTCGGTGGGCGTTGCGGCGGGTGCTGTGGGCGCGTTGGCGAGCAAGCGGTCCAGCTCGGGCTGGATCTCCGCGTCGGTAATGGGCTTGAAGAGGTGCTCGGGCTTGCCGATGGGCGCACCGGGCACGATCAGGTCGTCGCGCAGCGCGTCGGACCATTTCAATTCACCCAGGCCCAGCATGGTGCGCAGTTTTTGCGCGGTGAAGGGCATGAACGGCTCCAGCAGCACGCTGAGCGCGGCGCTGATGCGCAATCCGTTGAAAAGCACGGTGCGCACGCGGTCGGGATCGGTCTTGTACAGTTTCCACGGCTCGGTCCCGGTGAGGTACTTGTTGCCGAGGCGGCCCGTGTTCATGGCGTTGAGCAGTGCATCGCGGAAGCGGAACTTGTCGATGTCCGCCGCGATCTGGCCGGGCATGGCGGAGAGCTCGCGCCACAGCTCGGCGTCCAGCGCCGCATCGGCGCCGGTGGCGGGCACCGGTTCGGGCACCTTGCCATCGTAGTACTTGTTGCACAGCACGAACACGCGCTGCACGAAGTTGCCGATCACGGCCACCAGTTCGTTGTTGTTCTTGTCCTGGAAATCCTTCCAGGTGAACTCGCTGTCGCGGAACTCGGGGAGGATGGTGCCCAGTGCATAGCGCAGCTCATCCTGCCGGCCGGGCCAGCGCTCGAGGTATTCGTGCAGCCATACGGCCCAGTTGCGGCTGGTGCTCAGCTTCTGCCCTTCCAGGTTGAGGAATTCGTTGGCGGGCACGTTCTGCGGCAGGATGTACCCGCCGTGCATCTTGAGCAGGATGGGGAAGATGATGGCGTGGAAAACGATGTTGTCCTTGCCGATGAAATGCAGCAGGCGCGTATCGTCCGCCTTCCACCACTTTTCCCATTCGGCGTTGTTGTTTTCCGCCCATTGCTTGGTGGCGCTGATGTAGCCGATGGGTGCATCGAGCCACACGTAGAGCACCTTGCCATCAGCGCCGGGCAGGGGCACGGGCACGCCCCAATCCAGGTCGCGCGTCATGGCGCGGGGGCGCAGCCCTTCCTTGAGCCAACTGTTGCACTGGCCCAGCACCTGCGGCTTCCACTCGGAAGGGTCGTGTTGCTGCGCACCGTCCAGCATGCCCGTGTTGATCCACTCCGTCATCCACTCCTGGCTGCGCTCCATGGGCAGGTACCAGTGCTTGGTGGGGCGCAGTTCGGGCGTGGAGCCGGTAAGCGTGCTCTTGGGGTTCACCAGTTCCTTCGGGCTGAGGGCGCTGCCACACTTCTCGCACTGGTCGCCGTAGGCGCCGGGGTTGCCGCAATGCGGGCAAGTGCCGGTGATGTAGCGGTCCGCAAGGAATTGCTTGGCTTGCGCGTCGTAGTACTGCTCCTCCGAGTTCTCGGTGAAGGCACCGTTTTCATGGAGCTTCAGGAAGAATTGCTGCGAGGTTTCGCGGTGCAGCTTGCTGCTGGTGCGGTGGTAGATGTCGAAGCCGATGCCAAAATCGGCGAAGGCCTTGCCGATGATGGCGTGGTACTTGTCCACGATGGCCTGCGGCGTGGTGCCTTCCTTGAGGGCGCGCAGGGTGATGGCCGCGCCATGCTCATCGCTGCCACAAATGAAGAGCACTTCCTTGCCACGGGCGCGGAGGCTGCGCACATAGATATCGGCCGGCAGGTAGGCCCCCGCGATGTGGCCGATGTGCAACGGGCCGTTGGCATAAGGCAACGCGGCGGTGACGGTGGTGCGGGCGGGAGTTTTCACGGGAGGCTGGCTTGTGCCGCCCCGAAACGCCCGGGGCGGGCCGCGAAATTACGCGGCATGCCCAACCGTGCCCCATGCGCCATGGCCCGTGCTACCTGCCTGCATGCACCAAGCGCATGGCCCGCACGCCTTTTTCGCCCACCAGACGCACCGCGTACAACCCTTGGGGCACCGTGGAAAGGTCGAGCTCCAACCGGTCTGCCGCATGCGGCGGTGCGTGCACGGCCACCAAGGTGCCGTTGGGCGCAATGAGCTCAACGCGCACAGGGGCTTGGCCCATCGGCCAGCTCAAGGTGGCGCGGTCATGGGCGGGATTGGGCGAGAGGTTGTAGCCGGCCGCGTCCAGGCCGTTGATGCCCGTGGTGATGGCGGGCACCACCTTCACCACTACACTGCAGCTGGATGTCATTGGCGTACCGCTCGTGGTTTGTGCGGTCCAGGTCAAGCTGTGCAAGCCTGTTTCATCCGCGGTGGGCATCATTGTTTGGGTGACCAGCACGCCGCCGTGGGTGATCTGCTCCGTGCTGCTGGTGGAATTGCCGATGCCGCTGCACTGCGCTTCCACCGTGAAGATCTGGGTCGGGGTACCGGGCAGCACGAGCATGGGATAATCGAACGTGGAACCGACTTCCACCTGTATGGTATCACAACCGGTGTTGGTGAAGATCGGGGGGATGGTTGCATCGGCGGTGCTGAAGATGAAGTGCCGATCGCTGAGCCAATTTATCCCGCCGGCCGGGCCGAAACTTCCGTTGAAATCATCGCCAGCATGATCGAACCGGCCGATCTGGGTGTAGTCAAAACCATTGCCGCGGTTGGCGCCCACCGTAGCCGGCATGCCGCCGAGACCTCCTACGCCTTCCGAGGCACTGCCCGTGGTCCATTCCATGGTGCCGTAGCAGAAGGCAACGTTGTTGCCGCCGGGCACCACCGGGTCCGTGCCGTCGGTTACCACCAATTGGAATGAGTTGAGCTTATCGGTTTGCTGGTTGTAGTAGCCCACATTCGACCAGCTGACGTAGAGCGCATTGGGCGTGACCTTGTATTGCACGCGGTTCATGCCCGGTGCACCCGCGCGAAGGTCCACATCCGCCCAGAACGGTGCGATCATGCCGGGGCCCGAGATCGGGAAGGCCATGGCGGAGTATCCTGAAAAAGGTGCTGCGAAGGTCAGGTTGCCGTTGACGCTGATGTACACCTGTGCGTAGGCTTGCCCGAACAGCATTACGGTAAAGGGCAATGCCACCGGTCCGTAGGAACCGTCATCGCCATTGCCCCATCCGATGGCATCCCATTGGTCCAACGCGATGGTGGTGTACGTATCGTCCGGTTCGATCCAGCATGGGCACGGCTCTTCGCCATCGCGTTGTGCAGCGTTGACATCCGTGGCATGGGCGGGCCACGCATTCAGCCCGATGAATTGGCTCTTCCATGCGTCATACTCGGCGCTTGACGTGAATTCGCCGGAGGTTTGCGCCACCGCAAGGGCAGCGGTGACAATGGCCCATATGGAAAGCGGAAGGTGTAATGGTCGTGGCATGGTTCCGGGCTTTGGAAGGTTCAACGGTTTTGGGGTCGTCCGACTGAATGACGAAGCTACGCATAGCTGGGTTGGTCCGCGCACCTTTATTCCCGTTGATTACAGCGGCCCGGCGCGCTTTGTCGCCAATAT
>JBIQMI010000243.1:0-4901 GCA_044463585.1 Cryomorphaceae bacterium
GTTTTCGACCCCAGCGGGGTCGCAGAACGTAGGATTCCCGGTTCCGGTTGATCATAATCGTAATGTGCCGGCGTAGGGTCTCCTGCAAGGAACCTGCGCCCCGCAATTCATCGACCCCGAACGGGGTCGCACAACGTAGAAAATCGCATTTCCAACGCGGATCCGACCCTGAAGAGGTCGCAGATCACAGCATGCAATCGCATTCAATTCAGCGCCGATCCTGTGTTCCTGCCCATCCTGCAATCCTGTCCAATACGCAGGCCGCAAAAGGTCGCATTCGACCTGGGGAGCAGATCACAGCAGGTATTTTGGATCGAATACCACACCGGCTTCTTCCAGGAGCATGGCCAGTTCTTCAGGGAATGCACGGTGGCCATGATGTTCTTCCTGGTTATTGATGTAGTTCGCCAAGACAGATAGTTCCCTCCAGCCCGCGGTGAATACGGCATAGCCGTCCTGCCATTTGAATTGGGGCATGCGCGCGTGTGTCCGTACCCATTGCGTGGAGGCCTTTTTCACCTCCCGGACCACATCGGCCACTGTTTGGGTGGGTTTGAGGTCGGCAAGGATGTATACATGATCCTTCCATCCATTCACGTTGCGTGCATGTCCCCCGAGGCCGTTGATCGTTCCTGCCATGTAGGCCCAGAGTTCCGACCGCCAACGTTGGTCCAGGCAGGCTACACGATGCTGCGTGGAGAAGACAATGTGGAAGTGCATTTTGGAATAGGTGGACATGCTGTGAATATTTCCGTGAAGATATTTGGTTTGTTGTGCGACCCTTTCAGGGTCGAACGCAGCGCCCAAAACGCTTTCCTGTCGGTGGTAGTAATCCTGCCCATCCTGCAATCCTGTCCAATACGCAGGCGGTAAGCGATGTTGGTTTCATGGGTCGCAAGTTCCAATGAAGCGATCGCATCGTACGAGATTGCATTCGACCCTGAAGGGGTCGCATAGCGTTGAATGAGAGAAAAGGGAAGGTCAAAACGACCCTGAAGGGGTCGCAGATCACAGGATGCATTCGCATTCAATTCAGCGCCGATCCTGTATTCCTGTCCATCCTGCAATCCTGTCCAAAACGCATTCCTGTCGGAGGTAGTAATCCTGTCTATCCTGCAATCCTGTCCAATACGCATTCCCCTCACACACCCTTCCCGCCTTGATCTCCACCATTATCTGCGGGTCTTCGGCAGTCCGCACACGAATTAGATCTTGTCCGGTTTGGCAATGCGGCCCGTGATCATGCCAGGGTCAGCTCTTCGACACCCTTGAAATGCTTGGTGTTCAAGGTGAGCAGGGGCACATTGTGGGCAATGGCCGTGGCTGCGATCAGCTGATCGGCGAAGTGGATATCCCGGCCCATGTTCACTTGGTCCAGGATCTTTCGGAAGCAGACCGAGATCTCCATGGTGAAGGGCAGTACATGGAACTTGGAGTACAATTCCTTCTTCGTTGCGCTGTATTCAGCCTTGGTCCGGGTTCCGGCCAGCACCTCCGCAACGATCGGGTCGCACAGCACGATAGTGCTACCTTCCACACGCTCCAGTGCCGCCATGGCCCTGGGTTCGCGCCTGAAGCGGCCGATCAGTACACTGGTATCGATCAGGACCGTTTCCATGCCTTTTCGCGCAGCTCTTCAGCGGTGGCCGGGTTATCCTTCCAAAGCGCCTCCAGCGTCTCGAAGGGGTCCTTCTCCCGTTTGGCCTCCCGCTCCACGAACTCCACGAAGAGCGCGCTGATGCTCTTTTTCCGCCTGCGACTGAGCATGGCTGCCGTCCGCTTGAACTTCAGCGGGACGGAGAGAGTGAGCTTAGTGGTCATAGTGTTACGTATGGAAGTGCTAAGATACGTGATCAGGCGCGGTTTCAGACCCTTCCCCCCTTGATTCCACTACAATAGCTGGCATCGCCCCTTTAAGCTGACGGTTCGGACCGCCTGAGTTGCTCAGTTAGCGATGATGACCCATGCTTGGCATCAGAAAAGCATCGGATCTGCTCAATCGGTACCCTTGGGCCTGAACGAACAGTACCATGCCCTTGAGCGATTTGCTCGTCCTCAAGTCCTTTGATCGTTTCATGGATGGAGTCAAGCAAGGCATCGTATTGCTTGGCAATATCAACAACATCCTGGGTTGTGATGTCACTGATGATATACCGATGAATGATGCGGTTTCGTTTCCCGTATAGTTCATTCAACAACTTGAACTGGCTATCATCGATTACGTGCTTGCCTTTAGCGATCTTGTATATCTCACGTTCCAGGAGGATTGGGTCGCCCTCCGATTGATTCAAAAGGAGATTCAACATCTCTTCCGTGCGATTAGTTAGTTGATGCTTCAAAATGATGCCAATCCGGAGGGAGGCGTCGATTACGGACGTTGAGAGGCACACTGCCTCAACAAAGCATCCTAACCCTTGAGCGCGACGCATAAGCTGGACTGCTGCTCCGTATCCAGCCATGAAACTCATCAACAGAGTTGAGGGGCTTGGTTTCATGTCTGAGCAAATAAGTAACGTGTTGCCTCACACCCTCCCCGCCTTGATCTCCTCCACTACCTGCGGGTCCAATAATGTGGTGGTGTCTCCCACGTTCTGCATTTCGCCCTCGGCGATCTTGCGCAGGATCCTCCGCATGATCTTGCCGCTGCGCGTTTTCGGTAGGCCGCTCACGAATTGGATCTTATCGGGCTTGGCGATGCGGCCGATGTTGGCCACCACGGATTCCACGATCTCGCCGGTGATGCGGTCCACGGCGTGCTTGTCGTTCTTGTCCAACGGCCCGGCGGCGATCACGAATGCGTAGATGCCTTGGCCCTTGATGTCGTGCGGGTAGCCCACCACGGCGCTTTCCACCACCAGCTCGCTGAGGTTGATGGCGCTTTCGATCTCGGCGGTGCCGAAGCGGTGGCCGCTTACGTTGATCACGTCATCCACGCGGCCGATGATGCGGTAGCGGCCGTCGGCATCGCGCTTGGCGCCGTCGCCGCTGAAGTAGTGGCCCGGGTAGCTGGCGAAGTAGGTCTGGCGGCAGCGCTCATGGTCGCCCCAGAGCGTGCGCAGCATGCTGGGCCAGGGGAATTTCACGCAGAGCATGCCCTCCACCTCATTTTCGTTGATCTCCTTTCCCTCGGGCGTAAGCAGCACGGGTTGCACGCCGGGCAAGGGCCATGCGGCATGGCTGGGCTTTTCGTCGGTGATGCCGGGCAGCGAGGAGATGAGGATGCCGCCATTTTCGGTTTGCCACCAGGTGTCCACAATGGGGCAGCGGTTCTTGCCGATGTGCAGCTTGTACCATTGCCATGCTTCCTCGTTGATGGGCTCGCCCACGCTGCCGAGCACTTTCAGGCTGTCGAGCGAATAGGCCAGCACGTGGTCGATGCTTTGCGCCATGAGGCTGCGGATGGCGGTGGGCGCGGTGTAGAAGATGTTGACGCCGTGCTTGTCGATCACTTGCCAGAAACGGCCTGCATCGGGGAAGGTGGGCACGCCCTCGAACATGAGCGTGGTGGCGCCGGCCAGCAACGGACCGTAGATGATGTAGGAGTGGCCGGTGATCCAGCCGATGTCCGCCGTGCACCAGTAGATGTCGCTTTCCTCGTACTGGAACACATTGCGGAAGGTGTAGTCCATGTACACCATGTACCCTGCCGTGGTGTGCACAACACCCTTGGGTTTGCCGGTGCTGCCGCTGGTGTACAAGATGAAGAGCGGGTCCTCGGCGTCCATTTCCTCTGCCGGGCAATCCTTGCCCACGTGCTTGAGTTCCTCGTGCAGCCACACATCGCGCCCTTCCTGCATGTCCACGGCCCAGCCGAGGCGATCGGTAACGATCACTTTCTTCACGCTGGGGCAGGTTTCCAGGGCCTCGTCCACCACGCGCTTCACGGGTATTTGCTTGTGCCCCCGGTTGAGGCCGTCGCTGGTGAGCACCATGGTGCACTGGGCATCGTTCACGCGGTCGGCGATGCTTTTTGCGCTGAAGCCGGCGAACACCACGGAGTGCACCAGGCCGAGGCGCGCGCAGGCCAGCACGGCGATCATGAGGTCGGGCACCATGGGCAGGTAGATGCAGATGCGGTCGCCTTTCTTGGCGCCGTTGCGCTTGAGCACGTTGGCGTACTGGCAAACTTTCTCGTGCAGTTCGCGGTAAGTGTAGCGGATGAAGCGCTCCTTCGGGTCGTTGGGCTCCCAGATCAGCGCCAGCTTGTTGCCGCGTTTTTCCAAGTGCCGGTCGAGGCAGTTCTCGGTGATGTTCAGCTTACCGCCAATGAACCATTTCACTTCGGGCTTATCGAAGTCCCATTGGAGCACGGTGTTCCATTTTTTTCTCCACACGAAGGTTTCGGCCTGGGCTGCCCAGAAGCCTTCGGGGTCCTTCACGCTGAGTTCGTATGCTTTTTGGTAATCGTCCTTGGTGCGGATGCGGGTGATGTCCATGGGAATGAAGGTATCTGCGACGCAAAGTAGAATTTTTGTTGGGAGAGGTGAGGGAGTGGGTTTGCCGCGGAGGCGCAGAGGCGCTGAGCCGTACCGTCCACAGTGTCCACAGTGTCCACCGGAGCGCGGGGAAGAAAAATGCCCTTGCCGCGAAGTTCTATCCACAGAGCACACAGGGAGCACGGAAGAATGCCTTTGCCGCGAGTGGTTTGCCGCGGAGGCGCAGAGGCGCGAGGAATGACTTTGCTGCGACGATGGGCCGCAGAGGCGCAGAGGCGCGGGGAATGCCCATCGTGTTCCCCCCGCGCGTCCTGTCCTACCTGCCCTGCCTGTCTTTCCTTTCCTCTCTGTCCATCCAGTCCATCCTGTCCATCCTGTCTAAAGAATCTGGGCCGCGTTGGTTGCCGTGGTTCAACCCAAACGGATGCTACACCGGCATGGCCCACACGTGGTAGTGATCCGGGA
>JBIQMI010000244.1:0-4870 GCA_044463585.1 Cryomorphaceae bacterium
GCGGGTTGCGCTTGTTCATCTGTATGATGACGCTGTTCTCCATGCCGGGGATGTTGTGCAGGTCGTCCATCACCCCGCCCCGCACGCCTGTTTCCGGGGTCAGTGCCTTTACGTCGTTCCCATGCTTGCTGGCGCTGAACACGATGAAGTTCTCATCGCCGTTGATGTCGCGGCCGTACAGCAGGCGCTCGCCTTTCCAGAAGTAGCCGCCCACATCGCGGATGGTGTCGTGCGTTACCTGCACGGGGTCGCCCCCGGCCAAGGGCTGCACGAAGATGTTCATGCGGCCGTTCCATGGCGCGCGGTAGCTGAAGTACTGGCCGTCCGGGCTGATGCGGAAGCTGGCCTTCTCCGGATTGCGGAAGAAGTCTTCCACCGGGATGCGCGGCGGGGGGTGCGCCGTTTGCTTTTCGGGCTGCTTGGCCTGTTGGCCACAAGCGGTGGCGAGGCCAATGGCGGCCAGTGCGCATAGGGCGGTGGTGGTTTTCATAAAGCGAATGTATAGTGGCCTAAAGTGCTTTTGTACGCTGGGATACCGGTGATCACACGGTTGGTCCCCGCGTGTGATGGCCGGTTGCTGCGCAAGTGCGATCAGCGCCGGAACAACCGCACCATCACCTTCTTGTCGGCTTCCGCGGAATCGGTTTGCGTAAAACCTTCCCTCAGTCGGCCCAACACGCGGTATTGGGGATCGGCCAGGCTGGTCCAGGCATCCACGTGCACCACCGTGGTAATGGTGGAGTCGAGCGCGGGCAGGGAGTCGTGTACGGCGATGATGTTGCCTTCGCGCAGGGCGAGCGGGAGTGGGGCCGCTCCCTTGAACATGGCGCGGTCATTGGCCCATGCGTAGGTAAGCTGGTACCAGGGCGGCTGTATGATCACCGCGCCCTGTTCGCCGCGCCAGGCCTGTACCTGCTGCACCACCCGCGAGGGGTGCAGGCCGTTGCCCTGCCAAGGCTTGAACGTGGCCGCCATGGCCACCACGCACAACAGGCTGGCCCCTAGGCGGAGCTTTCGCGTTTCAGGCAATTCCGCCGCGGAGAGCGCCACCAGCAAATAGAAGCCCGGCGAGGCGAAGAGCAGGTAGCGGTCCAGGTAAATGGGGAAACGCACCGAAACGACGAACATGCCGATCAGCGGCAACCAGGTCCAGTAGAGCGGAATGGCCAGGTCGCCGTAGCGGCCACGCCTTTTCCATAGCGTATAGCACACCAGGGCCAAGAAGAACACGGCCACCACCGGCGCGTTGGCCCAGCGCAGGAGCATGTTGTAGGGTTCCTCCCAGGAAGGCGGTGACAGCCAAGTGCCTTGGCCCAGGCTTTCCCCCGCGCGGTGGCGGAGTATGCCCAACAGCGGCAAGTTGAGCACGAGGGTTACAAAGGCGGTGGCCAGCATTTTGGCCCGCACGGGGCGCAACCTCGGCACGGCGAACACGAGAACGATCTGTATGCCCACCATGAGCCAGCCGAAGTAGTGCGCCCAGGTGGCGAGCACGTTGGCGGCCACCAGCCACCCGATGGTAGCGGGCCTTAGCGAAGGGAAGCGTTCGTGGTCGTCGGCCAGGCGCACCATTTGCCATGCGGCCCAGGTGCAGGCAAGCACCAGCAGCGCATACGCACGCACCTCGTGCGCAAAGGCGTAGCTGTGGGCCGAAAAGGTGAAGATCGATCCGGCGGTAAGGCCCGCCACTGCGCCGCCGAGGCGGCGGCCGAGGAGATAGAGCGGCCAAACGGTGAGCGCGCTGAACACGGCCGATGGAACGCGCAACCATGCGGGGTCGAGCGGGAAGAGGCGCTCCCAGTAATGCATGAGCAGGAAGAAGAGCGGCGGGTTGTTCTCGGTGCGGAGCATGCCCCAGAGTTCGCCCAGCGGCCTGGAGGCCCAGTACACGGTGAAGGGTTCGTCACCCGATAGTTCGTTCACGCCCGTCCACGCCAATTTGAGCCCGATGTTGAGCAGCAGCAGTGCGGCCAGCCAGCCGCGGTGGTCGGGCAGGGCCTTGCGGATCACAACAGCAGGTACATCAAATGGTGCACGCCGATGCCGCTGAGCAGCAGCACGGTGCCTTCATCGCGGAAACCGCAGCGGCCGTAGAAATCCACGGCATTCAGGCGGGCCAGGCACCACACCTGGTCGGCCATGCGCTGTTTGGCCAGGCCCAGGCCGAAGCGCACCAGTTCGCGCCCCGCGCCCTGGCCTTGGTACGCGGGTTCGGTGGCCATGCCGCGCAACCGGAATTGCCAGTTGCCGTGCAGGCGCTCATTGGGTTCGGGCTGGAACGTGGCCACGGCGATGATCTTTCCTTCATGCTCAACCCCCACGTGGAATGTGCCGGGGTCGTGGTCCATGGGCCATTCCATTTCGCCGATCGGACGCCCGGGCCGCAAAAGTTGCTGGCGCAGGTAATGGGTTTCCCCGGGCAGTATGGTGCGTGCGTGCATGGGGGCCGTTCAAAGTGCCAAGGTATGGCCGGTGAACGGCAAACGGTTCAATGCGCCTCGCGTTCCATCGCAGCCGCCGCGTCGCTGGCCAAGTGCAGCGTGCGCAGCTCCCGCGTGTGGTCCACGGCATTCAGCCGCCCGATGCGCTCGGTACCGGCGGGCGTTACCACGTCCAGCCAGAAAGAGACCTTCTTTTTACCGCCGGGATGGTTGCTGCCCGCCTCAATGCGCAGCAGCTCCGCGCCGGTGATCTTCCGCTCGGTGGCGGTGAAGGGCAAGGGAATATCGCCCACGAAGGCGCGGCGATCCTTGATCAGCAGCCCATCGTGCACGGGACGCGTTTCCTTGATCGGCAGCATCACCACGCCGTAGATGTTCCATGCCAATGCGGCGAACAGGGTTAGGCGCATGGCCAACATGCCGCCACGGCCGATCAATGGCGAGCGTGCCTTGTTGGCGATCACCAGCACCACGCCCAGGACGAAGGTGATGGCCACGGCCACCACCACGGCCAGTACAAGCCGCTCCAGCAGTCCTGCACCGGTGGCCACCGTGGCCCATTCGCCGTGCAGCATGGGATAATCGTGCTGGAAGGCTTCCACCGCGACATGTTCCTCGTCCAGCCGCGGGGCGAGCAATTTCACCGCCCAGGCCAAGCCGCGGATCACCAGCACCACCACCACGCCGCCCAGCAGGTACTGGAAAGCGTTTCGCTGGTTGTCGTCCAGTTGGATCCGCATTCGGGGCTATCTGATGTACCGCAGGTCCTCGTTGGCCTTCAGCGACTTCAATGTGGCCAGCAGCAGCTTGATCACGTTCTCCACGTCCTGCCGCTTCACGCTTTCCACGGTGGTGTGCATGTACCGCAGCGGCAGGCTGATCAAGGCGCTGGGCACCCCGGCGGCACCGTAGGCAAATGCATCGGTGTCGGTTCCGGTGGCCCGGCTTACGGCCGAGCGTTGGAAGGGGATCCTGTTCGCCTCGGCGGCAGCGATCACCTTGCGCAGCAGCGTATTGTGCACTGCTGGCCCATAGGCCAGCACCGGCCCTTTGCCGCATGCAATGTCGCCGCTTTGGATCTTGTTCATCATCGGCGACTGCGTATCGTGCGTTACATCGGTGACCAAGGCGATGTCGGGGCGGATCCGCTCCACGATCATTTCCGCGCCGCGCAGCCCTACCTCCTCCTGCACACTGTTGGTGATGTACAGCCCGAAGGGCAGCTTCACCTTTTGCTCGCGTAGCAGGCGGGCCACCTCGGCGATCATGAAACCACCCATCCGGTTGTCCAACGCGCGGCCCACGAAGGTGTCCCCGTTCAGGCGCATGAACTCATCTTCGTAGGTGACCACGCAGCCCACGTGCACGCCCAGTTTCAGCACTTCCTCCTTACTGGCGCAGCCGCAATCGAGGAAGATATTGTCCATGGAGGGCACGGGATCGTTCTTGGCGCTGCGCACGTGTATGGCCGGCCAGCCGAAAATGGCCTTCACGATCCCCTTGTCGGTGTGGATGTTCACCCGCTTGCTGGGCGCCACCATGTGGTCGCTGCCGCCGTTGCGCCGCAGGTAAATGAAGCCGTCGCTGGTGATGTAGTGCACGAACCAGCTGATCTCGTCGGCGTGGGCCTCGATCACCACCTTGTAGGGCGCATCGGGGTTGATCACGCCAACGGCCGTGCCGTAGGGATCGGTGAAATAGCTGTCGGTCCAAGGAGCGATGTAGTCGAGCCACAGGCGCTGCCCGCCGCTTTCGAAGCCCGTGGGGCTCGGGTTGTTCAGGTAGCGTTCCATGAACTCCAGCGAGGCCGGCCCAAGGATGCTTTTGGGCTTTGCGTCAGCTTTCTTCTTCGGTGCAGGTCTTTTTGCCATGGCAGGAATGGGGCCGTTTCGTTGCGGCGGTGCAAAAGTACCGGCCAATGGAAGGGCGAACCCTGGCCCGGCGATCACGTATGAACAGCGCCCAAGGAATAACTGTTCCGCTATTTGCCCATGTTGCTGCGATCATCCCTTTGCCTGGTGCTGCTGTTCGGCTGTATCGGGCTGCACGCCCAATCCGCTTACGATGTTCCCTTCGACAAGGAGCACATCACCGACGCCGCGCAGCTGAAGGCCGCCTTGGCGGCCATGCGCAAAGGCGACGCCCTGGCCGCCAAGGGCGGCGTGGACCATGCGGCAGCCATGCGGGCGTACGAAGAGGCCTATGCGGTGAACCCGGACAATGCCGACCTGAACTTCAGGATGGGCCTGTGCCAATTGAACGGGCCCAACCCCGCGCAGGCCGTGAAGCACTTGCAGCGTGCGGCCGAACTGGACCCGTACCGTCCGCGCGTACACTTCCTGCTGGGCCATGCCCTGCAACTGAACGCCCGTTGGGATGAGGCCATGGCGGCATATGACCGGCATGCCGAGGCCATCCGCCGCACGCCC
>JBIQMI010000245.1:0-4862 GCA_044463585.1 Cryomorphaceae bacterium
GGCTGCAGGAATCCGGCGTAGGGCGCGGTCTTGATGTTCTCGGCGCGCTTGAGCACCTCGGCGTGCAATGCCGGATCCACCTTCACGCCATAGTTCTCCACCAGGTCGTGCGCGGCCTGGAGATCGCCCTGGCTCTTGATGCGCTGCACCTCGCGCAGCAACTCGCCGAAGATCCCGCGCAGCTTTTCATAGTCGCGCACCCTGAAATAGGTTTTGCCGTCGCGCACCGTCTTCACGATCACGCTGTCGGCCATGCCGCGCTCGTAGGCCCAGGCGCTCACCCATTGGCGATTGCGCATGTGCGATTCCTCCACTTGGTCGCCGAGCTTCAACCTGCGCAATTGCACCATCATGCCGTTGCGGATGTAGCTGTCGTACTCGGCCTTGCCCACTTCCAGTGAGGGCATCACGCCCAGCTCAACCATGTGCGGGTCCATTAGGAAGTACAGCGCCACCAGGTCGGCCCGGCCTTCCTCCATGGTGCTGGCGTAGCTCTTGAGCGTGGCATCGGGCCCGGCCACGCCAGGTTCGAGCTGGCCGCTGGCATGGCCAACCACTTCGTGCAGGGCGGTGTGCAGGTTGTCGCCCAAGGTGCCGTACTTGCGCGCCCGGTCGATCTCGGCCTCGTCATAGCAGAACTCCTTCAAGGTGCCCATGCCGCTGCTCTTGTTGTAGGCATCAATGATGTTGCCCAGGCTGATGCTCTTGCTGCCGTGGTCCTTGCGGATCCAATCGGCGTTGGGCAGGTTCACGCCGATCGGCGTGGCCGGTGCGGCATCGCCCGCCTCGCCCACGGCGTTGATGAACCGGTAGCTGATTCCCACCACCTTCTTCTTGCGGTGTTCGGGCATCAACGGCGCATGGTCCTCGAACCACTGGGCGTTCTTCTGGATCACCTCCATGTTCTTGGTGGCCACCGGATCGATCACCTGCACAATGCTTTCAAAGGAGCCGCGCTTGCCCAGCGGGTCGTTGTACACCTCGATGAACCCATGGATGAAATCCACCGTGCTCAACGTATCCTGCACCCAAGCTATGTTGAAATCATCCCAGGTTTTCAGGTCGCCGGTGCGGTAGTATTCCGCCAGCAGGCCTATGGCCTTGCGCTGTTGCTCGTTCTCGGCCACGCCCTGGGCCAGCTCCAGCCATTTCACGCATTCCGCCAGGGCCGCACCGTACATGCCGCCCATGTGCCAGCGCTCTTCCTTCAGCTTGCCGTTGGCCCCGCGCACCAGCTTGCTGTTCAGCCCGTAGCTCACCGGCGTGGTATCGCCCTTCACCTCCATGGCCTTGTAGAAGGCCTCCACTTCCTTGGCGTTGATGTCATCCCCATAGAAGTTGACGGCCGAGGCCAGCACGAGGTCCTTGTCCTTGTCCAGGCTCACCTTCTTGGCATCCACGGCGGGATCGAAAAGAATGTCCACCACTTTGGCGTCAAGCGTGGCCCCGCTGGCCTTCACCAATGAATCCAAATAGGTGCGCGGAAAGGCCGGCGTGAACTTCTGCATGCCGTAATGGTGGTGGATGCCGTTGGCGAAGAAGATCTCCTTGGCGTACACCAGGAAGGCATCCCAATCCTGCCCGTTGCGCTCGCCCTTGTAGTCGTTCAGGATCTTTTCCAGCGCCCGCCGCACCTGCAGGTTGTAGCGGTAGTTCTGGTCCCACATGATGTCGCGGCCGCTAAGGCCGGCCATGGTGAGGTAGTACGCCAGTTTCTTTTGCTGCAGGCCCAACTGTTCCCAGCCGGGCACTTGGTACCGCAGGATGCGCACATCGCTGAACTGCTCGGTTTCCCAGCGGAAGGTGTCGGCCGCGGCGGTGGTGTCCGCTTGTTGGTTTTTCCCTTTGCCGTCGGGCGTTCCGCATGCGGCCATGAGCGAGGCGGCCATAGCGGCCAATAGGATGCGTTGCATGTATCGGTTTTGAATGGAGCGCGAATATAACGGCCCCGTTGGGCGATGGAATCGGGGTCAGGCGTGCCTGCCGCCCACCGCTGATAGGCGATGGAACGCGGCCAATTGGCGGTTGTACCGCTTGATGTCTGCCGGCTCCAGTGCCGTCAGTTGCCGCAGGTCCATCTTGTCCGCAAGGTCATGCAGCTTCACGCGCCGTGCAAGATCATCCTGGGCCACACGTTCGATGTAGCCTGCATAGTCCTCGTCGTTGCGGCGCGAGATGTGCTCCAACGAGCGGACCACGTGCGGCGGTATGCCTTTTTCCAGCAGGTCATCCGGGGTGAGCTCGCTGCGCTCCAGCACGTCGTGCAGCACGCCCAGCAATTGTTCCTCCAGGTCGTGGCCGCTGGCCATTACGCGCAGCACGTGCAAAATGAACGGCTTGTGGGTGCGGTCCTTCTGTCCTTTGTGCACCTTCACGGCCAGCCGGATGCCGCGCTCCAGCACCTGTTCATCCACCGTGTTGCTCATTCGGCCAAGGTGATCCGCATGTCCAGCGCTTTGGGGTCGCGGCCGATCAGCGACCAGTCCGTGGCCACGGCCACCATGTTCGGCTTCGGCTTTTCCTGGGCTATGCCTTCCGCCAGCGCAACATCGCCCACGGGGTCCGCGAATTTGAAGCTGAGCTTGTACTTCATGTTGGCCAGCAGGTCGTTGCCCAATGCCAATGTGCTATCCCTACCGGAGGACATGTCATTCGCCATCAGGTTCGCGTAGCTGTTGCCTTGGCGCACCAGCGTATTCCCTTCCCAGCGGAAGAATTCCTGCTCTGGCCTGAGGCTGTCCGGCATCAGCACGTTCAGGGCGCGGTTCAGTGCGGCGATGTCGGCAAAGGCAAAGCTCACGCGCTCCACAAAGCCGTCCTTTTCCTCCTTGAATTTCACTTTCTTGAGCCCCGGCAGTTGCTTCAGGGCCTTCACCCTGTCGGTCAACTTGGATTCCATGGGCGGACCCTCGTTCTTGCTCTTTTTCTTTCCGTCCTCATCGGGGAACGCATTCATCAGGTCCCTGAAGAGGCTGGCGTCCACCACGTATTCCATGGTGCCCGAGCCGTTCTTCTTGAAGGTGTAATTTTCTTCGATAGTAATGCAGCCCGTGGCCAGCACCACCAAGGAAACCAGCATCCACTTGAAGGATATTTTGCCCAAGCGATCGGTCATTGTGCGAATTATTTGATGATCTATTTCAAAGGTAGAACAGGCGGCCAATGGAACGGGGCATGGTTGCGCAACGGACCCGCAAACACGGCCGATGAGCCTCAAACGGAGCTGCCCACTTTGTAGTATGCGGTTTTCAGGTAGGCCCCTTCGGGAAAACCGATCGGATGATCGATATCGTGCGCGGTGAGCTCCAATAATTCGGCCCGAATGCCTTGCTGCCTGAAAGCCTGGCCATGCGCCGACAGGAAATCCTCCGTTCCAACCCGCGAAGAGCACGAGGCCAGCACAAGCGTTCCCCCGGGCCTTACCAATTGCGCGCCCAGTGCGGCCAGTTCACCATATTTGCCCAACGCGCCTTCGGCCTCCGCCCGGCTTTTGGCGAATGAGGGCGGATCGACCACCACGATGTCGAACCGTTCGCCGCGCTTGGCCATTTCCCGCATACGTTGGAAGGCATCGCCCTGCACCGTGCGCAGCTTGTCCCCCACCCCGTTCAATTCGGCGTTGGCCATTGCGGCCTCCAAGGCGGGCGCGCTGATGTCCACACTGGTAGCCTCCACGGCACCGCCGCAGAGCGCGTGCACCGCAAAGCCGCCGGCATAGCTGAACACATCGAGCACGCGTTTCCCTTTGGCCATTTGCCCCACCTTGTGGCGGTTGGCCCTGTGGTCCAGGAAGAAACCGGTCTTGTGGCCATGCAGCAGGTCGGCCTTCAGCTTCACCCCGTGCTCGTGGAAAACAACCTCCGGGGTTGACAGGGCACCGGACAGCACACTGCCTTCCGGCACCGGTGGCCCGGCGGCCAGCGCCATGCGCGAGAAACGCACCACCACCGCATCGCTGCCGGCCACTTCCGCCACTTCGGCGGCAAGCAGGCCCAAGCGCGTGAACCAGATCGGCGAATAGACCTTCATCACCGCCACACGGTCGTACACGTCCACCACCAGGGCCGGGAATCCGTCATTCTCCCCGAAGAGCATGCGGTACGCGTTCGTGGCCGTGAACAGCGGCCTGCGCAGTTCCCGTGCGCGTTGCAGGCCCTGGCGGAAAAACGCGGCATCGATGCTCCGGGGGCCTCCGTGGTGCAGCACTTTAATGCGCATGGGCGAACCGGGATCGTACAGCCCAATGGCCATCAGCTTGTTGGTGGCCCGGCTGTAGATCATGGCCAGGTCACCCGCCCGGCCCGCGGGGCCCAGCTTTTCAATGCCTTCCGAGAATACCCAGGGGTGCCCGCTGCGCACTGCCCGTTCGGCCGCAGGCCGAAGCTTCACGGCCAGGTTCCGCGGTTTTTCCGTCTTGCTCAAAACAGGCTATTGAAGATGAAGGCCACAAGGCTGATGGCGGCGGCGAAGATGAGCAGCGACCCCAAGCAACCCTTGGTGACCATGCGGCCGATCTTTTGGTTGCGCCCGCTGCGGGTAAGGGGAATGCCGGTCCTGCGGGAAATATTCGACTTCAACCGCGAAATGCCGATGAGTCGTTTCCATGAAAATCCGCCCCGGTTCATTGTTGTTGCGCCTTGGCCATGATCGGCCCAAGGTATGGACCGCAGCAGCGCGCTTCATGGCAAACAGGCGGCCTGGGCTGTTCCGGCAGTCAGCGGCTGAAGGTCTTGCGCGGCGCATAGCTCAACGTGGGTGCCTGGGGTTCGCCTTGCGGGCTAACGCGCCAGATCACACCCGTGCCCGGTACCGGCACCGGAAACGGACCAGCGCCGACCAAGGCAAAGCCAATGACGCCGATA
>JBIQMI010000246.1:0-4844 GCA_044463585.1 Cryomorphaceae bacterium
CTGTGGTGGCGCTGCCACCGCTCCATGATCTCCGACCGCTTGAAGGCCGACGGCTGGCAGGTGCACCACATCATGGGCCTGGGCAAGGAAGAGGAGCATCCGTGGACCGCCCCGGCGCGATTGGAGAATGGAAAGTTGGTTTATGGCCCCACTGATAGCAGCATACCCTTCGCCCGGCCCCGGAAGAAGCGTTCAGGCCCGGGAAAGGCCGCAGGCCTGTAGCCGACGATTAACGGCCATGCCCAACGACCCCGACGGGGTCGCAGCCGGTGCTCCGCACCGTCAACCTTTCATTTCCTTCAGCAGCTTCCGGATGTCATCCATGGCCTGGTCCACCTCCTTGGCCTTTGTGCCATCGTAAAAACCGCGCAGGCGGCCCTGCGGGTCCACCAACACGAAATTCTCGGTGTGCACGAAATCATCCGGGCCGCCATCGCCGTGGTCCAATACCGCGAAATAGCTGGTGCGGGCCAGGTCGTAGATCTGCTTGCGGTCGCCTGTAAGCAGCCTCCACCGGCGGTGGTCCACATCGTACTGTTCCGCATAGGCCTTCAGCACGGGCACCGAATCGGCGCCGGGCGTTACGGAGTGGGAGAGGAGCAGCACGCGGTCATCATTGGCGAATTCCTTTTGCACGCGCACAAGCTGGTTGGTCATTTTGGGGCAAATGGTGCCGCAGCTGGTGAAGAAGAAATCGGCCAATACCACCTTGCCCTGCACGTCGGACAGGAACACGCTATCGCCTTCCTGGTCGATGAGGCGGAAGGCCTTGATGTGGTGCTCACCCTTGTTCTCCAAGGCGGATTTGTCCACCAGGCGCGGGTCCAATTGGTTCGGGTGGTAAATGGGCAGTTCGCCCGATGGGCGAAGCACGTAATAGCCGATGGTGACGGCGATGGCAAAGATCACCGTGAAAACCGTTGCGCGGACGTAAGGTGCGTTCTTCACTTTCGTTTCAGGTTTTTCTCCAGGGCCAGTACCAGTATCCAGGCACCGCGCGTGGTGCGCCGGCCCATGTCCTGGTCATACCGGATGGCCACTTCGAGTTCGTTTCTTTTTTTCTTGTCCAGGTACATGGCAGTGCCCAGCTCGTAGCGCATGCCCGCCAAGCGGTTGCCTTTGTAGTGCAGCGCGGTGAACGATTCTGCACTGGCGTACGGGTCGAGTTTCCATTTCGGGAAGTTGTACCCGAGCCCAAGGCGGTTGCGCAGCAAAGTTCGCTCCTTTCGTGGATCGATGAACGTGCGCTCGTACTCGAAGCGGTAATCCGCGGTGAACCGGCCTCTTTTCTGCTTGAGCCAAAGCTGCAGGTCTATCCGGTGGCGGTCGTTGGTGTAGCGGTCGCGCTTGCTGAAGCGGTATTCGGCCCCCACGCGCATGAAGGACAGCAGCGGGTACTTCAGGCCCGCGTCGATGTTCACCTGGTTCAGGTGCGATGCGTTCTGGTCGAGCTTCCAACCCAGGTCGGCCGTGGCGCGCAGGTTGCGGAAAAAACGCGGTTGGGCCACATTGCCCTTCTTTTTGCGGAAGGGTTTGAACAGGACGCCGGTGCTGAGCCATAGCTGCACATCGTTGCGTTCCTTCCGGGGCACTTCGGGTTGGGCCCGCACAGGCCCGGCCAGCGCAACAAGCAGCAGTGCGGCCAGCAGCGCGCGCATCGCTTCAGTAATTCAGCACGGTGATGGTTTCCACGTGCACCACGTCCTTCTTTCCGCTGATGTGCACCCTGCGCGAAACCACTTCCGATTTGCCGGGGCAGTTGCATTCGCCATAGGTGAACACGGTGTAATCGCCTTTGCGCAGCCAGCGGAAAACGTATTGGCCATCGGGCCCGGTGCGAATGTCATCGTCGTGGAAATCGTGGTTGCCGTACGCGATGTAGACCCGCGTTTCCTGGTAGGGGTACGGATCGCCGATCGGATTGCCCGCGGCATTCACATCCTGCCGGAGCACCACGCCGCGGATCTCAGCCTTGCCGCCTTCACCGGGTTCCTTCTGGCAAGCGGTGCCCAGCAGCAACGCCAGGCAGGCCAGGATCGCGGTCAGTTTGCGCATGGTGCTCAATGGTTGTTGCCGTAGATCTGGTCCACCTCGGCGGTGTACTTGGCCAGGATGGGCTTGCGCCGCAGCTTGAGCGACGGTGTGAACTCACCGCCTTCGATCGTCCATTCGTTGGGCAGCAGCGCGAAACGTTTCACCTGCTCCCAATGGCCCAGGCCTTTGTTTGCCTCGTCCACTTCCTGCTTGATCCGGTCGATGATGCGTTGGTCCTTCACCACTTCCTCGCGGCTATTGAAGGGAATGCCCTTCAACGCGCAGTAGTCCTTCAGGAAAGCGAAGTTGGGCAGGATGAGCGCGCCGGGGAATTTGCGGTTCTCGCCGATCACCATGGCCTGCTCGATGAAGCGCGATGCGCGCAGCAGGTTCTCGACCACTTGCGGGGCCACGTACTTTCCACCGCTGGTCTTGAACATTTCCTTTTTGCGGTCGGTGATGTAGAGGAAGCCGTCCTCGTCCAAGCGCCCGATATCGCCGGTGTGCAGCCAGCCGTCGGGTTCCAGCACCTCGGCGGTCATTTCGGGGTTCTTGTAGTAGCCCAGCATGATGTTGGGCCCTTTCACCACGATCTCGCCATCGTCGGCGATCTTCACCTGCACGTTGGCCAAGGGCTTGCCCACGCTGCCGAAGCGCAGGCCATCGTTGCGTGCATCGTTCACGCTGATCACGGGCGAAGTTTCGGTAAGGCCGTACCCCTCCATCACCGGCACGCCCGCCGCGTTGAAGATGCGCGCCAGCCGCGGGTTCAGCGCCGCGCTGCCGCTGGCCACGCAAAGCACCTCATCGCCCAGCGCCTCGCGCCATTTGCTGAAAACGAGCTTGCGCATCAGCCACAGCTTCAACTTGTACCAAGGGCCCTTGCCGTGCACATCGTATTCCTCGCCCACGCGCAGCGAAAGCAGGAAGAGCTGGCGCTTGATGCCCGTGAGGTCCTGCCCTTTGGTGAGGATGGATTCGTAGATCTTTTCCAGCAGGCGGGGCACCGCGGTGAACACGTGCGGCCTCACTTCCTTGATCTTGGCGCCCAGGTCGTCCAGGGTTTCCACGAAGTGCACGTTCATGCCTGTGCGCTGGTACAGGTACATGAGCATGCGCTCGTAGATGTGGCACAGCGGCAGGAAGCTGATGCAGCGCGTGCCGATGCCCACGGGAAGCCTTTCCACGCTGGCCTCGGCGTTGCTGAGCACGTTGTGGTGGGTGAGCATTACGCCCTTGGGCTTGCCGGTGGTGCCGCTGGTGTAAATGATGGTGGCCAGGTCCTCGCCCTTCACCGAGGCTTTGGCCTGCTCGAATGGCCCGCGCAGTTCGGCGCCGGGGCCCAGCAGCATGCTCCAGTGCGGCAGGCCGTCCAAGCGATCGAAGGTGTAGATGTGCTTGAGCGTGGTGGCGCTGCGCGAGGCCTCCTCCGCCTTGTTGTACAACTCCAGGTTGCTGGCAAAGAACACCCTGGCACCGGCGTGCTGCAGGATATAGGCGTAGTCCTCCACGCTGCTGGTGGGGTAGATGGGCACGCTGATGGCGCCCATGCGCAGCAGGGCCTGGTCCACGATGCACCATTCGCTGCGGTTGCCGCTGGCCATGGCCACGCGGTCGCCCGGCTTCACGCCCAGCGACATCAGGCCCATGGCCAGTTCCTCGGCGGCCTTGATCACATCGGCCGTGGTATGGTTGCGCCAAACGCCGTCCTCCTTGGTGGCGATGCACACTTCCTGCGGGAACTCGGCCAATTGCTTGTCCAGGAAATCGAAAAGACGGGTGGGTGCTGGCTTCATTCCAAGGTTGCATTGAATAACAGGGTGATCGGCCGCATGGTGATGCCCTGCTTGAAATTGAATCGTTGGTTGACCAAGGTGCTGCGCTTCTGGTCCATGTAGAAGATCTTCTCCACGCGTTTGCTGTCCTTGTCGCGGCCGACCTTCATGCTGATGTCCATGATCAGGTTCACCGCGGAATCCTTCACGCTGCTGCGGCGCACGTTGTGCGAGGAGACCTTGGCCTGCACGCGCACCGCAATGTCGCCGGCGTTGAGCAGCAGCGCATTGTCCGAGCCTTCGGCACGCTTAAGCTCCACGCTTATATCGTTGCCGCGCAGGGTGTCTCCACCGTCCACGGCGCGCACATGGGTGAATGAAATGCGGGTTTGCGCCGTGGCCGCGGTGGCGGCGGAAAGCACGGCCGCCAATACCCAAAGCTTGGTTTTCATCATCGGTGGGGGTGCCATATTTGCTGCACCAAACGCCAAAGTAACCATCCACCATGAAATCAGGATTCCGTTCCCTTTTGATCGGTGCCCTCGGTGCCGTCATGCTGCTTACCGCATACAGCTTCCGCCCCATGCCGCAGGTGCAGCAGTACACCTACCGCCAATTCTCCACCGTTGAAAGCGTGGTGCCCGGTGGGATCGGCCGTTCGCGCATGATCATCAGCGACCAGGACGACCAGGAAGTGGGCAAGGACCTGTTGAATTTCTACAGCCTCACCGGGATCAATTTCAAGAACGTGGCCAACAACGACCGCGTGATCGTGGACAACATCAACAAGTACACCGCCGATGGTTGGGAGCTATACCAAGTGACCGCCGGGGTGCAGAGCACCGAGAAGACGGGCATCTTCCTCACGCGCTACCTGTTCAGGAAGCCGCTGTGACCGGCGGCGCGGCGTGGTCCAGGGCATCGAGGTATTTGTCGATGTACCGGTCCAGCATCTTGTACTTGTACTGCATCACGAAGCGCGGATGTTCCAAGGGAATGATGCGCCCGAAGAAGCCGTGCTTTTCGTTCAGCTTT
>JBIQMI010000247.1:0-4796 GCA_044463585.1 Cryomorphaceae bacterium
GAAGTACAAGACCGTGATCAACGACCCGTCCCTGGACAAGGAAACCAAGATCAACACGGTGAAGCAGGAGATCGAGGAGGCCACGGCCCTGGAGTTGCCCATGCTGAGCAAGAACCTGGTGATCATTTCCACCTGTGCCAGCGTGAGCACGCTGCTCGGTCTGATCGGTACGGTGTTGGGCATGATCCGCGCGTTCAGCGCCATGGCAACGGCCGGTGCGCCCGACGCCACGCAGCTCTCCACCGGTATTTCAGAGGCCCTGATCAACACCGCCCTGGGTGTGGCCGGTTCGGCCATCGCCATCATCATGTTCAACTACTACAGCACCAAGATCGACGGCATTACGCACGGCATCGACGAGGCCGGTTTCAGCGTGAGCCAGACTTTGGCGAACAAGACCTTCTGAGCGCGGCAAAGGCCGATCTAAAACAAACCTTGGAACACCTGACATGGCCAAGATAAAGTTGCCCCGGAGCAGCCCGGCGATCGACATGACGCCGCTGGTGGACCTGGGGTTCCTGCTGGTCACCTTCTTCATGCTTACGGCGCAGTTCCGCCCGGAAGAGAACGTCGTGGTGGACATTCCCAGCAGCCGCAGCCAGTTGGCCATACCCACCGAGAACCTGATGACCGTAACGGTGGACAGCGCCGGGCGGGTGTATTGGGATTTCACCGACCGCAAGGTGCGGCGCGAGATCCTGAAGGAGATGGGCAACCGCTACAGCGTGGAATTCACCCCCGAGCAGGAGCAGCGCTTCGTGAGCTTGGGCGCCATTGGCGTGCCCATGCAGCAGCTACCCAATTACCTCCAACAGGAAGGAGCCGCCGAACGTCGGCAGATCGACCTGCGCTCCAAGGGCATCCCCATGGACAGCACCAACAACCAATTGCTGGATTGGATCCGCGTGACCCAATTGATCTTCGCGGGCGGCTCCGACGGGAAAAACCCGCTGGTGGCCCTGAAAGGCGATGGCAATGTGGACTATGCCGTAATGAACAAGGTGATCAAGGTCTTCCAAAGCCCAACAGTGAAGATCAACCGCTTCCGCATGATCACCACCCTGGAGGAAAGCCGCATGGCGGTGGCCACTTCAACCAAATGAACGCTCGCGTGTACTGCAACATAGATCGGCACCGCTGAATCCAACCTGAAAGCAGACCATGGCAGACGTACCCCAACAAGACAGCGGCGGAGGCGGCAGGCATAAAAAGAAGCGCGCCAAGAAGGGCAGTACCCACATCGACATGACGCCGATGGTGGACCTTGCCTTCCTGTTGCTCACCTTCTTCATACTTACCACCACCATGTACAAGCCCTCCACCCTGCAGCTCACCTTCCCGGTGCCGCAGGACGAGGTGCAGAAGCCCGAGCTGCAAAAGGTGAACAACGCGCTCACTGTTTTCCTGACCAAGAACGACCAGATCCTGTACTACAAGGATGCCTTTGAGCCAGGGGTGACCCAGCTCCAGCGCACCGATTTCAGCAAGGTCACCAACCTGCTGATCGAGAATAACCGCAGCACGTTCGAGCAGGTGCAGGAACTCAGGCGGCGCTACAATGCGAATGAGATCGATCAACAGGCCTTCGACACCTTGAAGAACAACCTCGAAAAGCGGCCCGAGGCCTTGTTCGTCATCATAAAGCCCGATGAGCATGCGAAATACCGCAACATGATCGACATCGTGGACGAAATGGATGTGAGCGGCATCGGGAAATTCGCCGTGCAGGACACCATTAAGCCGGCCGAACGGGAATTGTTGGAGGCGGAAAAATCAAAATTCTAAGCCGATGACATTCGTGGTGATCGTAATAGTGCTGGTGGGGCTGAGCGTACTGCTCACGCTCGACACCACTTGGATGAACCTGCTCCAAGGCACGCGCAACGAACTGGTGTTCGCAGAGCGCAATAAGAAATACGGTGCCTACGACCTGCGCACGGATTATACCCGCAGGCTGGTGCTGGCCATGGTGGGGGCGCTGTTGTTCTTCTCGGTGGTGATCGGCACCCCGTACCTGATCTCGAAGATGGGCCCCGAGGAGGAAGCACCTGAAAAAATGCAGATCGTGGAGGTGAACCTGGACAACTTCCGGGAGGACCAGCCCGAGGAGCCACCCCCGCCCCCCGAGGTGATCCCACCGCCCCAGCCCCAGATCGAGACCGTGCAGTTCGTGGCCGTGGAGGCCAGCAATGAGCCGGTTGAGGCACCGCCGCCCACCCAGGAGGACCTGGGCGAAACAACGGCCAGCACCACCACGCAGGAGGGCCAAAAGATCGATGCGCCACCCCCGCCGCCGCCGCCACCGGTGGAGGAGGAAACGTTCGACCTGGCCGCCGTACAGGAGCAGCCCGAGTTTCCGGGGGGCATGCCCAAGATGTACCAGTACCTGCAGCAGAACACCAAGTACCCCGACATGGAATTCGATGCGGGCATACAGGGCAAGGTGTACGTTGAATTCGTGGTGGCGCCCGATGGGGCCATCAGCCAAGCCCGCGTGGTGCGCGGCGTAAGCCCCGGCCTGGACAAGGAGGCCCTGCGCGCAGTGCGTTCCATGCCGAAATGGAACCCCGGTAAAATGAACGGCAAGGCCGTGAAGGTGCGATTCACCATACCGGTGGACTTCAAGCTGAAATAAGCTGATCGATCAGGAATGCCCGCGAGGGCATTCCTGCTTATAGGGCCTTTCCCGCTCCGGTTGGCCGGTTCAGCCGAACAAGTGGCCGAGCACCTCATCCACACGGCCTACGGGCACCACCTCCATGGTTCCGTTGCGGGGCAGGTCCTTGGTGCCCTTGGGCACGAAGATCCGCGCGAAACCCAGCTTGGTGGCCTCCGCTATGCGCTGCGCCGTACGGTTCACGGGGCGTACTTCGCCCGTAAGGCCGACCTCGCCCGCAAAACAGCAATCCATGGGCACGGCTATGTCGGCGTTGCTGCCAAGCACGGCGCAAACCACGGCCAGGTCGATCGCGGGCTCCTCCACCCGGAAACCGCCAGCGAGGTTGAGGAAGACGTCCTTCTTGCCCAAGTGGAAGCCGCAGCGCTTTTCGAGCACGGCCAGCAGCATGTTCATGCGGCGCAGGTCGAAACCGGTGGCGCTGCGCTGCGGGGTGCCGTAAACGGCGGAGCTGACCAAGGCCTGAACCTCGATCAACAAGGGGCGCATGCCGTCCAGCGTGGCGGCCACGCATACGCCACTGGGCCGTGGGCCCCGGTCGCCCAACAGCACTTGGCTGGGATCTTCCACGATCGCCAGCCCGCTGCCGCGCATTTCGTAGATGCCTAGTTCATTGGTGCTGCCGAACCTGTTCTTCAGCGGGCGCAGCAAGCGGTAGGCATGGTCCCGGTCCCCTTCGAACTGCAGCACGCAGTCCACCATGTGCTCCAGCACTTTGGGCCCGGCGATGGCACCATCCTTTGTTATGTGGCCGATCAAGATCACGGGTATGCCGGTGGCCTTGGCGAAACGCATCAGTTCGCTGGTGCATTCGCGCACTTGGCCCACCGAACCTGGGCTGCCGTCCAGGGCGGCCGTGTGCAGGGTCTGCACGCTGTCCACGATCACCAGGCCGGGCTGCAGCTCTTCGATGTGCCTGAAGATCTGCTGCGTGTTGGTTTCGGTGAGCACGTGGCAGTTTGCCCCCATGCCCGGCATGCCCTCGGCCAAGCGGTCGGCGCGCATCTTCACCTGTTGTGCGCTTTCCTCGCCGCTCACGTACAGGGTGGCCAAGCCCCGTGCCCGCAGCGCCGTCTGCAACATCAGGGTGCTCTTGCCTATGCCGGGGTCACCCCCGATCAGGATCAATGAGCCGGGCACCACGCCCCCGCCCAGTACGCGATCGAGCTCACGGTCGCCCAAGGGCAGGCGCGGCCCGCTGTCGGGGTTGATGTCGGCCAGCAGTACGGGGTGGTGTTCCTTGCGCAGTGATGCGGGCGTGCCACGGCGCTCTTCCAGCCGGTCACGCACCTCTTCCACCAAGGTGTTCCATTGCTTGCAGGCTGCGCATTGGCCCATCCACTGGGCATGGGTGGCCCCGCATTCGCGGCAAACGTACTGGCTGCGCAGCTTAGCCCCCATGGCGGATCCGCTGCACCAGCGAGGTGGTGGACCGGCCCTCCACCAAGGGAATGGACACCACCTCGCCGCCGTGTTTCACCACGTATTCACCGCCCACGATCTTATCGGTTGGCCAATCGCCGCCCTTGGCCAGCACGTCCGGCCCAATGGCCTGGATCAATTCCATGGGCGTGTCCTGGTCAAAGATCACCACGGCATCCACGCAGCGAAGGGCCGCCAGTACCGTGGCGCGGTCGTCCTGGCCGTTCAACGGGCGGTCATCGCCTTTGCCCAACCGCTTTACGCTGGCGTCGCTGTTCAAGCCCACGATCAGGCGGTGCCCCAAGGCGGCCGCTTTTTCCAAGTAGGTCACGTGGCCGCTGTGCAGGATGTCGAACACGCCGTTCGTAAATACGATCCGGTCGCTTTTCAACCGCCAGGTCTGCACCAGGCGTTGAATGGTCACCAGGTCAGCGATGTGCGGCGGGTTGGCTTGTTCCATGCTTGGTCGGGCTTTTTACCGCGAGTAAAAGTAGCGACAGTCCCCCCAGCACGATCAGCATCAGTGTTTGCACCAGCCACAGCAGCCAGCCCATGGCCAGGGCCTCCGGCCGTATGAGCCCGCCGCTATCGGGCGGCAGCATGTAGATGCTCACGATCAGCGCCACGAATGCGGGGTATACGCCGATGCCGCCCTGTACCAGCACGATGCCCACCGCACGTGCCACGAAACCGGCCA
>JBIQMI010000248.1:0-4762 GCA_044463585.1 Cryomorphaceae bacterium
GAAGGGCAGCAACGTACTGCTGCTTGACGAGCCGACGAACGACCTGGACGTGAACACGCTGCGTGCCTTGGAGGAAGGCATACAGGACTACAGCGGATGTGCGGTCATCATCAGCCACGACCGTTGGTTCCTGGACCGCGTTTGCACGCACATCCTCGCTTTCGAGGGCGACAGCAAGGTGTACTGGTTCGAGGGTGGTTTCAGCGACTACGAGGAGAATTACAAGAAGCGTGTGGGCGACATTGTGCCCAAGCGCCTGAAGTACCGCAAGCTGGTGCGCGGTTGATCACGCCTTTGCGCCGAACGGACATTCAACAACGAAGCCCCTCTGCAAGAAGGGGCTTCGTTGTTTCAGGTTACTGCGGTTGCCGCAGGGCTCTTTCCCTACTTCAGCAACGTCACGTGGCCCATCAGTTCGCGCTGGGTCTGCATGCGTTCGATCTCGTAGCGGATCCGGTACACGTACACCCCTGTGGGCAGTACCTCGCCGCTGTTGTTCTTTTTGCCCAGCCACGGCTCGTACTGGTCAACCGTGCGGAATACCAATTGGCCCCAGCGGTCGTAGATCAGCATCTCGAAATTGGTGATCGCTGGAATGTTGGTGGTCATGAGGAAGGTCTCGTTCCAGTCGTCGCCGTTGGGCGAGAATGCGTTGGGGATGTAGGTCTCCAGCACGTCCTCAATGATCACGTCGCGGCAAATGGTGTCCGGGCAATTGTTGTAGTTGAACGCCGTGAGGCATACCGGGTAAACGTCCGGCAGCCGGTTGGAGAAGATGAAAACCGTGTCCGCGCTGATGGAGTAGGCCAGGTTCGCGATGTTCCACAGGTAGGACTGTGCGCCCGCACTGGTGCTGTGGAAATAGACCGTTGGATTTTCCACGGTTACTGGATCGGGGCCCCAGGTGAAATCGGCCACCACGGGTGGCGGGCCGGTAACCACCAGGTTGCCGGCGGCAACGCAGCCCGCTGCATCGCGGATGCGCAGATTCAGAAGCCCCTCGCACGCACCGGTGATCATTGGCGCGGTGCCCCACGTGGCCCCACCGTCGAAACTGTATTCAACCGCCTCGGCATCCACGATCCGCACTTGCCCATCGCAATCGCCGGAGCAGGTCACGGGCACCATGGCCAGCGAGTCGATCTGCAACAAGGGCGGCTGGTCGATGGTGAACGCCGCAGTGGCACTGCAGCCGTTATCGTCCGTAACAGTGAGCTCGTAGGTGCCGGCACACAGGCCCTCCACTTGCGCGGGCACGGCGCCCGCCGTGCCGCCCGACCACGCATAGCTGAAGTCGTTGGCCACATTGCCACCGGCCGCGGCCACTTGCGCGGTACCGTCGCAATAGCTGAAGCAAACGGCATCGGTGGTGGTGAACGCGAGGGTGATGGTATCCGTGAAGGTCATCAGCACGCTGTCCACCGTATTGCAGTACACCCCGTCGATCTCGCGCCAGTAGAACCAGTGTGAACCGCCTTGTCCGGCGGGCATGGTAACGATGGTCTGCGGTGCCTGCGCATTGGCGAAAACAGCGCCCGGCGGGCCGCTCCATTGGCCCACGCCCGTGTTGCCGGGTGTGGCATTGAGCGCGATGGAAAGGTTGCAGGAGTAGTCGTCGGGACCGGCATCGGGCACGCCGCAGCAACGCGGGTCGGTGTCGGGCAGCACGGTAACGATCAGCTCCGCCGTGCCCGTGCAGCCTCCGGGCGTGGTCACCGTATAGGTGAAGGTATGATCGCCCGGAGTGTAATTGCCCGGCGTGAAAATGGCCGGTACGGTGGTTTGCCCCAAGGTCCAAACGCCGCCCTGGTCAGGCGTTCCACCCAAGGAGTCGGTCATCAGGATCGCCGGTGCTGTTACACAGATCAGGGCGGTGCCGTCCTCCCCGGGGTTCAATTGCGGGGGCGGGGATACCAGCATGCTGTCGCTCACCGCGCATTCGGGCTTGCCGGTGGGGAATACGGACAAGTGGTACCAAGTGGGGCTGGTCACCCATACCATGCTCGTGGGTGAAGTGGGGTCGGCCAGGCCCGTGGTGGGGGTCCATGCGTATTCCACAGGTGGGCCGCTGCCGCAGCTTGCCGTGCCGGACCAGGCAACGCCTGCAGCGGGGTTCATGCCCGAGGAATAGACCGTTACGCCCTGGTCGTTGACGATCGTGAATGAGTTCTCTGAATTCCACGTGCCGGCGTTGTAGGAAACACTGATGGTGGCCCCGCTCACAACGAGGATGTTCGTGGTTTGCTGCGTGCCTGTGGGCATCGGGTAATTCGTGCTCACGCCATTTACGGTCACTGTTAGTGAACCGCCTCCGTTCCAGCCATCGCCCCACGAGTCGTTCTGCACGATGGTCCAGGTGCAGTTGTTGGGCGGCGCATTGGCCGTGATCACGCCGGCCATGGGCAGCGAATCGTTGCAGAGCGTGAGGTTGGGGCCGGCATCCACGGCCATGGGCGGCGCAATGGTAACGGAAATGGCGGTGTCGTAATTGCAACCGAAGTTGTCGAAGACCTTGAAGGTGTAGTTGTAGGTGCCGGGGCTGGAAGGGGTGGCCTGTGCAACCAGCGGATTGGTGGGGTCGGAAGTAAGGAAAGGGCCGGACCATTGCACGGAATCGGGCGAACTGGTGCCGATGGACGGCGTGAATTGCGTGGCATCCGGCACAATGGCCGGGTTGAAGTTGATGGACCAATCGCAGAGGAAGCCGTTATCGGCGCCCCAAAGGTCGGTCACCGTGAAGGTCCATGTGCCGTTGAGCGGGCAGCCCAGCAGGTTGGTCATGGGTTGTACCGAGGAATAGGTGCCCGGAACCAAGGCATTTCCGGCCGGCGTACCGCCGCTCATTACGTTGGGTGTGGGCCCGCCGGACGAGCAGTTCGCCCAAGTGCCCAAGGTGGCGGTGGCGCTCCAGCAATAGGGCCAGCATTCACCTGCCACGGGATTGGCATTACTGTCGGTATCGTTGGCCCCGCCGATGTAGGTGCCGCCGCCGCCCTGTTGGTGGAAGATCACCGATTGCCCGTTCGGGCAGGCCAACTGCACCACGATATCGCCCATGAAGCTGTGCTCCATGTTCACGCACACCGATTCCAGGTCGCTCATGTTGTTGAGCGTTTGGCCCGGGTTGAACTGCGTGAATACCAGATCACTGGTGAAGGGGATGCCGAGATCGTCAGGCAGGTAGACCCCATCGCCGTAATTGGCCTCCGGAATGCCGGTCCAGGTCACCGGGGTCACAGCACCAATGAGGTCTACCGTGGCGCCCAGGCAGGTTTCCACGCTTTCCATCGTACCGGAAAAGCTGGGCGTGGTGCTTACCAAGATCTGCAGGTCCACCACATTGGAGTTCACGCAGCCGTTGTCATCCAAAAGGGTGAGCTGTACGACGTATTCACCGGGTTCCGAAAAGGAGTGGGTCGCCGTTGGGGCATCCAGTGTTGTACCATCGGCAAAGTCCCAATTGTATTCCACCAGGGTGAAGGAGCTGCCCACGGCGGGGTAGGAGCCGGTGCCATCGAAATGGATCTCGTCGCCCACGCAAACCCGTGCCGGACTGCCTGGCACGGACATGGTGGCCACCGCGGTGGGCCGCTCACATGGCGTGTAGCAGGTAATGGAGGCCGCGAAGTTGCCGGTGCCGCCCGAGTTGGAGGTGAACTGCACGGTAAGGCAGCCGCTGGTGTTGTACATGGTGGCCGAGCTCACCAAGCCTTGAAGCTGCGTGCCGCTGTAGCTCCCGAGAAAGGGGGCCGTGGTGCTGTTGCCGTCCCAGATCATGATGTTGTCCACGGGCTGGGGCAGTTGCAGGCTGAGGTTGAAAACCACCCATGTGAGTGAAATGGCATCCCCGGGCTGGTTCGGGCAGATCACCACCGTATGGTTCTCGTTGTTCCCGTATTCCCCATTGGGGCCACCGGTGTCCTCCAGCACACCGGAGCACGCGTTGATGGTTCCGTCGGCTATGCTGTACTGCTGGGCTTGCAGGCCGGAAACGGCCATTAGCGCGAACAAGGCGAGCCAGTGCGCGCGCAATTTGCTAGGGGTCTGCATGAAATCGGATAGCGAAGATTCACACTCGGTGGAACTGGGTTGGCCAATGTAAGGACGTGCCTTGTGCGCAAAAAGTCGCACGGCCTATTGCCGAAAGGGGAAGGGCCCGTGCCAGGGCGTGTTGGCCTGTTCCGCACCGTGCGGGCCAAACCTTATCTTGTGGCCAAACCCGTTGCCGATGCCACAGAACCAGCGCTCCCGTTCGATCAAGAAGAGAAAGGCCACCGCCAAGTTGGCGCGATGGAGAAAAGCCCGCGAGGAGGCCGGTGCGGCCAAGGCGAAGCAGGGCCGGAAGAAAGATTGATGCTGCAGCCCGTGGATCAAGCGGGCATGGCCACGGCGTTGGCCAGTTTCCGGTACTGGTGGGCGCTGAAAATGTGCCGGCGGGCAAAACGCGTGTTGCCTTCAACACCAACGAACTTGTTGTACACCTTCGGTTGCACACCGTAGAATTCGTAGCTGGTGCCATCGCCGAAGGTGATGTTCAGGGTAAGGCCCTTGTACTGCCAATCGGCAATGTTACTGGCCACTGAACGGTCGAATCCTTCGCGGTCCTTCTCGTGCGTTTCCGGATGGATGCTTTCCAGGAATTTGTAGGCCTCGATTAGTTGCTTGCTCAGCTCCTCGGCCTCGCCGCGCCTGGCCTCATCACCCGGAAAACGGTCGGGGTGGTGGGTCTTCATCAACCCTTTGTACAGGGTATTCAATTCCT
>JBIQMI010000249.1:0-4731 GCA_044463585.1 Cryomorphaceae bacterium
GGCCTCAACCTGGTGCTGATCCCCCGCCAACAGGCGGCCGGCGCCGCCATGGCCAGCCTGATCACCCAAACCGCCATGGCCGCGGCCCAGGCCGCGGTGGCAGCCAAGCGCTTCCGCCTGCGCGCCACGTGGCAACAAGCGGCCGCCATGGCCCTGTACACGGCACTGCTGCTGGCCCTGGGCGCCTGGCTGCACGGCATGGGCTGGCACCTGCTGCCCGCCCTGGCCGCATTGGGCGCCGCCGGCGCACTGGCCGCCATGGCCACGGGCCTGGTGCCCATGGCCGGCATCGCGGCACTGGTGCGGACGCGAAAAAATTGATCGGGCTACTTTAGCGCACCTTTTTCCAAGGCTGCCCCCCCTTCCACCATGCTTCGAACGGAATCCCGGCCCGACGATCAGCCCCTGGCACTGGCCCTTTTCCTTTGGGCACGCCGGCGCATGATCATCGGCATCACCCTGCTTGGCCTGGTGGCCGGCGTGGTCGCCTACTTTACCATGGCGCCCCGCTTTGAAAGCGAGGTCATCCTCTTCCCCGCCATCACAAACAGCGTGTCAAAGGCGCTGCTGAGCGAGCAAAGCACCGGGCGCGACGACATTTTGGCGCTGGGCGATGAGGAGGATGTGGAGCAGCTGCTGCAGATCCTCAATTCCGACCAGGTGCGCGACCGCACCGCAGCGGCCTTCAACCTGGCGGCGGTGTACAAGATCAAGCCCAACAGCAAGCACCGCAATTCGGAGCTGCGCGACGCCTACGAGGGCCATGTGAAGTTCGCCAACACCCGCTTCGGCAGCGTGCGCATAACCGTGCGCGATGAAGATCCCCAGCGCGCCGCCGACATGGCCAACTTCATGGCCGCACAGGTGGACAGCGTGTGGAACGACATGGCCCACGAGCGCGCCTTGAAGGGCTACCGGATCGTGCAGCAAAGCGTGGACGAACTGACGGCGGAAATACAGCAGATGAGCGACAGCATGGAGGTGCTGCGCTCCTTGGGCGTGCACGACTACCACAGCCAGGCCGAACGCTACAACGAATACCTCGGCGCCGCCATTGTAAAGGGCGACAAGCGCGCCATCGACGAGTTCGAGCGCCGCTTTGCCGTGCTGGCCAAGTACGGCGGCGCATACGTTGCCCTGCAGGACAAGCAGTTCAACGAGATCAAGCGGCTGAGCGTGCTGCGCATGAAGCTCGAGCAGGCCAAGGCCGACCTGGACAGCGACCTGCCGCACAAGTTCACCGTCAATTCGGCCTACCCCGCCGACCGCAAGAGCTGGCCTGTTTGGTGGCTGGTGCTGGGCGCAAGCACGTTCAGTGCCTTCCTGCTGGCACTGCTGCTGATCGTGGTGCAGGAAAATATCCGTAAACTGAAGCACTGACCATGGAAGAGCGCCTCTCCTTCACCCCCACTTTCGCCCTGGTGCGCCAGCGATGGCGCACATTCGTGGTGGTGGCCGTGGCCGCCATCGGGCTGTCCGCCATCTTCAGCGGCCCCGCATTCCTTAAGCCCCGCTACCGCTCGCAGGCCGTGGTGTACCCCATGCACATCAGCACCTATTCGGTGGAAAGCGAATCCGACCAGCTGCTGCAATTGCTGCAGAGCAATGCCATCCGCGACAGCCTGGTGCGGCGCTTCGGCCTGGCGGCCCACTATGGCATCGATACCACCGAGGCCGGCGGAAGGGCCCTGCTGAACTACCTGTACAACGAGCGCGTGGCCATTGAAAAAACAAGGTATGAGAGCGTGGACATACGGGTGACCGATGAGGACCCCGTGCTGGCGCGCGACATGGTGCTGGCCGTGGTGGACCAGGCCGACCAGCTGGCCCGGCGGCTGCAGCGCACCAACTCGGCCGAAATGATGAAGGTGGTGCGCTTCGGGCTGGCCGCCACGCGCCAGCGCATGGACAGCGTGGAGGCGCGGCTGGACCAGCTGCGCCGCGGCCAGGGGCTGCTGAACTACGAAGTGCAGGCCGAGGAATACACCAAGGGCTACATGCGCGCCCTGGCGGCCAACACCGGCAAGGCCCAGCGCGACGAGATCGGCCAAAGGCTGAAGGCGCTGGAGGAACATGGCGGCGAATTGCAGCGCCTCTCCCTGCTCAACGTGGAGCTGATCAACGACTACAACAAGCAACTGCTGCAGGAAAGGCAGCTCTTGGTGGACCTGGCCAAGGAGTTCACCTACAGCGACATGGTGGTGTACCCGGAGGTGCCCGACAAGAAGGTCTGGCCCGTGCGCTGGCTGGTGGTGGCCATAACCACGGCATCGGCGCTGCTGCTGTGCTACGTACTGCTGGCGATCCGCGCCAATAGGGCGGTAAAGCGTTAGGCCATGGTGCAGGCCCTCCGCAACAACTGGATCCCCGTTGCGTGCATCGCGTTCGTTGCGCTGAACACCTTTTTGGCCACCCGGGACTTTCTTTGGCTGAACCTGCTGCCCGTGGCCCTGCTGTTGGCCTGGGCACTGGTGGCGGCACCGGAGAAGCTGCTGCTGTTCATCGTGTTCGCCACGCCCCTTTCCATCAACCTGGAGGAGCTTGAGCTGGGCGGCATCGGCGTGTCGCTGCCCACCGAACCGCTGATGGTGGCCCTTACGCTGTTGTTCCTGCTGAAAATGGCCCTGGAGGGCGGCGTGGTTGACGGGCGGGTGTGGCGCCACCCGGTAACGGTGGTGCTGCTGCTGCAATTGGCCTGGATGCTGGTGTGCCTGGTGCCCAGCAGCATGCCGGTGGTATCGGCCAAGTTCATCGCCGCGCGCATCTGGTTCGTGTGCACCATGTACTTCATGGCCTCGCGCCTGTTCCGCGACCCGCGCAACATGCACCGCTTCTTCTGGCTCTTCAGTGCGGGCCTGGCCATTGTGGTGGGCTACACCCTGGTGCAGCATGCCCGCCACGATTTTGCCGAGGACCCCGCCCACTGGGTCATGTGGCCCTTCTTCAAGGACCATACCGGCTATGGCGCCGTGGTGGCCTTTTTCCTGCCCTTCAGCCTCGGCGCCATGTTCATGCCCGGCTATTCGCGCACCTTGCGCGGGCTGGCAGCGGCACTGTTCCTGCTGCTTACCGCCGGGCTGCTCTTCTCCTACACCCGCGCCGCATGGGTGGGCGTGGCGGGCGCCTTGGGCGTGTTCGCCGTAATGCGCCTGCGCATACCCGCCTGGTTCATCGGTGCGGTGGCCCTGGTGGCCGCAGGGGTGGCCGTGGCCAACATCGACCGCATTACCATTGCCATGGAGCGCAACAAGGCCGAAAGCAACGACGACCTGGCCAAGCACGTGAGCTCGATCAGCAACATCCGCTCGGATGCCAGCAACCTCGAGCGCATCAACCGCTGGAACAGCGCGCTGCGCATGTTCGCCCAAAGGCCCGTTACCGGCTGGGGGCCGGGCACCTACATGTTCCAGTACGCCCCGTTCCAGGCCGCCCGCGACCGCACCGTCATCAGCACCAATTTCGGCCTCAACGGCAACGCCCACAGCGAGTACCTGGGCCCATTGGCCGAGCAGGGGCTGCCCGGCGCACTGCTGGTGCTGGCCCTCTTCGGCACCATCGCCGCCACCGCCGTGCGCCTGTGGAGCCGCCTGCCCGATGGCACCGACCGCCGGCTGGTGGGCGCCGCATTCCTGGGGCTGGTCACCTATTTCATCCACGGGGTGCTGAACAATTACCTCGACCTGGACAAGGCGAGCGTGCCCTTCTGGGGCATGGCGGCCATGCTGGTGGTGCTGGACATCAAGCACCGGGCGCCTCAGCGGAACACGCAGGTGAGCAGCGCGATATCGTCCAAGTAGGGCGTGCCTGCGCGGTGGTTCTCGAATTGCGCCATCAGGGCGGCGTTGATGGCCTGCGGCTCGGCATGCGCCAGCAGCTCCAGCGCCTTGCGCACGGCTTGCACCTCGAATGCATCCCCGTGCGCGTTCTCCTGCTCCACCAGTCCATCGGTATAGCAGAGCAGCACCGCCTCGGCCAGCTCCACCACGCCCGATTGCACAAAGGGCAGCTCGGGCAGCATGCCCAGGGCGATGGAGCCCTCGCACAATTCCTGCATGCCTTGGCCGGGCGCCGCGAACAGCGGCGGGTTGTGCCCCGCGTTCACGTATTCCATGGTGCCTTTCGCAAGGTCGGCCCGGGCGATGAACAAGGTGATGAAGCGCTCGCCGCGCGCACGCTCCAGCACGTTGGTGTTCAGCTCGCGCACCAGTTCGTCCAGCGGGGCCTTCCCGCGCTGGAGCATGGCCCGTAGGGTGGCCTGGAAGTTGGCCATCAGCAGCGCTGCCGCTATTCCCTTCCCGCTTACATCGGCCACGCACAGCACCCATTCCTGCGGCCCCGTGCGGATCACATCGTAGTAATCGCCGCCCACGCCCTGGTGGGGCTGGTACCAGGCCGCCACCTTCACCCCGTTCCCATTGGGCAGGTCCTTCGGCACCAGCATCTGTTGCATTTCCGCGGCCAGTTCCAGTTCGCGGCGGTTCCGCTCCTCCAGCAGCGCCCGCTTGGCGAAGCGCTTGTTCTCCATGGCCACGGCGATCAGGTTGGTGATCGTTTGCAGGAAGTTCAGGTGCTTCACCGTGGGGCTCATGCGGTGTTCGCTGTCGTCCAGGTCACCGATCACCAGCAGGGCCAGCGCGCGTTGCTGGTGGAACACCGGTATGGCAATGTCGAAGCTGCCCAGGCCCTTGCCGTCGCGCTCGCCGATGAAGCCGAGGTCGGGCGTGCGCTGCA
>JBIQMI010000250.1:0-4717 GCA_044463585.1 Cryomorphaceae bacterium
CGGCACATTGATGGTGGAACCCACCGAAAGCGAGAACAAGGCCGAACTGGACCGCTTTGTGGAAGCCATGATCAGCATCAGGCAGGAGATCGAGGACATTGCCCAAGGCAAGCTCGACAAGGCCGACAACCCGCTGAAAATGGCGCCCCACACCGCCGAGGAAGTGATCGCGGACCAATGGGACCACGCCTATGGCCGCGAAAGGGCCGCATACCCCGTGGCGGGCCTGCGCAATGCCAAGTACTGGCCCACCGTAAGCCGCGTGGACAATGCCTACGGCGACCGCAACCTGGTCTGCAGCTGTCCCCCGATCGAGGAGTACATGGGGCAGCCCGTGGAAGCCTGAGGCGAGGACACGGGGCTTGGTTTGCCGCGGAGGCGCGGGGAATGCCTTGGCCGCGATGGTTTAACCGCGGAGGGCGCGGAGAACGCGGAGTTGTTGGGCGATGTAGGGCGCGGAGGAATGCGCTTGGCCGCGATGGTTCAACCGCGAAGGGCGCGGAGAACGCGGAGCTGTTGGGCGATGAAGGGCGCGGAGGAATGGCCTTCCTTTCCTTCATTCCTACATCTCCCACTTTTCCTACATCTCCATCCTGTCCATCCTGTCATCCTGTCCAAAAAAAGCCTGTCCTAGTGAAAGCGCAATGGTAGGTCTCTGCGCCTCCGCGGCCAATATCCCCGGCTACTCCGCAAGCACAGCCATCTCAGCGCCTCAGCGCCTCAGCGGCAAAAAAACGGCCCTCCGAAACTCACCCCTCCCGCCGCATGGCCTTGCGCACTTGGCGCATCAGGCTGCCGGCGAAAATGAATTCCTGCAGCTCGCGGTTATCGCTTTCCAGCAGCTCTTCACGCGTGCCGGTCCACCACAACTGCTTGTCGTGGATGAAGAAGATCTCGTCGGCGATGCCCATCACCGAGTTCATGTCGTGGGTGATCACCAGCGTGGTGGTGTCATATTCCTCGGTGATCTCCTTGATCAGTTCATCGATCACGATGCTCGTCTGGGGATCAAGGCCGCTGTTGGGCTCGTCCACGAAGAGGTACTTGGGCTTCATGGCGATGGCCCGGGCGATGCCCACGCGCTTCTGCATGCCGCCGCTCAATTCCGCGGGGAACTTGCGGTCGGCGCGTTCGATCTTCACCCGGCGCAGGCAAAAGGTGGCCCGCTCGCGCATTTCCGCGGGCGACATGGTGCCGAACATCTGCAAGGGGAACATCACGTTCTCCATCACTGTGAGCGAATCGAACAGCGCGCTGCTTTGGAACAGCATGCCGATCTCCTGCCGCAACTGCTTCTTGCGCTCCTTGTCCATCGTTTGGAAGGATTCGCCGTCGTACAGCACTTCGCCGGTGGTGGGCGGATGCAGGCCCACGATGCACTTGGCCAGCACGCTTTTTCCGCTCCCGCTTTTGCCGATGATCTGGTTCACCTTGCCCTGGCGGAATTGCACATTGATGTCGCGCAGCACCTCCACCTTGCCGAAGCTTTTGCCCAAGTGCTTCACCTCGATCATAGCAGCAGCAGTTGGGTAAGGAGGTAGTTGGCGATCAGGATCACCACATCGCTGTACACCACGGCCTTGGTGCTGCTGATGCCCACCTCGCGGGTTCCGCCGCGCGTGTAGTAGCCTTGGTAGCCGCTTACCGTGGCAATGATCACCGCGAACACCACGGTCTTGATCAAGGCATAGGTAACGATGTAGGGATCGAAGTCCCACTGCACGCCGGTGATGTAGTTGGTGGAGCTGATGATGCCCGTGAGCACACCGGCCATGTAGCCGCCGAAAATGCTCAGGAACATGCTGATGATGATCAGGAAAGGATTGATCAGCGCGGTGGCAATGATCTTCGGCAGGATCAGGTAGCCGGCGGAGTTCACGCCCATGATGTCCAGCGCGTCGATCTGTTCCCTCACGCGCATGCTGCCGATCTCCGCCGCGATCGTGCTGCCCACTTTGCCCGCCAAGATCAAGGAGATGATGGTGGGGCTGAATTCGAGGATGGTGCTTTGGCGCACCGTGAAACCCACCACATAGCTGGGGATCAGGGGGGAATCGATGTTCGTTTTCGTCTGGATGGCGATCACCGCCCCCATGAACAGGGAAAGCAGGGCCACGATGCCGATGCTTTTCACCCCGAGAAGGTCCATTTCCTCCACGGTCCTGCGCCAATACACGCTCCGCCGCTCGGGGCGTGAAAACACCTCGCGCAGCAGCATGAAATAACGGCCAATGTGGAAGAGAAGGCCCATGTTCCCGGGAAAGTGGGCTAAAGTAGGGCCGCGCCTGCACTCCAAGCATGAAAAGCATTGAACTGGACTGTCCCTCAGCCAGTTGAATGCCGTACGACGGGTGGCGGAATGGGCATTCCATTCCCCCCGAACGTCCGTTTTCCGCCTCGCCCGGGGCCGCTAACTTTGCAACCCGCCACCGGCGGATGGCCCATGGCGCATTTTTCCCGTAACGCACCCGCATTCCTCATTCCTTTGGCCCTGCTCATGGTCCTTTCGGCCTGCGGAGGCCCCCGCCACGGGGTGATCAAGCAGAAAAAGCGGCGCGGCTGCGATTGCCCCAAGTGGAACAGCCTGCCCACGCCCCCCCGCGACGAACGCCGGGTGGAATATTACCCGCATAGGAGCGATCTTGCAGCCCTTCCCCATGGCACGCCCCACTGACATCCTCCGCCTGCAGGCGCACCTGCCCCGCAACGCGTGGCCCGTGGTGGCCAACTGGCTCCGGCGCAACCCCGTGCAGGTGCGCATCAGCAAGCCGCGCAGCACCAAGCTCGGCGATTACCGCGTGGCCACCCGCACCTTGGGGCACCGCATTTCGGTGAACGAGGACCTGAACCGCTACGCCTTCCTGGTGGTGCTGGTGCATGAATTCGCGCATTACACCACCTTTCAGAAGTACCGCCGCCACGAACCGCACGGCGCCGAATGGAAGGCCGAGTACAAGCGCATGATGCGGCCCTTCCTTTCCCGCGAGATCTTCCCGGCCGATGTCCTGAAAGTGCTGAACGCGCACCTGGAGGACGCCCCCAGCAGCAGCTGCACCGACCATGGCCTGATGCGCGTATTGCGCCGCTATGACCGCGAGCCCAAACCGTTCCTGGAGGAACTGGAAATGAACACCGTGTTCCGCTTCAACCGGAAACTGTTCGTGAAGGGTGCCTTGCTGCGCAAGCGCTACCGTTGCCGCTGCCTGAACAACAGGCGTATTTATTTGATCGACCCCACCGCCGAGGTACAGCTCGAACAACCCTTGGCCACACGGCGCGCGTCATAAGCGCCCAATTCCTTCATGGATCCCAAGCACACCTATTGCATCATTATGGCCGGCGGCATCGGAAGTCGTTTCTGGCCCATGAGCCGCACCAGCCATCCCAAGCAGTTCCTCGACTTTTTGGGCCATGGGCGCACGCTCATCCAGCAAACCTTCGACCGCTTCAGCAGTGTATGCCCGGCGGAGAACATTTACGTGGTGACCAACAGCCAATACGAGGCCTTGGTACGCGGGCAGCTGCCGGCCCTTGGCGCGGAACAGGTGCTGCTGGAGCCCGGCCGCCGCAACACCGCGCCCTGCATAGCCTACGCCAACCACGCCATAGCCAAGCGCGACCCCGATGCGCTGATCATCACCGCGCCCAGCGACCATTTGGTAAAGGACGAGGACGAATTCCAGGCCCGGTTGAAGATCGCGCTGGAACAGGCCGCCGCGGAGGATTGCCTGGTCACCCTGGGCATAACACCCGATCGGCCCGATACCGGCTACGGCTACATCCGCTTCAGCGATCACGGCCCCGCCGCAAGGCCCGAGGTGCGCAAGGTGGAGGCCTTCACAGAAAAGCCCGACCACGCCACGGCCCAGAAATTCCTGGACAGCGGGCGCTACCTGTGGAACAGCGGCATCTTCATCTGGTCGCTCGCGAGCATCCGCAAGGCTTTCGGCAAACACCTGCCCGAAATGGAAAGCCTGTTCAGCAAAGGCGAAAAGGTGTACGGCACGCCGGATGAGGCCAGCTTCATCGCCAGCATCTACAGCGATTGCCAGAACATCAGCATCGACTACGGCATTTTGGAAAAGGCCGACAACGTGTTCGTGGTGGCCGGCGATTTCGGCTGGAGCGACCTGGGCACCTGGGGCAGCCTGTACAACCAGCTGGGCAAGGACGGCCACGGCAACACCGGCACCAACGCCACCGTGCGCGTGTACGACGGCAGCAACAACATGGTGCACGTGGCCGACGACCGCTTGGTGGTGCTGCAAGGGCTGGAGGACTACATCGTTGTGAGCACCCCGGATGCACTGCTCGTTTGCCGCAAGCACGACGAACAGAAGATCAAGGGCATCGTGCAGGAGCTCACCAAGGACACCGGCGAGCGCTACATCTGATCCGTTCCGCGCAAGCGCGCCTGCCGCAATACATTGCGCGGCCGAACGCGCGCTGAATGAGGAACGCACTGCTGGTCATCCTGGGCTTCGCCGCCTATTACGCGGCATTTGAATACTTCGCGGAGATCAAAACCGCGCTGGACGGCCTGGTGCCGAACAGGGATGCATTGAACGAGGTGGTGCCCGTTGGCCTGTTCACCTATTTCATCACCTACGTGCTGGTTGGTGTGCCCATTTTCGTTGCCACGGCCATGGTGTGCCGCGATGCGGACGTGTTGCGCCACTTGGGGTTGAAGGCCCCGGTGCTCACCGGCCTGGTGGTG
>JBIQMI010000251.1:0-4716 GCA_044463585.1 Cryomorphaceae bacterium
GCGAACAGCGCTACCCCGCAGTGGCGAAGCTGCCCAATGGGGGCTTCATCATGGCATGGAGCGGCAACGGCTTCCAGGGCGACAGCGATGGCGTTTATGCAAGGGCTTTCGGCCGCGCGTTCTTCCCCGGCGTGGCCACCACTACACCGTTGCCCTTGGTGGTGGACGAGACCGGCACCACGGAAATGCTCGCGCTGCGCCTGGGATCGCAGCCCACGGGCGATGTGGTGGTGGACCTTTCCGTGAGCGAGCCCACCGAGGTGGCCATCGGCACCCAACAGCTCACTTTCACCCCGGCCAACTGGGACCAAGTGCAGCAAGTGGCGGTAACCGGGCTTGACGATAGCGAGGACGATGGCGACATCAGCCTGCATGTGATAGCCGCCATGAACGCGGCCACCGCCGACCCCGCCTACGCGGCCATGCCGCCTGCATTCTTCGCGGTGGTGAACCGCGATGACGATGCCACCTTCACCCTGCCCACGGGCATGAGTTTCTGCCGGACCACCGGTTCAGGCACGATCGTGCTGAAGGTGACCAACAACGGCAATCCCGTTGGCCAGCCCGTACTGGGCAGCAGCGACCAGGCCATTTTGCCCGACACCGCCTTGCATGTGGTGCAGCTCAACGACAGCCTCTTCCAGACCCACATCAGCGCCTTGCCCGGCCACCAGACCGGCACAGCCTCAGTCACCCTCACCGTCACCGACGGCTCGTTCATCTACAGTGAAGCCTTCGATGTGGCCACGCTTGGCAGCACGCCAACGATCACTTGGCAGAACATGCAACTGGTGAGCACACCGGCCGCGGCCTACCAATGGTACCTCGATGGTGCGGCCATAGCCGGCGCTGAACAGCAAGCATGGACCCCGGCCGCCAACGGCCAATACACCGTGCACACCACCGACGCCGACGGCTGTTCCGAGGAAAGTGAGGAACACTTCTTCGGCACCCTGGGCATGGGGCCGATCGAACAGGCCAACGGGCCGCAGCTCTATCCCATGCCGGTGCAGGGCACGCTTACCGTGGCCAATGTGCGCATGGGCCAAACCTTCAGGCTCCATGCGGCCAACGGCCAACAGGTTGCGGAGTTCGTGGTGCGTTCGCAACCCGCGCAATTCGACCTCTCCGGCCTGCCGGCCGGCCTGTACATGCTCCGCCCGGTGGACCCTGCCGCCGGTGGACTGCCGGTCATGGTGCGGTAAGGCCGATCGCTTCCAACACAAAAGCCGAAGCGCGCCTGTGCGTGCTTCGGCTTTTGCTCTTGTGCGGGCCCAACCTCAATTGATCGTCCAAACGTTCTCGCCGCGCAGCAGCGCATCAAGGTCACCGGGCCCGCGTTTCTGCTTGGCCAAGGCCACCTGTGCGTTCAGTTTGGTTTCATGTGTGTGCCGGTCCGCCACGTAGAACACGCCGAAGGGACGCGGCAATGCGCCCTCCTTCCTCGGGTCGTCGAACAGGCGCACCAGAATGCTTGCCTTGAAGCTGTCCCGCTCATCGTGCACCCACACTTCGTCCACCGAGTGCGTGCCGTCGGTAAGGTCCACGATCACCGGCGTGAAGCCGTCGAGCTTGATCCCCTTGGTGCCGTTGTTGAACAGCAGGGGCTTGCCATGCTCCACGAACACGGTGTGCATCGCCTTGCTGGCTTTTTCTGTGAAGACCTCGAAGGCCCCGTCGTTGAAGACGTTGCAGTTCTGGTAGATCTCCACCAGGCTGGTACCGCGGTGTGCATCGGCGCGCAACAGAACCTCCCGCATGTGCTTGGGGTCGCGGTCCATGCTGCGGGCAATGAAGGTGGCGTCCGCCCCTTTGCACAACGCCAGCGGGTTGAACGGATGGTCCGTGCTGCCCATGGGCGTGCTGCGGCTGATGGCCCCTTCGGGCGAGGTGGGTGAATACTGGCCCTTGGTGAGCCCGTAGATCTCGTTGTTGAACAGCAGCACGTTCAGGTCCACGTTGCGGCGCAGCAGGTGGATCAGGTGGTTGCCGCCGATGCTCAGCGAGTCGCCGTCGCCGGTGATCAGCCACACGCTCAGCTCCGGCTGCACGCTGCGCAGGCCGCTGGCAATGGCCGGTGCGCGCCCATGGATGCTGTGCATGCCATAGGTGTCCAGGTAGTACGGGAAGCGCGACGAGCAGCCGATGCCGCTGATAAAAACGATCTCCTCCTTCGGCCGCCCTTTCTGCTGCAGCACGGTCTCCACCTGCTTCAGGATCGAATAGTCGCCGCAACCGGGGCACCAGCGCACCTGTTGATCACTGCTGTACTTGATGGCCGGGGCCGGTGCGCCCGCGGCGGTGGGTGTGGTGTTCGGTGTGCTCATCGTGTCAACTGTTCAAGCACGGCAGTGCGGATCTCGTCGCTGGTGAAGGGCAGCCCCTGCACCTTGTTCAGGCCCTGGGCGTCCACCAGATATTCGGCGCGCAGCAGTTGCCGCAACTGTCCGTTGTTCATTTCGGGCACCAGCACTTTGTTGTACTGCTTCAGCAGGCCGCCCAGGCCGGGGTTGAAGGGGAACATGTGGCGCAGGTGCACATGGGCCACGCTGAAGCCTTCCTTCTGCAGCTCCAGCACGGCGGTGCGTATGGCCCCGTAAGTGGAACCCCAGCCCACCACCAGCAACTCGCCGTTCGGCGGGCCACTGTCCAGCCTGATGGGCCGGTAGGTATCCGCGATCCGCGCCACTTTCTCGGCGCGCAATCGCACCATCAACTGGTGGTTGTGCGGATCGTAGCTGATGTTGCCCGTTTTGTCCTCCTTTTCAATGCCGCCAATGCGGTGCTGCAGGCCGCGCATGCCCGGTATGGCCCAAGGCCGCACCCCGCGCCCATCGCGCTCGTACGGCAGGAAAGGTTCCTCCCCGTCCTCCTCGCGCGGTTGCGCATAGGGCGGCTTTATCTCGGGCAGGTCCTTCGCCTCGGGGAAGCGCCACGGTTCTGCGCCGTTCGCGATGTAGCCGTCCGTAAGCAGCATCACCGGCGTCATGTGCTCCACGGCCAGTTTCGCCGCCTCGAACACCATTTCGAAACAATCGGTGGGGCTGCTGGCGGCCAGCACCGGTATGGGCGCCTCGCCGTTGCGGCCGTGCACCGCCTGCCACAGGTCGGCCTGTTCGGTCTTGGTGGGCATGCCCGTGCTGGGGCCGCCCCGCTGCACGTTCACCACCACCAAGGGTATCTCCAACATCACCGCAAGGCCCAGTGCCTCGGTCTTCAGCGCTATGCCGGGCCCGCTGCTTGCGGTGGCGCCCAGTGCACCGCCGTAGCTCGCCCCGATGGAGGAGCATACCGCAGCGATCTCGTCCTCCGCCTGGAAGGTCTTCACCCCGAAATGCTTGTTGCGCGACAGCTCGTGCAGGATATCGCTGGCCGGTGTGATGGGGTAACTGCCGTAGAACAGTTCCAACCCGGCCTTCTGCGCCGCTGCAACAAGGCCGATCGCCACGCCCTGGTTGCCCGTGATGTTGCGGTAATGCCCTTTCGGCATCGGTGCGGGCTTCACCTCGTACCGCGTAGTGAAGGTCTCGCTGGTATCGCCGTAGTTATAGCCCGCCTGCAACACGGCCAGGTTCGCCTCCAGCAGCTCCGGCATGCTCTTGAACTTGCGCTCCAGGAAAAGCTTCGGCCGGTCCAGCTTGCGCCCGTAAATCCAGTGCACAAAGCCCAGCACGAACATGTTCTTGCTGCGGTCCTTCTCCTTCATGCCGAGGCTGGTGCCTTCCAGCGCATTGCGCGTCAGCTTGGTCACGTCCACCGTGTGCAGCACGTAGTTGTCCAGGCTGTGGTCGGTCAGCGGGTTCGCCTCCTCGGGGTAGCCTGCCAAGCGCAGGTTCTTGCTGTCGAAGCCATCGCTGTTGGCGATGATCGTTCCGCCCTTCTTCAGCTTGGCCAGGTTCGCCTTCAGCGCGGCCGCGTTCATCACCACCAGCGTATCGCACTGGTCGCCGGGGGTGAACACATCCACGCTGCCGAAGTGCAGCTGGTAGCCGCTTACGCCGGCAATGGTGCCCTGCGGCGCCCGTATCTCCGCCGGGTAATTCGGGAAGGTGCTTACATCGTTGCCGAAAAGCGCATTCGTATCGGTGAACTGGCTCCCGGTCAGTTGGATCCCATCGCCGCTATCGCCAGCAAACAGGATCACCACTTTTTCGCGTACTTCAGTGGTCTTCCCACCGGCAGGTTGGATCGTATCCATTTCAAGGTGCAAAGGTACGGGCCCCAAAGACCCGTTTATCTGATGCACGTCATCGTTCGGAACACCCGGCGGAACGTACCGAGCCCGGATATGGTCGTGGCGCTTCGCGGATGAATTGTGGGTGAATTTGCCAAGTTGCCAATTCGCCAAGTTGCCAATGGGGAAAGCGCCCTGCTGCGCGTATTCCGCGCCCTCCGCGTTTAATCCATCGCGCCCAAGGCATGCTTCATGCCTCTGCGCCTAGGCATCAAATCAAAATGGAACACCGGCTGCGACCCCGTTGGGGTCGGTCTTCGCGCGCGTTTGCTGTGCTACAGGCTGCGACCTCGCCGGGGTCGAAAAACACATTTCGGTTCGCTCCGCGCCTCCGCGGCGAAAAACCATCACGGCCATGGCATTTCTCTGTGCGCCCTGTGTTCTCTGTGGAAAACCATCGCGGCCAAGGCATTTTCCTCCCCATCGCTCAGGTGAACAATGTGGACGCTGTGGACGGCATTTCTCAGCGGCTCTGCGCCTCA
>JBIQMI010000252.1:0-4656 GCA_044463585.1 Cryomorphaceae bacterium
TGCAGCGGATTCTCTTCGCGTTCTCCGCGTCCTCCGCGGTTAGATCAATCGCGGCCAAGGCATTCCTCGCGGGCATTCCTCGCGCGCCTCAGCGCCTCCGCGGCAAACACATCGCGGCCATGGCATTCTTTCTGTGCGTTCTGTGATCTCTGTGGATGACCCCATCGCGGCCATGGCATTTCTCCGCGCCTCTGCGCCTCAGCGGCCTTTCCCGCATCTCCCTAATCTCTCCTCTCCCCATCCCCCCTAAATTCGCGCTCTTCAACATGATCCTACCCATACGATCCTACGGCGACCCGGTGCTGAAAAAAGTGGCACAGGACATCGAGCCCGGCCACCCCGGCCTGAAGGAGCTGATCGCCAACATGTACGAAACCATGTACGCCGCCAATGGCGTGGGCCTTGCCGCGCCGCAGATCGGCGAAAGCATCCGGCTGTTCGTGGTGGACTGCTCCCCATTTGCCGAGGACGAGGACGGGAACCCCACGGAGGACGCGCACTTGAAGGATTTCAAGAAGGTGTTCATCAACCCCTACATTGTGGAGGAGGAAGGTGAAAAGTGGGCCTTTGAGGAAGGTTGCCTAAGCATACCGGGGATCCGGGAGGACGTGCAGCGCCAGCCACGGATCGTGATGCAGTACATGGACGAGGACTTCAACGAACATGAAGAAGAGTTCGACGGATATGCCGCAAGGGTACTGCAACACGAGCACGACCACCTGGACGGCATCCTATTCACCGACCTGCTGCCGCCGCTGCGCAAGCGGATGCTGAAAGGAAAGCTGCGCGACATCAGCCACGGCAAAACCGACGCGAAATACAAAATGCGGTTCACGCCAGTGAAATAGCCGCACCCGAACGAAGCATGATGCACAAGACATCAAGCATAGGACATAAGACATCGGACACCAGGCATCAGACATCAGACACCAAGCATAGGACATCAGACATCGGACATCAGGCATAAGACATCAGGCATAAGACATCAGACATCGGACACCAAGCATAGGACACCAAGCCAACCACCAACAATGAAACTGAATTGGATCTTCACCACAGCTATGGTAGCCTTGCTGGCCGCTTGCGGCGGTAGCGATAAAGGCACTGCGCAGGATGCCAAGGCCGAAGAGGCACACGTGCGCATCCGGGCCATGGAGGATTCACTTTACGCAAAACCCGGCGTGGACCGCAAGGGTGCGCAGGCGCTGCTGGACGTTTACCTCCTGTATGCCCGCCAGAACCCGTTGGATTCACTGACGCCCGAGTACCTCTTCCGGGGCGCTGGGCTCCGGTCGACCTTGGGCGATCCGCAAGGCGGCATCGAACTGTACGACCGCATCATCCGTGATTATCCCGCCTGGCGGAAATTGGTGGACACCTACTACCTGAAGGCCTTTACGATCGACAATGGGCTGCACCAACGCGGCGAGGCCAAAAAAGCTTACCAAGTGGTGATCAGCAAATTCCCGGAACACCGGTTTGCGCAGGAGAGTAAGCAGATGATCGAGAACCTCAAGTACACCGACGAGGAGCTCATCCAACGCTTCGAGCGGATGAACGCGGACAGTTCCCAAGCCCGGGCGCAATGACCCTGCCCACCACCGCTGAGCAGGCCGCCAGCCCGCAGGAACTGTTGGATGCAATGGCCAAGGCGGTCACCAACGGGGCATACCGCGAAATTTTCGATAGGCTGGTGAAGGAAGGCAGCACGACCGGCCCGGACCAAGGGGAGGAGATGGTGAACTACACCAAGCTGAACCTGGTACGTACGGTGCGCAATGAGAAGGTGGTGAAGCTGCTTCCCGATTTACAGGAAGTGCTGGCCGCGTTGCCTGAAATGAACTGGCTGGTGATCACGGAGCCGTGGTGTGGCGACAGCTCGCAAGTATTGCCGGTGCTGGTCCTTATGGCCGGTGCCGCACCCATGGTGAAGCTGGCCATATTGTTCCGCGATGAGCATTTGGCCTTGATGGACAAATACCTCACCTTGGGCGGCCGCAGCATTCCCAAGCTCATCGCCTTCGATAGCGAGGGGAAGGAGTTGTTCAACTGGGGTCCCCGGCCCGATGCCGCCCAACGGATCGTATGGGACAACAAGAAGCTGCCCGAAGCCCAACAGATGGCCAAGGATGAGCTTTATGCCAAAGTGCACGCTTGGTATGCCGGCAACCGCGGTGTTGCCGTACAGCAGGAATTCCTCGCACTGCTTAAGTAGCCCCGTTCCCGCGTTGCGGCCGGCTCAAATGCGCACTAGCGCCATCAACATGCCCACCAGGTTCGGCATGTGCACCTCCGGGATCAACGAGGCGGTTTCCTTGGCGCGCTTCTGGTTGCCCAAATGGGCCGAGGGCGATCCAGCCTTCACCTCCTTCACGATGGAGATGGCGGTAACACCGTACTGGCCATCGGCCAGGGCGCGCACGGCGCTCACCAGCTGGCCATCGTCCACCTTGGCGGGGTCGTAGGTCACTTTGGCGTGGCCGGCATCCGTTCCCTCGGTGTATTCTACCTCTGCGGCGGAAACACCGGGCACCTTGGCCAATGCGCTCTTGATCATGTTGCCGCACATCATGGAGCAGCTCATGCCCGTGATGGTCAGGTCAGCCTTGGCCATGGGCTCGCCTTCGCTGATCTGCACCTCTTGCACGGTGCGGTCCGCCACTACGGCTTGTTGGTCCGCTGTTGGGCCTTGGCCGCAAGCAACGATCAACAGGAGGGAAAGGAGAAGAGGATGCTTTTTCATGGCAACTGTACTTGTGCCAAAGGTATGTTTTTGTCTTGAGGCCGGCCTACTTTCGCGCCCCGCTTTCCACCATGGAGCCCCTCGCCGCCCGGCCCCGCACAAAATGGCTCTTGTTGGGCGTGCTTTCCCTCATCTGGGGCAGCTCCTTCATTCTCATGAAAAGAGGGCTGTACCAGCACGGCATGCCCGCGCTCAGCCCCACGCAGGTGGCCAGCGCCCGGCTGTGCATCGCCTGGCTGGTGCTTAGCCCGCTGCTGATCAAGCATGCCGGCCTGCTGCGCCGCCATTGGAAACCTTTGATGGGCACGGCATTGCTGGGCAACGGCATCCCCGCGTTCCTGTTCGCCTTTGCACAAACCCGCATCGATTCCTCGCTTTCGGGCATGCTCAACAGCTTGGCCCCGTTATTCACCCTGCTGGCGGGAGCGCTCTTCTTCGGGGTGCGCACACGGGCCATAAATGTGGTGGGCGTGATCCTCGGCCTGGCCGGGGCCATCGGCACCATCTATTTCAGGTCGCACGAGGGCGTGCCGGCCTGGTCGGTTTATGCGGCATTGCCGATCGTTGGCACGATTTGCTACGGCTTCAGCGGCAACATCGTGAAGCAATGGCTGTACATGGTGCCCGCATCGGCCATCGCTGTGCTGGCCATTAGCATTGTAGGGCCATTGGGCCTGGTAGGTGTATTCGCCACCGGCTTGCCGGGCACCTTGGCCACGGTGCCGGGCGCATGGTCCGCATTGGGTTATGTGGCGGTGCTGGCCATGCTGGGCACGGGGCTATCGCTGGTTTTGTGGAACATGTTGATCAAGCTCACCTCGGCCGTATGGGCGTCGTCGGTAACCTATCTCATGCCCATCGTGGCCATCGGTTGGGGCGTGGTGGACGGCGAAACGCTTTTGCCCATGCAATTGGCCATGATGGCGGTGATCCTGCTGGGGGTTTACCTGGTGAATGCGGGAGCGAGGAATTGAATTCGCCAAATTGCCAATTCGCCAAATTGCCAATTTGTTCTGGATGGCCGGACCGGCGTAAGTTGCGCGCCATTAAGGAGGAATTAATGTACAACGGGAAAAAGGTAGTTGTGGTGCTGCCCGCCTACAAGGCACAGCATACGTTGGAAAAGACCTACCATGAAATCCCCTTCGACGTGGTGGATGAGGTGGTGCTGGTGGACGACAACAGCCCCGACACCACCGTGGAGGTGGCCAAGCGCATCGGCATCAGGCACATCGTTGTGCACGAGCGCAACCGCGGGTACGGCGGCAACCAGAAAACCTGCTACGACAAGGCCCTGGAGCTGGGCGCGGACATCGTGGTGATGCTGCACCCCGATTACCAATACACCCCCAAACTGATCACCGCCATGGTATCGGTGATCGGCCAAGGCGTTTACCCCGTTGTGTTCGGCTCGCGCATTTTGGGCGGCGGTGCGCTAAAGGGCGGCATGCCCCTGTACAAGTACGTGGCCAACCGCATGCTCACCCTCACGCAGAACATGCTGATGGGGGAGAAACTGAGCGAGTACCACACCGGCTACCGCGCCTACAGCGCCGAGGTGCTGCGCAAATGCGACTACCACCGCTGCAGCGAGGATTTCGTGTTCGACAACCAGTTCATCGGCCAGATCTTCTGGAACCGTTTCGAGATCGCCGAGGTGACCTGCCCCACGAAGTATTTCGATGAGGCCAGCTCCATCAATTTCCAGCGCAGCATGAAGTACGGCTTCGGTGTGCTGCACGTAAGCTGGCGCTACTTCCTGGCACGCACGGGTGTAATGGGTTGGAAGCTGCTGGGGAAGCGGTGAGGGAGCGGAACGTTCCGGTGTGTTGAGGGATGTTGAAAAATACCGCCGGGGGTGTTCGTGACCTGGTTATCTTGCGCAATCCTTTGTAAAGCGTAACGGTGCTATC
>JBIQMI010000253.1:0-4616 GCA_044463585.1 Cryomorphaceae bacterium
CGAGCTCGATCGCTCGCACATTCACTGGCGGTTAACGGCCTTGCTCAAGGATGCCGATGGACTGGACCGGGTGCGTTTGGGTGACCTGGACCTGCGCTACCTGCGCTATCCGGAAAGCCGGGGCATGGCGGATTTCGCCGAGCGGCTTTTCCATGCGGTGGACGGCGTGATCCCAACGGGTGCGGATCATTTCGGGCAGTTGTGGCCAGTGGCGCTGCGGTTGGCGTAACGGGTGTGGTCGGCACGTGGAGCACGGCAACCAATAACTCGCCGGCCTCTACGAATCCAGCCCATCGAACACGTGCCGCAGCGGCTGGTTGTGTGCGTTCGGAGGTCAGCGGTACCTACAGCTGCATTTGGGTGCGGAGCAGTGGAGGATCACTTGCGTGCCGGATGCAGTTGCCATGCTATTGGCCATTTAACCGCTGCACGTACCTTTGTGCATGGAAAAATCCACTGCTTCCCTGGCCCTTGCACAGGGTGCGCGCAGCCAAGCACCGCGCCGCCCCATGGACCGCTTTGCGGCGCAGGGCCTTACCTACGATGATGTACTGCTGGTGCCCGCCTACAGCGAGGTGCTGCCGCGCGAGGTTGACATCCGCACCCAATTCAGCCGGAACATCGCGCTGAACCTGCCGATCGTTTCAGCCGCCATGGACACCGTTACTGGTTCCGCATTGGCCATTGCCATTGCCCAGCAGGGCGGCATCGGGGTGATCCACAAGAACCAATCCGCCACGGAGCAGGCGAAGGAGGTGCGCAAGGTGAAACGCAGCGAAAGCGGCATGATCACCGACCCCGTGAAGCTTTCCGAGGGCGCCACCGTGGGCGATGCACTGAAGCTGATGGCCGAGCACAAGATCGGCGGCATACCCGTGGTGAACGGCGGTGGGAAATTGGTGGGCATCGTTACCAACCGCGACCTGCGCTTCGAGCGCGCGCTGGCAAAGCCCATCGCCGAGGTGATGACCAAGGACAACCTGGTAACGGCGAAGCAGGAAGTGGACATGGCGCAGGCCTCCGATATCCTGCAGCAGTACAAGATCGAGAAGCTGCCGGTGGTGGATGCCGAGGGCCGTTTGGTGGGCCTGATCACCTACAAGGACATCATCAAGCTGAAGCAGCGGCCCAATGCCTGCAAGGATGCCATGGGGCGCCTGCGCGTGGCGGCGGCGATAGGCGTTACCGGCGACAGCCTGGAGCGTGCGACCGCCTTGGTGGAGGCCGGTGCGGACGCACTGGTGATCGATACCGCCCATGGGCACCACATCGGGGTGCAGCGCATGCTGCGCGAGATCCGCAATGCCTTCACCGGTGTTGACCTGGTGGTGGGGAACGTGGCCACTGGCGCGGCCGCAAGGGCCTTGGTGGATGCCGGCGCCGACGCCGTGAAAGTGGGCATCGGGCCGGGCAGCATCTGCACCACGCGCGTGATCGCCGGGGTGGGGGTGCCGCAGCTCACCGCCATCTACGAATGTGCCTCAGCCTTGGTCGGCAGCGGCGTGCCCGTGATCGCCGACGGTGGGATCAGGTACACCGGCGATGTGGTGAAGGCCATTGCCGCCGGGGGCGACAGCGTTATGATCGGGTCGCTCTTTGCCGGGGTGGAGGAAAGCCCTGGGGAGACAGTGATCTACGAAGGACGCCGCTTCAAGACCTACCGCGGCATGGGCAGTTTGGAGGCGATGCAGAAAGGCAGCAAGGACCGCTATTTCCAGGACATGGAGGACGACATCAAGAAGCTGGTGCCCGAGGGGATCAGCGGCCGGGTGCCGTTCAAGGGGCCCTTGCACGAAGTGGTGCACCAACTGGAGGGCGGCCTGCGGGCCGGCATGGGCTATTGCGGGGCCGCCAACATCGGGGCGTTGCAGCAGGCCACCTTCATGCGGATCACGCCGGCGGGCATGCGCGAAAGCCATCCGCACGATGTGTTCATCACCCGCGAGGCACCGAACTACAGCGTGGGCTAAGGCCTGCGGGGCTTGTCGTTCACCCCAATACCGAACAGGGCGATATCGTACTTCACCGGATCGGCCGCATCGAAGCGGCGCAGGGCCTGTGTGAGCTCCTCCACGCTTTTCCAATCGTCCTGCTTCCGCAACAGCAGCCCCAGTTCCCGGGCCACCCTTCCGCTGTGCACATCAAGCGGAATGTGGAGTGCCGAGGGCGGAATGCGCTTCCATAGGCCAAGGTCCACGCCGCGATCGGCGGGGCGGACCATCCACCGCAGGAACATGTTGATGCGCTTGGCGTTGCTGCCGCGGGCCGGGTTGGCCACATGCTTGCCGGTGCGCTGCTGGTGCGGCAGTTCGAAAAAACGTTCGCGGAAGGTGGCGATCATTTCCGCCATGGGCGGAAGAACATCCTTGGCGCCGGTGGGCAGGAAGGCCGCCTCCAACCCTCCGTAGCACTGGTACAAATGCCGCAGGGCCATGACAAAGTGCCGCAGGTCCACGGCATTGAAGGTGCGGTGCACGAAGCCAGCGGTGCGCTCCAGTTCGGTAGGGGAGGCGTGCAGCACGAAATCATGCGGCGCATGGTCCATCAATTCCGCCAGCCGCCATGCGTTGGCAATGATGGTTTTCCGCTGGCCCCAAGCAATGGTGGCGGTGAGAAAGCCGATGGTCTCCGCGTTCCCGCGATGCGCGAAGCTGCGGGGTACCTGAATGGGGTCGTCCTGGATGAACGCCGGTACGGCCAAGCGCTCATAGGCCTCGTCCAGAAAGGCTTTCAATGCGGCATCGTCCTGGTTGCGACGGCCGGTTCCCGTGTTCCTTTTCTTCAAGGTATGCTGGTGGGCTGCAGTTTGGCAGGCGCCGTGGTTGACCGGCCTTGGCGGCTTGGCGCTTGGCCTCCATTCTCCTTGCCTGCGGAAGTATTGCCCATGGACGGTGAAGCCATGCGGTTTTCAGGTGCCCTGCGCGGGCGCACCGGCGGACGTGGCGGCGTTACGCGTTCCCGCTGTTTTAGTGTCCGTTCCCCGGGTTTGCGCGGGTCGTGTGGCAGGTCGGGCATTTCAACTTGGCCCGTTTTCACCGGGGGTACGTATTGCCCACCCGGGCGTGCTCCCTGCTCGTTGGCCCTGATGTGCTGCGCATCGGTGGAGCGATCGGGCACCAGCCCGGTGGTAAGCGTGTCCGGGCGGTCCCATGGGCAATCGATCATCACCGCTTCGGTGCGGGTGCCCCAGCTGGTGCAGGCCGTGGTGGTTTGCCCGGTGGCATCCATGATGGTGATGCAGCCTTCCGGCCCGGTGCGTTGGTCCTTCACCACGGTATAAGGCGCCGTGCCGCCCACCACATGCCAATTGAAGCTGCCCTGTTGGGTCACCTTGGTGCGGACCACCAGATCCTCGCCGCTCAAATGCGACCGGGTGCACACGTACTGCGTGACCACTTTGTCCTGGGCATGGATCACCACGAAAAACTTTTCGGGGCCGGTCGCCAAGGCGGGCAGGACGGCAAGCATGAGGGGGAAGGTCAATATCCGCATGGCCGTGGGGAGTTGGACGGTTAAAGTTACGTGCGTGGAAATGGTGTTCAAAATGCCGGTCCGCATGGCGGCATTGGTCGCACGGCCACAATGATCGGGCCAGGGTCCCATAAATGCGGGCTGCCGCCTCAATCCTGCCGCTGCCAGTTCTTTTCGATCACTTCCAGCAATTCCGTGTGTATGGCACTGTTGCTGGCCACGATCTCCTCATCGAACACGGGGTCCTTGGCGGGGTGGAAACCGCTGACCTTTCCCCCGGCCTCGCGCACCAGCAGCACACCTGCGGCCACGTCCCAGCTGTTCAACCCGTATTCATAGAATGCCTCGAACCTTCCGCAGGCCACATAGGCCAGGTCTGCCGCTGCGCTGCCCAGGCGGCGGATGCCGCGGGTGCGGTGCATGAGCTCGCGCAGCAGGTCCATGTATTCGCTCTCGAAGCCGAAATCGTCATAGGGGAAACCGGTTGCGAGCAGGCTGTCCTGCAGCTGGTTGCGGACGGAAACGTTGATGGGCACGCCATTCATGGTGGCACCGCCGCCCAGCCAGGCCGCGAAGCATTCGTCACGCGTTACCTCCAGCACTACGCCGAGCTGTATTTCGCCATCCTTGATCAGTGCCACGCTGGTGCAGTAGCAGGGCACGCCGTGCACGAAGTTGGTGGTGCCGTCCAGCGGATCGATCACCCAGTTCAACCCCTCCACTTGTTCGCCGGTGCCTTCCTCGGCAATGAAACCGGCATCGGGCAACAGTTTCTGCAGCCCGTCCACAAAGAGTTCCTCGGCCTGGGTGTCCACGTAGCTGACCAGGTTGTTGAGGCTTTTGCTTTGCACGCTGGCATCGGTGAAGCGCGGGGTTTCCTCGCGGATGAAGGCGGCCACCTTCTTGCTCAGCGCCACCACTTGTTCAGTTAATTCCTTCAGCTCCATTTGCCTGTCTTTTTTTCAGTGTCCAAAGTGCGCCACCGCCGATCAGGACCAAGGCCAGGCTGATCACTTCGGCCTGGGTCCAGCGGCCCAGAAAGGGTTCGTTCACACGTATTTTCTCGATCAAGAACCGTTCCACCCCGTTCATGATCAGGTACACGGCGAATAATGCGCCGGGCAGGTTGATGCGCTTGCGCAACC
>JBIQMI010000254.1:0-4588 GCA_044463585.1 Cryomorphaceae bacterium
TTCGATCACCAGAACCCCGTGGCCCAGGCCGGACCTGACCAGGACCTGTGCACGCCCGGCACCAGCGCGGCATTGTCCGGCAGCCCAATAACGGCACCGGCCGTAGGCACTTGGACCGTGGTGCAGGGAGCGGGCACGTTCGCCGATGCGCATGACCCCACCACCACCGTGAACGGCTTGGCCGTGGGCGTGAACATCCTGCGCTGGACCGTCTCCAACGGCCCCTGTGAAAATGGCGTGACCTTCGATGAGGTGACCATCAACCTGTACGATGTGAACAACCCCGTGGCGAACGCCGGTCCCGACCAAAGCATTTGCACGCCGGACTACGAGGTGCAGATGGCGGCCAGCGCGCTCACCTTCCCCGCCACTGGGCATTGGACCTTGGTGAGCGGCACGGCCACCATCGCCGACCCCGCTTCGCCCACCACCGCCATCACGGGCCTTACCGTGGGTGAGCACATCCTGGAATGGACCGTGACGAACGGACCTTGCGGACAGCCCACCAGCGACCAGGTGCACATTTTCGTGTACGATGGCAACAACCCTGTGGCCAATGCCGGTGCGGACCAACAAGTGTGCACGCCGGTGACCAGCGCCACCTTGGCCGGCAGCAGCATCACATTCCCCGCCACCGGCCATTGGACCTTGGTAAGCGGGCAGGGCACCATCACCGATCCCAGCAACCCGAACACCACCGTTACCGGCCTGGGCATTGGGGAGAACGTGCTGGAATGGACCGTGGACAACGGGCCATGCGGCGCCGGCATCACCAGCGATCAGGTGAAGATCACCTTGTTCGACCTCAACGCGCCGCCCGCCAGCGCCGGGCCTGACCAATCGTTCTGCACCCCGGTGGGCAACGTGCTCATGGCGGCCAATACGCCCACGGGTCCCATCGTGGGCCAATGGTCGGTCACGCAAGGGGCCGCCGTCTTCAGCGATATCAACGACCCCTTGGCCACCGTGAGCGGCCTTGAGGTAGGGGAGAACATCCTCACCTGGTCGTTCGATAACGGCGTGTGCGGTTTCACGGCGGACAACATGAGCGTGTTCGTGTTCGATGCCAACAACCTGCCCGCCAGCGCCGGTGCGGACCAAGAGTACTGCACCCCGCAGGACAGCACCTACCTGCAGGGCAACACACCGATCTTCCCGGCCACCGGCACATGGACCCTGGTGGACGGTGCCGGCCTGTTCGAGGACGTGCATGACCCCAACAGCAAAGTGGTGGGCCTGGCCATCGGGGCCAACACCTTCCGCTGGACCACCTACAACGGGCCGTGCGAGAACTCGACCACCTTCGACGAGGTCACCATCACCATCTTCAGCGATAGCACCGCTGCGGCCTATGCCGGTGACGATTTCGAGCTCTGCCTGCCGTTCAACTCGGCGCAACTGATGGCCGCCACACCCCAACCCCCGGCAACGGGGACATGGAGCGTGCTCAGCGGACCGGGCACGCTGGTGGATCCCAGCGACCCGCACACCACCATCAATGACCTCGAGCTGGGCATCACCACCCTGCTGTGGACCCTGGACAACGGGCCATGCCCCAACAATGGCGTAATGACCGATACCCTGCGGATCACCGTGTACGATCCCTTCGGCCCGGTGGCCAACGCCGGTCCTGACCAGTCCTTCTGCACGCCTGACGATAGCACCGTAATGGCCGCGGAAACACCGCTCTTCCCTGCGCAGGGCACATGGACCCTGGTGGACGGCACCGGCGTGATCGCCGATGAGCATGAGCCACAGACCGCCATCACCGGCCTGGGCATCGGCATCAACACCTTTAGCTGGAGCGTGTACAACGGCGACTGCGGGTTCGGCCCGCCCACGGTGGACAACATCTCCATCTATGTTTACGACCATACCGCACCCGAAGCCGATGCTGGCCCCGACCAGGACATCTGCGGTGCCAGCCAAACCGTGACCCTGGCCGGCAATGCGGCCACGTTCCCCGGAACCGGCACTTGGACAGCCGTTGGCAGCGGTGCACAATTCACTGATGCCACGCAACCGCAGACCACGGTGACCGGCCTTTCCGTGGGCGACAACCTGCTGGTGTGGACGCTGGACAATGGCCCCTGCGGAATTACGCACGACACCGTGCTGGTGCGCGTATTCGATGACCAACTGGCCGCCGCCAATGCAGGCGATGACCAAGCCCTCTGCAGCCCGGCCAGCAGCGCCACCATGGCCGCCTCCGCGGTCAGCTACCCCGCCACCGGCCAATGGACCGTGGTGAGCGGTACGGGCAGCTTCGCCGATGCAAGCGACCCCAGCACAACGGTCACCGGCTTCGGGCCTGGCGTGAACACTTATGCATGGACCGTGGACAACGGCCCCTGCGGAAGCACGTCCGATGAAATGTCCATCACCCTGTACGACGGCGACCTGGCCGATGCCAACGCAGGCCCCGACCAGGACCTATGCGGGCCTACCAGCAGCACCAACCTGGCCGCAATGCCAGTGGCCCAGCCTGCCACCGGCCAATGGACGATCGTGTCGGGTACGGCCACCATTGTGGACCCCAGCAACCCCAACACCGCGGTTACCGGTCTGGTGCCAGGTGAGACCGTACTGGCCTGGACCATCGATAACGGCCCATGCACCACCGGCAACCTCACGGACAACGTGGTGATCACCGTGTACGACAACCAGCAGGCCAATGCCAACGCGGGCCCCGACCAGCAACTATGCGAGCCGGGCGCGGTAACGGTGGACATGTTCGCCAACCCCGCCGTGTTCCCGGCCACCGGCCACTGGAGCATCAACGGCAACGGCACCATCACCGATGCCGGTGATCCCAACACCACCGTTACCGGTGTGGGCTTCGGAGCCACCACGCTCACCTGGACCATCGACAACGGGGTGTGCGGCAGCACCAGCGACGAGATCACGGTGCGCGTGTTCGACCTGAATGCACGCTTGGCCGAGGCCGGACCGGACCAGCACCTGTGCCACGACACCACCTACACGCACATGGCGGCCGTACCGGCATCCAGCACGGCCAGCGGCCATTGGGAATTGATCCAGGGCCATGGCGAGCTGGATGATGCCAACTCGGCCACCACCTTGGTGAACGGCCTGCAATTGGGCACCAACAGCTTCCGCTGGGTGCTCGACAACGGCGCCTGCGGATCCTCGGCGGATACCATGCACATCATCCTGCGCGACTGCAGCATACTGGTGGTGCCCGATGCCTTCTCGCCCAACGGCGACGGCGTGAACGACATCTACGTGATCGAAGGGCTGGAATACTACCCCGACAACAAGTTCCAAGTGTTCAACCGCTGGGGCTCCAAGGTGTTCGAGCGCAGCCCGTACCGCAACACGTGGGACGGCACCAGTGAAGGGGGCGCAGGCCTGGCCGGCAAGCTGCCCGAGAGCACCTACTACTTCATACTCGATCCGGGCAATGGCAAGGATGTCATTACGGGTTACATCTACCTGCGCCGCTGAAGATGAAAGCAAGCCTTAAACACCCACTGCAGATGGCATCCGCACAACCCCGTTGGAAAAGCGCCCTGTTGGCGGTCCTGTTCGCAGCGCCCCTGCTGCTGCCCAAGCAGGCCAGCGCACAGCAGGACCCGCAGTACAGCCAGTACATGTTCAACCTGCTGGCCCTTAACCCGGCCTATGCCGGCAGCGCCGACCGCGTAAGCCTGAAAGCGCTCAGCCGCCACCAATGGGTGGGCTTCGAGGGGGCGCCGAGCACGCAAACGCTCACCGCGCACAGTCCCTTCCTGCTGCAAAGCCTCGGCCTGGGCGGCACCATCATGCGCGACCGCCACGGGCCGGTCACCCAGTACGGGCTGATGCTTGACGTGGCCTACCGCATCTTCCTCAACAACAACCAAAAGCTCGCCTTCGGCATAAAGGGTGGAATGAACCTGTTCCAAGGTGAATTCGCCTCGCTGCACCCGCTGGACCGCAACGACCAAGTATTCCAGCAGGACGTGGTGAACAAGACCGACCCGCAGTTCGGCTTCGGCGTGATGTGGTACAGCGACCGCTTCTACCTCGGCCTTAGCTCGCCCAAGATGCTGCGCACGGATTTCTTCAAGACCGACTCGCTCAAGTTCGTGAGCCAGCCCGGCCAGCGCGCTCACTACTTCCTCACCGGCGGCTACGTGTTCGACCTGGGCATCTACACCAAGTTCAAGCCCACCTTCATGGTGAAGGCCGTGGAAGGCGCACCGATCAGCTTCGACCTCGGTGCCAACTTCCTGCTCTACGAAAAACTGTGGCTGGGTGCCCTGTACCGCTACACCGATGCCGTGGGCGCATTGGTGCAGTACAACCTTACCGATGGCCTGTCGGTGGGCTATGCCTACGATTATCCGGTATCGCCGCTGCGCAACTACAGCGGTGGTTCGCATGAGTTCATGCTCGGCCTCGATTTCGGCAACGCCCCCAAAGGCATCCGTTCACCCCGTTATTTCTGATCCACATGCAGCCATCCATAATCATGCGTACACGCCATGTGCTGCTTCTGGCCATTGTGCTGTTGGCCTCATCGGCCGCGCATGCCCAGAAACTGAAGCAACGCATGGCCGAACGCTATGCCGAGGTCTTCGAC
>JBIQMI010000255.1:0-4581 GCA_044463585.1 Cryomorphaceae bacterium
CCACGAAGTAGAGGTCCCCGTCCTTGTTCACGGCAAGGCTGTTGATGCCGGGGATGTCATCCCCGTTTCCGCCGAATTTGGTCGCATGTTCGCAGTGCGCGGCCGTGTTGAATTTCATCAGCAGGCAGTCTTTCCCGCCCTTGTTCGAGGGGTCGAAATAGGCCACGCCGCCCTGGTCGATCATTGGGCTGTTGGGGTCAGCGATGGCAGAGACATAGAAGCCACCGGCAAAGCACTTGATATCCCCCGGGCCACCGTCGGTTTGGGCAGCGGTGCCGCTGTTGTAGGGCGTACACCAATCGATTGCATCGGCTGTGGTGAAACGGGCAAGGATGGTATTGGTGGTGTTGCCCGTAAAGGGCCAACTGGTGGCGCCTGCCAAGGGCGTAATGGGAATACCTTGGTTGGTGGAATAGCCCGTGATGTGCACGCGACCGCTCACATCCACGTCCATTCCACTTATTTCTGATACGCCGTTGGTGAGGTACGTACTCCAAGAAATTGATCCTGTAGGCGTGAATTTCGCAATGAAGCCCCTGAGGTAGGGTCCTGGTGATACGGTTTGCAAATTGTAGGCTCCTGCTTGATAGGCAGGGAAAAGATTTGCCCCAGTAGTATACCCGCCGATGTATATATGTTCCTGCGTACCCTCTCGAATGGCAATCGCCCCTGCTCCTTGCCCTGCTGCCGTGGCTCCGTAATAGGTGAGCCAATCCAAATGGTAGTTACTGTTGAATCTTGCAAGCAGCACAACCTGCCCGCCATTGATCGTGGTGGTACCAGGGTTGTTGGGTATTGTGTAGAAGTCGCTCAACGTGGTGCCGGTCACGAAATAGTTGCCTGCGGCATCCAAGGCACTGGCGGACACCTGGTCCATATTGGTACCGCCCAGGTAGGTGGACCAGCAGAGGTTGTCGAGGTCATCGGTTGCTTGGGCGGGCAAGGCCCCTACCTGGAAGACCAATGGCCATGCAGGATTGTAGGCGCTGAAGTTGAACTTCACCACCCCACCGCCGCCGATCAGGGAGTATGTAGCGGTCCAGTTCACGGGAATGATGCTGTTGCCCGCGCCCACTTGGTAGGCCACGGCTTGGGGAAGGATGAAGTACTGGCCGTTGTAATACACCTTCAAATTGCCCCAGATGTCCACCTTCAGGCTGTCCTGGCCGGCGAACATGAGCTGCAGGTCGGAAGGGTTGGAGCCGGGCCGCATCACGAAGGCCATCTTCTGGCCCGCGCTACCACTGTAGAAGTGCATGTCAATACCCGCGTAAATGCCCTCGTACAATACCCGGCTGTATCCGGGTACCTGGCTGGCTCCTGTTGGGGCGGTTTGGGGCAGATAGAAGTTCTGGTACCAATCCTTCATGGCCATTCCTTGGGGATCTACCCGGCGGCCTTTCCAATCGGTTTCATGGAGACTTGCATCACGGTTACGGGGTCGGATGGAGTGGCACCGTGTGCATAGGTAAGGAAATAGGCCTGTGAGTTTTTTGCCAAGCACGCCTTGGGCACGCATCCCACGCTGGAGAATTTGATGTCACTGCGCGGTTGCCCGTTCTCATTGACCAGCTGGCCTTGGTTGGCAAACCAGCCGATGGGGTTCTTGTAAGGCTCGTTATAGAAATCGGGCGGCACATAGGGTTGGGCTTGCCGAAAGAATCCACAACATGAACGATCCAAGCAACAGGGAATTGAGCTTCATCGTAATTGGGGTTAGGGGTGAATACGAATGGCAGAACGAATGTACATCATCCTCGGCGTGGACCGCATCCTGGACATGTGCCGCACAGCGGTGAACGTGGTGGGCGACATCACCGCTGCCACCTTCGTGGCCAAGAGCGAGGGGTATGCGTTGCTGGGTGCGGGTACGGAGCGCTGATCGCCTGACGTGGACAAGACGGAAAGGGTGGGGTTCGCCTGAAGCTCCCTTCGTGACAGGATGAACACGATGATGGTTCGGGCTTCTCTTATCCGTGTGCATCTGTGTGTATCCGTGGTTCAGCCTGAGCGAGCTTGCGAGCACCCCTTGAAACATGAAATCAACTCCCGCAACGGTCTCCGCCTCGGGACCCTGTGCCTTCCGTGGGATCAAGTCCCATTTTTACATGCCGAATAATCCGTCAATGTAAATCCATGAAAAATGTCATTACCTTTGCTTCATCCAACACTTGGTGAAGCATGAGTGCACATCCCTACTTCGGCCCCAACATCAAGCTGCTGCGCACACGCCGCGGCCGCTCGCAGGAAGAAACCGCCACCGGACTGGACGTGAAACGCTCCAGCTGGAGCGGCTATGAGAACGGCAGCGCCGAGCCCTCGCTGGACCTGCTGGTGCGCATCAGCAGCTACTTCCGCGTGGGGCTGGACCGGCTGCTGAAGGACGACCTTACCCAACTGAGCGAAAGCCAGCTTAGCATCCTGGAGCGCGGCGGCGATGTGGACCTTAGCGGCAGGCGGCTGCGCGTGCTGGCCAGTACCGTGGACAACCAGGACCGTGAGAACATCGAGGTGGTGAACCACAAGGCCAAGGCCGGCTATGCCTTAGGCTACGCCGACCCCGAGTACATCAGCGTGCTGCCCACCTTCCAGATGCCTTTCCTGAGCCGCGACCGCAAGTACCGCACCTTCCAGATCAGCGGCGACAGCATGCCGCCCGTGAGCGAAGGTTCATGGGTGACCGGGGAGTACGTGCAGAATTGGCAGACCATTCGCGATGGCCAGCCGTACATTATCGTTACCAAGGAGGATGGCATCGTGTTCAAGGTGGTGTACAACCAGCTGAAGACCACCGGTGGCCTGCTGCTGTGCAGCACCAACCCGGCCTACCCGCCTTACGAAGTGCCCATTTCCGATGTGTTCGAGGTATGGAAGTTCGTGAACTTCATCAGCAGCGAGCTGCCCGAACCGAACCTGAGCCGCGACGAGCTTTCGCGCAGCGTGATGGACCTGCGCAAGGAGGTGGGCCAGTTGCGCATGGCCATGGAGAAGCAGGGCCGCCTGGCGCTGTAAGGTGAAGCGTGGCAAAGCATGCCCGGCCCGATGATGGAACGGGCAGCTATTTGCCCGCTTCCGGCTTGCAAGCGTCTGGTCAGCCTTTGGCATGAATGCGTGTTCAACGTGATCTGGCCCATGCATCCGGCCTTGGGCGGAACGCAATTTTCACGGCAGCGCGGCCATGGCACCGCGCGATCCTCTCCTGTTCTGCTTGCTGGCCTGCTGCTTGGCCGCTTGCCACATCAGTTCCCCAGCGTTCCCGGTGGGGGACTATCCCGCTGAATCGCCCCACGTTCCTTCCGCGGATGCGGATGCAGCTTGGGTCCCCGATGGCTATAGGGCGGATGTCTTCATGGACGGCTTGATCTGGCCAACGAGCATTGAATTCGATGATTCCGGCCGCACGTACGTGGCCGAGGCCGGGTATGTCTATGGCGATCCGTTCGCGCCGGCCCGTGTGCTGCGGATCGAACGGGACAGTACCATTACCGAATACGCCAGCGCGCTGAACGGCCCGGTGACCGGCCTGCTCTGGCACAATGGAAAGTTGTACATCTCCCATCGCGGGAAGATCTCAACCGTAGGCGCCAAGGGCGAACTGGTGGACCTGGTGACGGGCTTGCCGAGCGGCGGGGACCACTGGAACAACGATCTGTGCGTGGGGCCCGATGGCAAGATCTATTTCGGGCAGGGCACGGCCACCAATGCGGGCGCTGTCGGCCTCGATAATTCGTATCCGTACATCTGGTCCCTGCTGCATCCGGAAGTGCACGATGTGCCCGCGAGGGATGTACGGCTGACCGCGACAACTTTCGTTACGCCGCATCCGGCGAACGTGCTGGCCAGGCAGGGCAAGCTCACCAACCTGTGGAGCGATGTAACCTACGCGGTCAGCAGCATTTTCAGCCGCCGGCCCGACCGTTCGATGCTGGTGCGCACCGGTGCATATCAGCCATTTGGCCATTCCGCGAAAGAGGTAAAAGGCGAGACCAAGGCTAGCGGCACCATTTTGCGCATGGATCCCGATGGCTCGAACCTGGAAGTATATGCTTGGGGTTGCCGCAATCCTTATGGCATCGGCTGGGGCCCCGATGGTGAACTGTACGTGGCCGAAAACGCGTTTGATGAGCGCGGCAGCCGCCCCGTGGCGCATGCGCAGGACAACTTTGGCGGGTGAAGCAGGACAAATGGTACGGATGGCCGGATTACTCCAGCGGCAATCCGGTCACCGATCCGCGCTTCCGCTCCACGCGTGGGCCCAAGCTCAAATTCCTGATGAAGGAGCATCCCCCGGTGAAACACCATGGATGGTAAGGCCGGAAAATGCAGCGGTCACCAAATTCGATTTCAGCTCGAATGATGCCTTCGGGCACAAAGGGGAAATGTTCCTGGCAGAGTTCGGGTCAGGGGCGCCGCTCACAACGGCAGACAGTAACATGAACGGGTATTCGGTGGTCCGGATCAATTTGCGGACAGGAGAAGCCGCGCCCTTCTTCAGCAACAAAAAGCAAGGTCCCGATGGACGCGCATACGAGCAAACGGCAGGTCCGCGGCACCTGGTACAGGCGCGGTTCGCGCCCGATG
>JBIQMI010000256.1:0-514 GCA_044463585.1 Cryomorphaceae bacterium
CCGCGCATGAGCTCAGGTATCTTCTTGCCGCCGAACAGCAGCAGGATCAGGGCGATGATGAGAATGATCTCTGTTGGGCCTAGTCTTCCCATAGTGCGGCAACGGAGCACGGCAGGCGGCCCGCTGAAGGTGCAAATGTAGTGCTCGGACGCTCAAGGCTATTGATGCAGCCAAGTGGCCGGGTCCACCTTCTGCAATTGCCCGTCGCTGCCGATCTTCCAGATCTCGATGTGTGCCGTGCTGGCGCCATCCTCGGTCATTACCGTGCCCACCACCTGTTTGGTCTCCACCTTATCGCCTTTGTTCACGGCCACGTCGCGCAGGTTGCTGTACACGGTGCGGTAGGCGCCATGGCTGAGCATGACCGCCTTGCCCGCGCCCGGGATCACGATCACGCTGCTCACCTCGCCGCGGAACACCGCGCGCACGGGCGCACCCGGCAGGCAGCCTATGTCCAGGCCGTTGTTCTCTATCTGTATACCCCGCAGCACGGGGTGCGCCTGCTTGCCGAACT
>JBIQMI010000256.1:524-4539 GCA_044463585.1 Cryomorphaceae bacterium
TCCTTTTTCCACGGGCCACGGCAGCTTTCCCTTGTTCTTCTCGAAGTCGGCATTGAGCTCCTTGGCCTCGGGGGTAAGCGCGAAGCCCACCGTGGCGGCGGGTGCCGCGCTTCCGGCCTTTTTGGCCGCTGCCGCCCTGCTCTTGGCAATTTCGGCCTCAATGGCCTTGCGTATGGCGGCCGCCAGTTCCTGCCGTTGGCGCTCTTGCTTGGCCAAGGCCTGCTTCAGCCGTCCCTCCTCCTTGCGCAGGCCTTCGAGCGCCGCCTGCTGTTCCTTTTTATCCCCGGCCAAGCGCTGGTTCTCGGCCATCTGCCGATCGAGCAGGTGCGCCTTTTCCTCGCGTGCGGCCTGTAGCCCATCGATCTTTTCCCCCAGTGCCGCGCTCGTTCGCCCGATCAATTCCGCCTGTTGGCTCCGCTGCCGGGCCAGCTGGTCCAGGTAGCGCGATCGGCGGAAGGCCTGGGCGAAGCTTTCGGCGGCGAAAATGTAGCTGAGCCGGTCATAGGCGCTGCGGTTCATGTAGGCGAATTGCACCATGCGTGCGTACTCCTCCTTTAACTTGCCCAAGCTGCCCTCCAACAGCCTGATGCTGTCGCGCCCATCCTGAATGGCCCGGTCGATACCGGCCACTTCACTGTTGATGGTATGGATCAATTGCTGGCGTTGGCGGATCCTGGCCTCGAGCAGTTGGAGCTGTTGCTGGGTGCTCCGTTGTTCGCTGCGTGCCTTGTCGAGGAGGGCATTGGTTTCCTTGATCTGCTTGTCTATGGCATCGCGGCGGCGTTCGAGCTCCTTCCGGCCTTGGGCCTGCAACCCCGCCAAGGGCACCGCACAGAAGATCAGCAGCACGAGCCGCTCAATCCATCGGCGCGAACTTCTCCGGGATGCGGAAGGGCAGGTTGAGCGGTCCATTGAATTGGATACGGTCCAGCTGCAGGGTGCCGCTGGCCGCTTGTGCGGGCGTGGACAAAGAAAGCACCACCAGCGCGGGAATGTCATGCCCTTCAACGGTTTTCCGCTGCATATAACGCACATCGGCCTGTTGATCGCGCGCCAATTCGGTGATCAGAACACGTTGCACGCGCATGCTGTCGGGCTCGATCCAATATTTGTACACGAGCATTTCACGCTTTTCGGCCTTGCGCAGGGTGCGCTCCAACCGGCGCTCGCGCATGTCCTTGTCGTGCGGCAGGGTGTCGCCCGGTGCGATGTCCTCGGCCGCACGAATGAATTTCCGCCTTTCCTTGCTGCTCAAGGTGTACATCCCGGCCTCGCGGCCGCTGCGGTATTTCTCAATGGTGTCCAGGCCGACCGGCAGGCCCAGCAGGGCATCCTGCACCAAGGCCAGGCTGGGCTGTACGCCGAAACGCAGCCGCGCTTGGCCCGTGTCGCCCACCCAATAGCGGTCGTGCAGCTTGTCCAGCAGTTTCAGCGAATCGCCCGTGAGCAGCACACGGGCCACCTCGATCCCCAAGGCCGGTGTAATGCTGAACCATATGGCGCTGTCGCGCACCATGCGCACGTTGGCGCGGAAGCTCCGCTTGCCGCTGCTGCCCTGCATCGAAACATCGGCACGTGCCGAATAGTAGCGGGGATGGTCCTTCGAGTTGGCCACCAGTTGGCCCAGCAATTCATTCGCGCTCCGCGGGTGCAGTTCACGCTCCTGCACGGGCTGCTGCGCAACCGGCCTGGTGCCCCGGCAGGCCACCAGCATCAACACAGCGGCCATCAACAGCAGCCTTTTGCCCAGCTTCATTCCACCAGTTTGCCCCCCTGTACCTTCTTGTCGATCAGGTCACTTGCGCCCCCGGCCGCCTTGGCTTTCTTCCATTGTTCCAAGGCCTCCTCCACCTTGCCGAGGCGGTAGAGTATATCGCCGTAATGCTCCAGCAGCACGCCTTCCGGTCCGTCGGTGGCGTTCAGCGCTTTCTCCTGCCATTCCCGCGCCTGGTCGTACTTTCCTTCCTTGAACAGGATCCAGGCATAGGTATCCATGTAAGTGGCCGAGCCGGGGGACAGTTCGTTACTGCGCCTGCTCATGGCCTCGGCCTTGTCCAGCTTTTCACCACGCACGCTCAGGTAGTAGGCCCAGTTGTTCAGTACACCGCTGTCGTCCTTGTCAATGGCCAGCGCTTTCGCAAAGGCCTCGTCGCTTTTATCGAATTCCTTCAGGCCATTGTACACGTCACCCAACAGGGACAGGAATTGCAGCTCGAGCTGCTTGTTCTCGATCACCAGGTCGCGGCCGGTCACCAGCACTTCGGCGGCCTCTTGGTGCCGCTTCAGTTGGTTCAACGCCAGTCCTTGGTACAGGTATAGTTCCGGTTGCGTGGGAAATAGCTCGCCGGCCTTGGCCGCATCCTTTTCCAGGGCATCCCAATCCGATAATTGGAAATCCAAGTTGAGCAGCGCACCCCAGATCGGGAACTTGTCCTGTTCATGCACCAGCGCTTCGCGGAAAGCGGCCCGGGCCTCCTCGGGCTTGTTCTCGCGCATGAAGAAATCCCCTTCGATCGAGCTGGGTTTCCCTGATTGCGGATGGGCCTTTTTCAGGACCTGTATGAGCGCATGGCTTTGGGCGATCAGCTTATCACTGATGCTGTCGGCCTGCCCGTTGGCCGTTACCTGGTAGAAGCCGATGAGCAATTGCATCTTTGGGTCGATGTCGAGATCAGGGTCGGCAAATGCTTCCTTGATCTGTTCAAAGCCCAGGTCCAGCTCTCCTTCGTCGTAGTAGTACTGGGCCAATGCAATGCGGGTCATGCTGTCGTCAGGGTCGGCGGCCACGGCCTTTTTGTACAGTTCCAAGGCCTTGTCCTTCTGGTCGCTGCGCATGTAAACCTCGGCCAGTACGCTGTAGTACCGCGGGTTATCGGGCTCTTGTGCGATGGCCCGGTTCAACAGCTCCTGGGTTTTGGTGTTCTCGCCTGCCTGCAGCAGCATGTCACTTTCGTGCATCACCAGTTCCTCGTTCATGCCGAACTGCTTTTCCAGGCGGCGGTACACCTTTTGGGCGTCGTCCAGCTTGCCTTGGCGGGCGAGCACATCGGCCAGGCCGAAATAGACCTCATACCGGTCCGGCCATTTGTCAAGGATGCCTTGGTAGGCCTTCGCCGCTCCGGGCAGGTCGCCGAGTTGGCTGCTCAGCTCGGCCACCAAAAAGCGGTACCAGATGTTCTCCTTGTCGGTGGCGGCGGCCTTGCGCGCCGTGGCCAAAGCCTCATCGCCCTGTTGGCTTTGGTGGTACAGCTTGGCCAATTCGAACATGGCCGCTGCGTTGGACGGGTCCACACGGATCACGTTGCGGTACAGCTGCATGGCCTTGGCGGGATCACCTTGCAGCTTGGCGGTGGTGGCATCGAGGTACAGGCGCATGACCTGCGCCCGCTTGTCCTTGGGCAGGGGGGTGCCCGTTTCGCCCACGGCCGGCGGTGCATCGCCCACGCTTTTTGCCCCTGCGCAGGAGATCAGGCCCAGGGCCAGCAGCAAAAGGGGCAAAAGTGTTCTCATGGGTTATCCGATGGCGCAATCATCGCCCAGGCTCAGGTCCAGCGCCTGGCCGCTTACCGTGGCGCGTTCGCCGAGCATGCTGTTGCCGATGACCGCGTTGGAAACATTGACGCCCGAGCGAAGGATGGAGTTGCGCACCACACTATCGCGCACCACGCTGTTCCCTTCAATTGAAACGTAAGGGCCCACCACGGCATTTTCGAGCTGAACGCCGTCGGCTATGAAGCAGGGCGGCAGCACCACGCTGTTGGTCATTTTCACCCCGGGGTGCACCAGGCTTGGGTCGCTGTGCAGATAACTGAGCACTTTGGCGTTGGTGTCCACCATGGCGTCCTTGTTGCCGCAGTCCATCCAGGCATCCACCGCCCCCGCCCTGAACCTCGCGCCCTTGCGCTTCATGTTCTCCATGGCGTTGGTGAGCTGGTATTCCCCCTTCTCCTTGATGTCGTTGTCGATCAGGTATTGCATTTCCTGGCGGAGGCGTTCGCCGTCGGCGAAATAGTAG
>JBIQMI010000257.1:0-4524 GCA_044463585.1 Cryomorphaceae bacterium
ATACGGCGGAATACCTGCCGCGCCAGCGTGCCGGGGCAGGGCCTGTGGTGATCGGATGGAGCGGGAGCATTACCACGATCAAGCATTTGTGCGTGGCCATCCCCATCCTGCAGCGCATCAAGCAGAAATACGGCGATGCCGTTTCATTCAAAGTGATCGGCGACGCCCGGTTCAGCATGCCCGAGCTCGGCATCCAAGGGTTGCCCTGGCGGAAGGCCACCGAGGTGGAGGACCTGAACGTGGCCGACATCGGCATCATGCCGCTGCCGAATGACGAGTGGGCGAGGGGCAAGTGCGGGCTGAAAGGCCTGCAGTACATGGCTTTGGGCATTCCCACGCTGATGAGCCCCGTGGGCGTGAACACGGAGATCATCGCTGATGGCGTGAACGGTTTTCTGCCGGGCAGCGACGAGGAGTGGGTGCAACGCCTGACCGAACTGATCGAAAGTCCGGACCTTCGCCGGCGCATGGGGGCCGAAGCCCGGAAAACCGTGGAGCAACGCTACTCGGTGAATGCCTGGCGGGACCGCTACGTGGATATTTTCAACGAACTGATCGACAGAAAAACAAATGGAGACCGCTACCGAACTGAAAAAGATCGCGCTTTCGCACCTGCATGAATCGCTGGGGGCCAAAATGGTGCCCTTCGCCGGTTTTCTCATGCCTGTGCAGTACAGCGGCGTGAACGATGAACACCTGACCGTGCGCAAGGCCGTGGGTGTTTTTGATGTAAGCCACATGGGCGAATTCCTGGTGCGTGGGCCACAAGCGTTGGAGCTGCTGCAGAAGGTCACCAGCAACGATGTGTCAAAACTGGGCCTGGGCAAGGTGCAGTACACCTACCTGCCGAATGAAAAGGGCGGCATTGTGGACGACCTGCTGGTGTACAACATGCAGCACGGCGACGACCACCATTACATACTGGTGGTGAACGCGGGCAACATCCAAAAAGATTGGGACTGGATCCAGGCGCACAACACCTTCGACGCGCAGTTGGAGAACATCAGCGACCGCATGGGGCTGCTGGCGGTGCAAGGGCCCAAGGCCACCGAAACACTGCAGGGCCTGTTCAACGAGGACCTTGCCGGCATGCCGTACTACACGGCCAAGTACGCTGAAATGAAAGGCGTGGGATTGGTGCTGCTGTCCGTTACAGGCTACACCGGCGCTGGCGGATTCGAGATCTATGTGCCCAACCCCTTGATGGAGAAGGCCTGGAACGCAGTGATGGAAGCAGGCGCGCCGCACGGGATCAAGCCATGCGGCCTGGCCGCGCGTGATACCCTGCGCCTGGAAATGGGCTTCTGCCTGTACGGGAACGACATCGGCGAGGAAACTTCTCCCTTGGAGGCCGGCCTGGGCTGGATCACCAAATTCTCCAAGGAGTTTGTGAATTCAAGTGCCTTGAAAGCAGAGAAGGATGCCGGGGTGAAGAACAAGTTGGTAGGCTTTGAATTGCTGGACCGGGGCATACCCCGCCACGGCATGGAGGTGCTGGACGGGGAAGGCCGGAAGATCGGACTGGTCACATCCGGTACCATGAGCCCGAGCCTGCAAAAACCCATCGGACTGGCGTACGTGCCCGCGGCCATGGCTGCCCCCGGCACTACCATTTACGTGGATGCACGCGGCAAGAAGCTGAAGGCACAGGTGGTGAAGACACCGTTCATCCAAACAGGGTCCTAGGCGCTGCGGCCATACCAATGGCGATGAAGGCAGTACTGAAACGTGCCGATTACCAATACCGGGTGGAAGTATGCCATACGCCGGGCCAATTCCCCCTGTACAGCAACGGCATGGGGATCGTGGTGGTCATCGACATTCTTCGGGCCACCAGCGCCATGGTGGCGGCGTTTGAACAGGGCGTGAAGGACATCATCCCCGTGGCCACGGTGGAGGAGGCGCGGCGATATCTTGGCAAACCGGGTTATGTGGCGGCAGCCGAACGCGATGCCCAAGTGGTGGAAGGGTTTGAAGTAGGGAACTCGCCATTGGCATTCAAGTCCATGGACCTCAAGGGGAAAACGATCGTGATCTCCACTACAAATGGAACCCAGGCCATCAAAACAGGGCGCGAGGTGAAGCAACTGGTGATCGGTGCTTTTCTCAACCTTACCGTCCTTACCGATTGGCTGATGAAACAGGACGAGAACATCCTGCTGCTCTGCTCGGGCTGGCGGAACAAATTCAGCCTGGAGGACAGTGTTTTTGCCGGGGCGGTCATGGACCGGCTGCTTGAAAGCGGCAAGTTCGGGGTGGAGGAGGACAGCAGCATCGCCTCGAAATACCTATACATGGCCGCCCGCGACAACCTGATGAGCATGCTGAAGGCCGCCCCGCGCCGCCGCAGGCTGCAGCAACTGCACCTGCTGGAGGACGTGAAATATTGCCTCACCCCGGACCAGGCCACCGTGATCCCGGTATTGCGCAACGGACGGCTGGTGCCCATGGAACCCGTGCTGCCATGAACCGCAAGAACCTACTTCGGCTGGGGGCGGTAGCGCTGGCCCTATTGCTGCTCTGGCCCTTGATCGCACCGCGCGACGCACAGGCATGGGGCTTTTATGGCCACCGGCGGATCAACCGCATGGCCGTGTTCACCCTACCACCGGCCATGTTCGGCTTCTACAAAAAGCACATCGATTACCTCACCGACCACGCCACCGACCCCGACAGCCGCCGGTATGCCGTGGCAGCGGAGGGCCCACGCCATTTCATCGATGCCGACCACTATGCCAAGCCGGGCGAGGACCCCTTTGCGGTCATACCGCGCAAATGGGAGGTGGCCGTACAGAAATACACCGAGGATACGTTGCAGGAGTACGGCATCGTGCCCTGGCACATACCGGTGATGTACGGGCGGCTGGTGAATGCCTTCAAACGCGGCAGTGTGGACCTGATCCTGTATTACAGCGCGGAGATCGGCCACTACATCGGCGATGCCCACGTGCCGCTGCATACCACCAAGAACTACAACGGGCAAATGACCAACCAGCATGGCATCCATGCGTTTTGGGAATCACGCATCCCGGAAACCAGCGCCGAGGATTATGACCACTTCGTGGGCCGCGCCCGGTATGTGCCCGATCCCAGCGATGCGGCATGGGAAGCGGTGATCGCCAGTCACCGTGCGCTGGACACCGTGTTCAACATGGAAAAGGAATTGCAGGCGCGCTTCCCCGAAGCGGAGAAGTACAAGTACGAGCAACGCGGCCGCAATACCTTGCAAACGCAATCCTCGGAGTTCATAAGGGCCTACGAGGCCAGCATGGACGGCATGGTGGAGCGGCGGATGAACGCCGCGATCATCACCTTGGGCAGCTTTTGGTACAGCGCATGGGTGGATGCGGGGCAGCCCGACCTTGAACGCTTGGACCAAAAGGAAGTGAGCGACAGCCTGAAAAAAGTGCTGAAGGCGGAAAGGGAGGCCCGTGACCGCGCCACCAAGATCATCGGCCGGCCCGAGCCCAACGAATAGCCCTGCCCGCTGCTTCCGGCTAGTGGATGCTGGCCTGCTTGGACGGGCGGTAGGTGCCGGCGGGCGTACGGCTGGCGATGCTCAACCGGTTCCAGGAATTGATCGTGGCCACCACAAAGGTGAGGTCACTTAATTCCGTTGGGTTGAATTGCTGCGAAGCCTCCTCATATACGGCATCGGGAACATGCCCATCGGCCACCAAGGTCACGGCTTCGGCCCAGGCCAGGGCAGCGCGTTCGCGCTGGCTGTACCAGGTGCATTCACGCCAAGCGTCCAAGCTGTAGAGCCTTTGCTCACTTTCGCCCAAGGCGCGCAGGTCCTTCCAGTGCATATCGATGCAGAAGGCGCAGCCGTTAAGCTGTGAGCAGCGCAGCTTGATCAGGTGCAACAAGGGAATTTCGATCGAACAGTGGTGCAGGTATTCCTCGCTGGCCATCAAGGCCTTGTGCACGCCGGGTGCGGCCGTGGGTATATCGAAGCGCTTTTCCATAATGGATACAGGTTTTACCGGAACGCCGAAGTTAACGGATCCAATTATCGGCTTGCACCCAACTCCTGTGCACGATCGCTTTTCCAAGCGGGCGCACCACGGGAACAAAGCGAATTGCGGGTTGTTCCACATGCGAACTACCATGAACGTATCCGAGCAGCTCCTGCAGATCTTGGCCGATGCAGGCGTGAAGCAGATCTTCGGGCTCACCGGCGATGCCCTCAACTACTTTGTGGATGCCATACGCAGGCAGGACAAGGTAGAATGGATCACCGTGCGCCACGAGGAATCGGCCGCTTATGCCGCGTACGCACAAGCTGCACTATCAGGCCGCTTGGCCGTTTGCGCCGGCACGGTGGGGCCCGGTGCCCTGCACCTGATCAACGGCCTGTACAACGCCAAGCGCGAGCATGTGCCGGTGCTGGCCATAACCGGCCAAGTGCCCATCAGCCAGTTGGGCACCAACTACCACCAGGAAGTTGATCTGGAACGCGTATTCGACGATGTATGCGCCTACCAGGCCTTGGTGCGTTCGCCGCAGGAGGCGCCACGCCTG
>JBIQMI010000258.1:0-4513 GCA_044463585.1 Cryomorphaceae bacterium
TTGGACATCACCAGCGATGTGGGGCGCGAGGTGCGCGGCATCGCGCATGCCCTGATGCCGCGGGCATTGGCACAGGCCGGGTTGGCGGTGGCCACGCAGGAGATGCTCGACCGCTCGTGCAGCGCCGCCGGGCTGAAGCATACCTTCGACCACTACGCCCTGCCCGCGCAACTGTCCAGCGAAATGGAGACCGGTCTGTACCGTATTGCACAGGAACTGGTGCAGAACACCTTGAAGCACGCCGATGCCAGCCAAGTGAACCTGCAACTGATGAAGAACAAGGACCATTTGGTGCTGCTGTACGAGGACGATGGCAAAGGCCTGGCGGCAGACCCGGCCAGTGGCGGCATCGGGCTGCGCAACATCCACGAACGGGTGCATGCCATGCGCGGCAAGTTCTCCATCGGCAACGGGCCCAAGGGCATCCTGGCCACTGTACGGGTTCCACTGGCGATCTCCGATATTTGAGCGCATGTTCAGCGGATCCCCGGTGCGATTGGTCATTTGCGACGACCACCGTATTGTTATTGAAGGATTGCAGCGGCTGTTGCAGGATGTGCCCCATGTGGAATGCGTGGCCTCAGCCACCAGCGGCGGCCATTTGCTGGAGCTGCTGGAAGTGGTGGGCACCGACATTGTGGTGCTCGACCTGAACATGCCCGAAATGGACGGTACCGATGTGCTTGCCCGCATCAAGCAGCAATGGCCGCACATGAAGGTGATCATCCTTACCATGGACGATTCGCCATCATCGATCAGGGCCGTGCTGGACCGTGGCGCCGATGGCTACCTGTTGAAAACCTGCAGCCGCGACGAATTCCTGCTGGCCGTGAAGGCCGTGCATGCGGGCAACAAGCACATCTCCGCCGATGTGACCCAGGTGCTGCTGAACCCGGCCTTGGAGAAGAACCGCTCATCGGGCAGGTTGGATGTGCTGAGCGCGCGGGAAAAAGAGATCCTGGCCGCATTGGCGGAAGGGCTTTCCAACAAGGAGATCGGCACGCGCTTGTTCATTTCCCACCGCACGGTGGACACGCACCGCACCAACCTGATGAAGAAACTCGGCGTGCACAACATCGCCGAACTGGTGCGGATCGCCATTTCCGAAGGGCTGGTGCATTGAACCGCGTCCGGGTTTTCAACAAACGCCCGGCCCGCTGGCCAAAGAAGCGCGCCCGCCCGGGACGCCCGCAAACCCGCACCTGGCAAGCCAACAGGGCGCCCGGCCCGTTCCCCTGACCTGCACCGTCGGCGCATACCGCGCCCGCGGCAACGCACAATGGCCGAATTGTTGGCAAATTGATTTCCCCATGCGGAATAAGGGTTCTTCCTTTGTACGAAAGGAAAGTGGCAACATGAACGTACTCCTGATCGGCGGCGGGGGCCGCGAGCATGCCTTGGCTTGGAAACTGGCCCAAAGCTCCATGCTCGACGAACTCTACATCACCCCGGGCAACCCGGGCACACTGCGCCATGGCCGCAATGTGGCGCTCGACCTCAACGACCAGCGCGCCCTGCGCCAGCTCATCATCGATAAGCGCATCCGCATGGTGGTCATCGGGCCCGAGGCGCCGCTGGCCGATGGCCTGCACGACCGCATTGCCGCCGACCCGCAATTGAAGCCGTTGGTAACCGTGATCGGGCCAGGCGCCGATGGCGCACGCCTGGAGAGCAGCAAGGAATTCGCCAAGGAGTTCATGCTGCGCCACAACATCCCCACGGCAGCCTTCCGGGCTTTTGGCCGCGACCAGTTGGAACAGGCCATTGCATTCGTGCAGCGCAGCGAAGGGCCTTACGTGATCAAGGCCGATGGCCTGGCGCAAGGCAAGGGCGTGGTGATCGCCGATGAGGTGGGCCGTGCCGTGGACGCACTGAAGGAGATGCTCGGAGGGTCGGCACTGGGCCAGGCCGCCGACCGGGTGCTGATCGAACAGCACCTTTCGGGAATCGAGGTGTCCGCCTTCCTGATCACGGACGGCGAAGCCTACAAAATGCTGCCCTGCGCCAAGGACTACAAGCGCATCGGGGACGGTGATACCGGGCCTAACACCGGCGGCATGGGCGCGGTTTCGCCCGTGCCCTTCGCGGACAAGGACTTCATGGCCAAGGTGCAGGACCGCATCGCCACGCCCACCATACGGGGGCTTAGGGCTGAAGGGATACCGTACCAAGGCTTCCTTTTCCTGGGTCTGATGAACGTGGACGGCGAACCGTACGTGATCGAGTACAACGTGCGCTTGGGCGACCCCGAAACCCAGGCCATCCTGCCGCGGCTGCGCAGCGACCTGATGGACCTGTTCGAGGGCATTGCAACGGGCACGCTAAGCGAGCGCCACGTGGATGTGGACGACCGCGCATGCGCCACCATCGTGCTCGCCTCGGAAGGATACCCCGGCACATACGAAACAGGGAAACCCATTGTGGGCCTCGACCTGGTGAAGGGCGCCTATGTGTTCCAATCGGGCACGGCCCTGGTGAACAACAATGAACTGGTGACCGGCGGCGGCCGTGTAATGAGCGTGACCGCGCTCGGGAAGGACATTGAGCACGCCATGCTCAACGCCTACAACAACGCTGCCTTGATCAGCTACGAAGGGAAAACGCACCGGACCGATATCGGCCACGACCTGTTGCAATCACCCACCGGCAAGGGCGGGGGCGCCCCGGTGAAACTGGGCGCTAAATGAACTCGTCGCGCTCCTTGGCGCGGCGGGTGTACCGCGTTTCGGCCCACAGCCAGTACACCATGCCGAAGATCAGCACGGCCGTGATCACTACAGGAATGGCCCAACCGGGGGCGGAAATAACCCCGAGGATCCATTCGATGAACTGGCCGATGCCATAGAAAATGTTCGTGGAGCTCATTCAATTCCAAACATTCAGGTGGGGCAAATATAGCCGCGCCGCATCTTGGGCACCTGCCGCTGTGCACCGGTCATGCTAACGCGCCTCTTCCGCCAGGACCGGCCCATGGTTTTCCTTGTGCTGCCGGTGTTGATCCTGCTGCTTTGGCCGGGAACCGGCACCGGCGGCGTGCTTTGGCCGCCAGGCCTTTCGGGGCAGGTGGTGCACGGCATGCCCTTGTACGCCCCGGTGCGCGCCCTGCTGATGGCGTTCCCGTGGGCAGCGGTGCTGCTGGGCGTGCTGCTTACCGTGGCCCTGGCCCATGCCACGGTGCGCCTGGCCAACGATGCCGAACTGTTCGAACGGCGCAACCACATGCCCGCCCTGCTGCTGGTGCTGCTGATCGCCCTCTTGCCTTTCGGGTTCATGCCCGGGCCCGCGATGTGCGGCATGTACCTGGTGCTGGTGGCGGTGGGCCGAGTGTGGAGCGCCTCTGCCCGGGCCAACCCCGGCATGCCGCTTTTTGATGCCGGCCTGCTGCTGGGCCTTGCCGCCCTGTTCTATCTGCCCTATGCATTCCTTATCGTGGCGCTGTGGGCGGCACTGGCGGTCACCCGGCCTTTCAAGCTGCGCGAATACGTGCTTCCACCCGTGGGCCTGGTCGCCGTGCTGGTGCTGGGCTGGGGCCTGGTGCATTTCATCGACCCCTCGCTTTGGGCACCAGCGGCCTCGCTTCATTTCCCCGAGGATGCCGTGCCGCCACGGCCCGTGCATTGGATGCACAACGTGCTGCTGACCGCCCTGTTGGCTTGCATGCTCCTGGCCGCCGTGCTGTCCTTTGCGAAGCTGTACGGCCACAGCGTGATGCGCGAGAAGAACATCCGTGCGTCCTTCCTCGCCTTCGCCTTCATCACGGGCATCGTGGCACTGTTCGCCGGCTGGCTCGACGGGCGGCTGCCGCCGGTATTGTTGGCCACCCCCGCATCGGTGCTGCTGGCCTACCCGTTGGTGCAGACCAAGCGCACCGCCTGGCCCGATGCGGCGCTATGGGGCCTGCTGCTGCTGGCGTGCTGGGCCCGCTGGGCGCCTTGAGCTACCTTTGTGGCCAGTAAAAACCCTGCCAGCCAGCCTGATCATGAAATTCGGCATCGTCACCTTTCCCGGTTCAAATTGCGACGACGACATGGCCCGGGCCGTGGAGGCCATTACCGGCCGCCCCGCCGAGCGGCTTTGGCACAAGGAGCACGACCTGAAAGGCTGCGACATGGTGCTCTTGCCCGGGGGGTTCTCCTATGGCGATTACCTGCGCAGCGGTGCCATCGCCCGCTTTTCGCCCATCATGCAGGAAGTGGCCGCCCATGTGCGCAAGGGCGGGCTGGTGTTCGGGGTATGCAATGGCTTCCAAGTGCTGTGCGAGGCGGGCCTGCTGCCCGGTGCCCTGCTCCATAACGAAAGCCTGAAATTCATCTGCCGCAACGTGTGGGTACGGCCAGCCACGCGCAACACGGTACTTACCGCCGCATTGAAGGACAAGCCCCTCCGCATACCCATTGCCCACGGCGAAGGGCGCTACTATGCCGACAGCGATACGCTGAAAAGGCTCGACCAGGAGGACCAGGTGTTGTTCCATTACTGCGACCACGAGGGCCGCTTGAAGGAGGAATCCAAT
>JBIQMI010000259.1:0-4510 GCA_044463585.1 Cryomorphaceae bacterium
CCCTCTGTGATCGTGTAGTTGGTGGCCGTGCCGGAAGGCGTCTCGGTGATCAACCCGCCCTGGACGTAGAAGCTGTCGGTGACCGCGATGTAGTCTGCGAATGCGTTGGCCAGCGCCTTCTGCGCCGCGTCCTGCATATAGTCGATGTGCTGGAAGGCGAACCTGCCTGTGCCAGCCCTAGGCTTGAATCTATCCATAGTAGTCCTGGTAGTAGTAGATGCCGTAGATGGCGTTAAGCGGGCCGCGAATGATCACCCTCGGTCGGCGTCCTGCGAACCGATAGATGTCTACGAGCGCGAAGACGGCCACCGGAGAGATGCCCAGCGCGTCCGGCACGTTGATGTCGAACTCGAAAGGATAGAGCACCGCGTTCGCCAAGTCGGCTGCATCGAAGAAGTAATGCGCGAGCGGATCCGCTACGTCCTCGAAGAAGTCGGCGGGAGCTTCCTCCACGGTACCGAAGAAGGTGTAATTCACGTGGTCCGGCAGCGTGAGCCAAATGCGGCGCTGCACGCTGTCGAATTTGTCGTTCAGCGCCCATTCGAGGCTGTGTGAGAGCCCGTTGTACTGCCATTCCTTCGCCACGTCGCTGCGCAGCCGGGTGAACCATACGTCGAGCGTGCCCAGCCTGCGGCACAGCGCGTAGGCCAAGCTTTGATTGGCCGCCCAGCGAAACCACCCCGGCGAGTACCGCCGAAGGATCTTGCGCAGGTCGAACGTGTACAGCATCTTAGATACGACCTTGCTGCCAGGTGATAGTGCTGATGATGGAGCTGTACGGGTCGAGCTGCATGTGACCGGCGTAGCTTTGGTACAGACGCTGCACTGGCCTGAACGGGCCGGTGCTGCGCGCCTCTACCAGCGCGAAGACAACATCCACTACGCCTTGCACGGCCATGATAGCAGAACGCAGGTCTTGGATGCGCATCACGCCTCCGAAATCGAGCGTGCTGAGGTAGCTATCCAACGCCTGCTTGACCGCGCTTTGCACAGCCATGATCGGCGTTTCGGGGTCGTAAACCACCGCACCGGTGACCTTGACGCTATCGGGATCGCCAGTAATGCACTGCACCTGCACGGTGGGCCGCAGATGCTGGAAGTAGTCGTTGACCGCCGCCAGCTCATCGGGCGTGAGCTTCTGCAAGGGCGTTGCCGTTCCCTTGGCCACCATCACCTGAACAAGGTTCGCGCGCTCTGCCACCGCTGCATGGGTGATGATGCGCGCTCCGGGATCATCCACCGCGTAGCTGCCGTCCAGCGAGGTCATCACCAAGGCGTGGCCGAGCTGAAAGGCTTTGGCCTTGGCGATGTACCACCACCGTGTGCCGTAGTGGCCATCACGGCTCAGGTCCATCACATCCTTGCGGTACCGCTCCCAAAGCGCCTGTTGCACGCTGGATGCGTAGGCGAAGAGCCAGGCGAAGAGCCGCCACACGCTCACCTTGCTGCCGCTGCTAAGGTCTGCCCGGAGCTGGTCAGCGGTATCGGGATTTGGCGATAGCTCCGCCAATGCCGCCTCTTGGCTGGCCGCGCTGGCTATGCTGTTGTAGATGCTCTCCGTGCTCATCACACCCCCTTTATTTTCGTCCACACGATGTAGCTCGTGCCCACATTGCTCACCGTATGGTCGGCATCGCTGCTGGCGATGCGCACGCGCCAATACCGGCTGGCCTCCACGCCGCCGGTGGCATTGCTCGGTATCGCTATGATGCCCCGCAACACGGTGGTTTGCAACACTCCGTCCCCGGCATCGTTCAAGGCAGTCCACGTACGCACAGCCTTATCATAACCCTCGCTGGCGATGTCCGACAATCCAGGCGCGCCTGTTGGCTTCTGCACGATCGTAAGCGTTCCGTATGCCTTATTGACCACCGTGTTCGGCGTGACCTCCAAGGCCACTGAAGCAAAGCCGGCGTGCGCAGGACTGTTCACCGTGTCCTTCACCTTCAGGCCCAGCTTGAGCTCCACCTGGTAGACGCCAGGGTCTATCTTGACGGCGCTCAGCAGGCTGTCGAAGATGGTTTGCCCGCCAGCCGCCGCGCCGAGATTGGTGGCGAATCCGTCGGTGAGCTGTATCATCTGCGAAGGCCCGCCGGATGGCCCTCCACTAATCGCTCCCGGTGCGCCGATGACCTGACAACGCATACTGAAGGATGGGGCCGGGCCAGGATTCGAGATCACCACCACCTTACCCTCGTCGATCGCGATGCCGGGTGGCGGAGGCATCCCTTTAGGCAGCACCAGTCCAGGAGTGTTCGTCAGGCACCAAGGCGAATTATGCACGCCTCCGGCAAGATCGATAGGGACGCTACGCTCGGCCAAGTAGAACTCTCCGCCCGTGTATATGCGCTCGACCTGAACCATGCTGCTGCTTACATTCGCTATATTCACGCCGAACCCCAGGACACGTCCGCCATTTCTACCGGCGTGGGCAAGCACCCACTTGCCAGGTATCGCTGGCTCGCCCGGGTCAAACGACGGGACACCAGGCTCGTAGTCAAGCGCAAGGAATGGGATGGTAGCCGGGACGGACGAAATGAGCCAAGCCGGAATGGCGTCCTCGACCGTATGCGCTGGCTCACCATAAGGCGGCCGGATCTCCGTGCTGTTCACACCGTCCTCCACCGCAAGCAGGCCGAGGCCAAGATTAGCGCGAGCCGCCCCCGCATTCGCCAGGTCGCCCAGATTGCTCGCCTTGTCGAGCTTGCTGCTGACCGCCGTATTTGTGGCATTGATCTGTCCTTGCAGCTTGCGGATGGCCGCCATGATGCTGTCGGTAGCGGCCACGGCCGCGTTGGTCCCCACGGTGTAGCCCGTCAGCAGCATGTTGCGCACGGCGTTGCCGAACGCCGTCAACGTCAACCCCTTCGTCCACGCCTGCCACCACCGCCGTGGCGGCATGAGCTTGTTCAGGTCCACACTGGCGCTATCCTCCGCTTCGGCTTGGGTGGCCACCGTCCTGTTGCTCTCGATCACTTGCCAGTTCGCATCCGCCTGGCCCGGCGCATCCACCAGCGCGATCAACAGGTCCTCGGCATTCACCGTTACCGCGCCCATCGTGCCAGCACCCAGCCGAAATGTGTCGCCCTTTTGGACCACTCCTCCGCCATACGTTGCCGGGTAAAGCCCACCGCTGGGCGTGTACGGTTCCGGCGCACGCATCGTGCCGTCCACCAGTGCGGCCACCGCCGCCACGTCATCAGTGGTGGCTACTGTGCCGCTTTTGTCCGGCCACTGTATGTTGCGGTTGTCTGCGAGCGCCGAAGGAGCCTTGACCCGCACGTAATTAGCGCCTTGGAGGAAGTTCACGCCATCCCCTTCGCTCACGCCGATGCTTCTGCCGCTGGTCTCGGCACCGTTCACCAACACGCGTTGGAGGTTCGCATCGTTCAGGTCGGGAACATCCTCGAGCAACGCGAGCGTGCCATTTCGGGTCGGCAGCTTGACCTCGCCATCATCCGTCACGGCCGTCGGGACCAGCCTTATGCGCCCGTCGCTCTCAGGGCCTCGAAATGCGATGGCCTGTCCCGCGTCCACATCGATGTCCTTGGCCCCGCTGCGATTACCCACGGCCAACACCTGGGCCAGATTGGGCGGGGGCGGCTGTCCCAGGGTGAGCCACACGGTGCTGTTTGTTCCAGGCTCGGTACCGGTGTCCGGGCCGCCACCGGCGTAGAGCCAGAGGAAGCCATTGTGCTCGACGATGGTCTGGCCAGTGTACTCCAGGCCGGGATCCCATTCAGGAATGAAGCCCCCAGCGTCCGGTGCAGCGCCCACAATGGCCAGCAGGCTTTGTGCGATGGTGGTCAGCAGGCTTTGCGTTCGCGCGCCCGTATTCTCCTGATTGCCGTTCTCGGTCATATTCTCCGCGATATGCTCGAGAAGCTGTTCCAGATTGCTATACGTGATCCCCGTCGGCATTATCCTTCGTTGTTGAAGTCGTTATTGAAGTCGCTGCTGAAGTCACCCAGCGCCTCGCCGTCCCCGTCGCTCACCGTGGACGGCACCACTCCGAGCTTCCGCATGGTGTCATACATGGGCTTGTCGATCGGCTCACCGGCAATCACCAGCTTGGTGCCTGGTTGGAGGTCGGTGCTGAAGCCATTCACGAACACATCCTCGTTGGCAAAGACCACCAATGGCGCACCGTCGATGCTGCCGTACTCCTGTAGGGCGATGTCCTCCAGGCATTGGCCTGGCTGGGTGATGATGCGCCTATCCATTGGTCTTCAGGTTCACGCCGTTACGCACATCCGCCCAACTTTTGCCGTCGCGCTCCACCTGAATGCGCACGGTGCGCTCCATCTCGCCACGGCTGATGCGGCTGTTGGTGCGCCGCACCAGGTTGCACCCGGCCAGCGGGTCGTGGCGTAGTTCGCCCTGGCATGACAGCATAAGCAGCGCCACCTCTTGGGTGTAACTGTCGCAGGTGGCGATGCCGCCGTTGCGCAATACCAGCCGCCCGGTTTCGTCCAACAGGAAGTCGCGTGTTGGCTCAGCCATGGTACAC
>JBIQMI010000260.1:0-4485 GCA_044463585.1 Cryomorphaceae bacterium
TATCACTGGGGCACCCACTGGGTTGCAGCGGCGCGCGGATCATGGTAACGCTGGTGCACGCGTTGAAGCAGCGCCGCAAGAAGTACGGCGCCGCAGGCATTTGCAACGGTGGCGGCGGGGCCAGCGCCATGGTGATCGAGGCGCTTTAGGCGCGATTGCCACGGCGTTGCCACAGCGCTTTGCGTGAGCGGGCGCAGCGGCAGCCTGCCGCGGGTGCGCCTTGCGGCCATGTGCAGCGAGGAGGCGCCGCAGCGCGGCGACCCCGGAGCGCCATGGCCGCCGGCGCAACAAGGCAGCTATAGCGGAGCACGCGGCCCGGCCTTTCCAGAAAATGCCTTTTGCCCTGGCCGGGACACGCCCAACAACCATTAACCGGGTGCCGGGCATAACTCGCGCATGCCCAACCCCGGCCGCACCGGACGCTGCCCCACTTTAGCCGCATGAACCAGATGGAGCGGGTGGTGTGCCCGTTGAGCATTGTGCCCGTGCGGCGCGAGCCCGATGACCGTGCGGAACAGGTGACGCAATGGCTTCTTGGCGAAACCGCGGACGTGCTGGAGCACGGCGAAAAATGGTCGAGGCTGCGTTTTCACCACGACGGCTATGAAGGCTGGGCCGACAACAAGCAACTGGTACCTGATGAGGGTGCCATGGACGACCGGCCGGTGCGCTCCACCGAGCAGTTCGTGCACGTAAGCACTGCCCAGGGCGCCATGATCGTGCCCTTCGGGGCGGTGCTGCCCGCCTACGCGCACGGCGCATTCAGGATCGCGCAGGAGAAGCTCACCTTCCCCGGCCGCACCACGGCCCAGCAGAATGGTACGCCGGTGATGCGCATGCTGGCGGTGAAGGACCAATGGCTGAACACACCGTACCTGTGGGGCGGCCGCTCGCCTTTCGGGGTTGACTGCTCGGGACTGACGCAGATGCTTTTTTTGGCCAGTGGGCGTGCGCTGCCGCGCGATGCCTGGCAGCAGGCGGAAAAAGGAAGTGTGGTACCCACCTTGGAAGACGCCACCACCGGCGACCTGGCCTTTTTCCACAACGCGGAAGGGCGTATTGTGCATGTGGGCGTGGTGCTGGAACAGCAGCGGATAATGCATGCCTCTGGCCGGGTGCGGGTGGATAGGCTGGACAACAACGGCATATGGGACCAGGCGGCCGGCCAGCATACCCACCGGCTGCACAGCATACGGCGGGTGCTGTGAGGCGGGTCGTCACCGATCTTGCCCGAAAGGGATGTGATCGGGGCCATTGCGCCCCGATCAGGTGCGTGCCGCAAATGCCATGACGCGCCGGAAGGCCAGGGCAGTAGCGGCTTTGGGGCATTTTAACACGGTCGTGGCGCGGGGTTTGGAACTGTGGAAGCGCCAACCGGTTTACAGGGAGCTGATGGTCAGCGCCCGCCGCGGGCAAACAAAAACCATTTTTACAGATGCCAACCCAAGATCAAAACAGGAACCAAAATCCCAACCAGGCCAACCAACCCGGCCAACAACAGCCTGGCCAGCAGCAGCCGCAAGCCAAGCGCGAAGAGGAGCGCCAACCTTCTACCCAGCAGCAACAGAAGCAGCCCCAGGACCAAGCGCAGCAAACCCCCGGCCGCGCGCAGGAAAACAAGCGTTGATGCGGCCGCAGGGCATTACGCCCGCGCATTGACGAGGAAAGCCGGACCGAGCAGGTCCGGCTTTCTGCGTTGGTACCGGCCGGTGCGGGTTAAACTTGTGCACGCACTCCACCATGCAGGCCCCCGAACGCAAGATCTGGACGCTGCGCCAACTTGGGCTGGCGGTGCGGCAGCGCATTGAGGAAGCCACGCACGGCGCGGCATTTTGGATAAGCGCCGAGATCGCCTCCATAAAGGTCGCCAACCACGCCTACCTGGAATTGGTGCAGCATGAGCAGGGCGCGCGCGTGGCCGCCATGCGCGGCGTGATCTGGGGCAGTACGCTGCAACGCGTGATGGGCCAGCTTGGCGAGGAAAGCAGGAACATACTGAAGGACGGCGTGGAAACGCTGTTCCTGGCCAAGCCGAACTTCCATCTGGTGCACGGCTTCAGCCTGGTGATCGAAGCGATCGACCCCAGCTTTACCATAAGCGCGCTGGAACGGCGCAAACAGGAAACGATCGCCACCCTGAAACGCGAAGGCCTGTACGACCTGAACCGGCAACGCCCCTTGCCGTTGGTGGTGCAGCGCATCGCCTTGATCACCTCGCAGGGATCGGCCGCGTACGCGGATTTCATGCAGCACTTGGCGCAGAATGAACATGGATACGCTTTCAGCGTACAGGTTTTCCATGCAGCCGTGCAGGGCGATGCCGCGCCGCCGGAGCTGGTGCGGGCGTTGGAACGCGTGGCCGCAGGGCAGTTTGATGCAGTGGTGCTGGTGCGCGGCGGCGGATCACGATTGGACCTGGAGCCCTTCAACGACCTGGAACTGGCGCGCGCCTTGGCGCTCATGGCCATGCCCGTGCTTACCGGTATTGGGCACGATACCGACACCAGCGTGGCCGACCTGGTGGCGCACGGGCAGCACAAAACACCCACGGCAGTGGCCGATTGGATCGTGGACCGCGCGGCCTACTTCGAGGGATTGCTCACCGCCATGGCCGTGGGCATTCAGAACAACGTGCTGTCGGTTTTTGCGGGCCACCGCGACCGGCTGGCGCGGAACGCAGAAACCCTGCGCCTGTTGCCCGTGGGCATGTGCCGCAACGAACGTGGTGCATTGCACCACGCCACGAACATTTTCATGCGCGGCGCGAAGGAGTGCCTTGCCCGCGACGGCCAACGGCTGGATGCCCACCGGCATCAATTGGCGGCCTTGGCCCAGCACCGCTTCGTGCAATTGTTGCAACGCCTGCACGGCATACAGGAAACCATTGGCCTAATGCACCCCCAACGCTCGCTGGAACGCGGCTTCAGCATAACCCGCCACAACGGAAAGGCCGTGCGCTCCGCCAACAGCCTGGCCCCCGGCGATGAGTTGGAGACCAGCCTTGCGCAAGGGAAAGTATGGTCCACGATCAGCAGGACCGAATTGTGAGAAGGCGTGATCGGATGCGTTGCCATGCAAGGCCCGCAGGTTTGCGTTTGCAGGCCACCTTTGCCCGGGGAACAGTGCGGTACACCAAGAGCAACACCGAACCATGAGCGAGGAGAAGTTGACCTACGAAACGGCCTATGCCGAATTGGAGGAGATCATGCAGGGCCTGCAGGAAAACAAGATCGGCGTGGACGAATTGTCGCGGCATGTGAAGCGCGCGGTGGAACTGATCAGCTTCTGCAACGAAATGCTGCGCGCCACCGAGGAGGAAGTGGAGGGCCTTGTGAAGAAGTTGGGCGCGTAGAGACGGGCCCTTCCCCGCCCCCGTCCCTGCGCTTCAAGGCAAAAGCCCGGCGCGGCCGAGGCATTTCTCGGCGTCCTCCATCGCCCTGCAGCTTCGCATTCCACGCGGTTCAACCCTTTCGGCCAAAGCAGTTTCATTCTCAGCGCGCAGGTGGACAATGTGGACACCGTGGACGGCATGCCCTGCGCCCCTGCACTTCACTGCAAAATCCCCCCGCACCTCCGGAACACACCCTACTTTCACCCAGCCCATGGCACGTCGCCCACCCTTCAAACCAACAACCACCGGGTTCAACAGCTTCCTCGAGCGTTGGATCCCCTCCTCGCTCAGCTTCGCCATCCTGCTCACGGCCGTGGTGGCCCTGCTTGCGCTGGGCCTCACCGAAGCCCGCCCCATGCAGGTGGTGCGCAGTTGGGGCGATGGCCTCAGTGGCCTGCTCGCCTTCATGGCCCAAATGTGCCTCATCCTGTTGCTGGGCCACATGCTTGCCAATACCGGCCCCGTGCGCGGCCTTCTTCGCAAACTCGCCGGGGTGCCACGCGGGGCCACTGGCGCGTACGTGTTCGTGTTCTTGGTTGCCGCCGCAACCAGCTTGATCAACTGGGGCCTGGGCCTGGTAACGGGTGCCCTGCTTGCCCGCGAAACTGCGGTACAGGCACGAGGACACGGCATCAAGCTTCACTATCCGCTCTTGGTGGCAGCAGGCTATTCGGGCTTCATCGTTTGGCACATGGGCCTCTCGGGCTCGGGGCCGCTTACCGCGGCCACGCCGGGTTCATTCCTGGCGCAGGCCATGGGCGGCAGCACACTGCCCGTATCACGCACCATTTTCGCCGGCTGGAACCTGCTCGCCATCTCGGGCACCGTGGCCGTCTGCGCGCTCATGCTCACGGTCGCGGCACCCCGTGCGGGCATGGCCATCCGCGAACTGCCTGCCACCGTGGGCGCAGAAAACAACGCACCGCCCAAGGCCGCTCCCGCGCAAACACCTGCCGATCGCCTCGATGCATCACGCTTGCCCGTGTTCCTCACCGGGCTCGCCCTGGCCACTTACTTGGCCGTGCATTTTGCACAAGGGGGCGGTGCCACGCTCGATACCGTGAATTGGACCTTCCTTACGCTCATCCTGCTCC
>JBIQMI010000261.1:0-4476 GCA_044463585.1 Cryomorphaceae bacterium
CGGAACATGCGGTAGAACTTGCCGTACTGCCCGGTGAAGTCCTCGTGGTGCAGGTGCAGCCAGTCGTACTTGGGCAGGCTTTCGCGCAGGATCTCGCGGTCGTAGATACGGTCGTACGGGATCTCGGCATAGGTCATCACCAGCGCCACGGCGTCGTCCCACGGCTGGAAGCTTTCGGGTGCGTACACGGCGATCTTGGGTGCTTTTTCAAGCTTCACCACTTCCATGTTCACCTCGGGATCCGCTATTTCGGCCAGTATGCTGTTGGCCTGCGCATCGGCGATCACGTTGAAGGTGACCCCGCGCACGGTGCATTCACGCTCCACCGCGGCAATGCGGTCCAGCATGAAGCTCCCGCCCTTGTAGTTGAGCAGCCAATCCACGGGCACGTCGCTCTCCAGCACCCAGTACACGATGCCGTAGGCCTTCAAGTGGTCGGCCTGCCCACGGTCCATGGGAATGAAGATCTTGGCGGCGTGTGCCGGTGTGGCGGCCAGCGCCAGGCCCAAGAGGGCCGCCAAGGCGAAAGCGCTGTTGCGCCAGGTATGCAACAGTTCAGAAAGGCGCACCGAGGTCATCCGTTTCATCGTTCATGCGGCTGGGCATGGTGATCGTCTGCACCGGACCGTGCCCAAAGCCGCCGCCAAAGTTCATGTCGCCCGTTTCCAGGTCGGTGAATTTGGCCAATTCCGATATGAAACGCAATCGCACATTGTCTATTGCACCGTTCCGGTGCTTGGCCACGATCACCTCGCCGATGCCGATGGTGGAGCCATGTTCGTCCTCCATGATCTTGTAGTACTCGGGCCTGTAGAGGAAGCACACCAGGTCGGCATCCTGCTCAATTGCGCCCGATTCGCGCAGGTCGCTGAGCATCGGCCGTTTGTCGCCCCCGCGGCTTTCCACCTGGCGGCTCAACTGGCTGAGCGCAATAATGGGCACGTTCAATTCCTTGGCTATGCTTTTGATCGACCGGGAGATGGAGCTGATCTCCTGTTCCCTGTTGCCCCCGCGGTTGGCCTCGCTGCCCGCGGTCATCAACTGCAGGTAGTCGATGATGATCAGCTTCACATCGTGCTGGCTTTTCAGCCTGCGGCACTTGGCGCGCAGCTCGAAGATGTTGAGCGCCGGGGTATCGTCGATGAAGAGCGGCGCGTTGGAGAGCCGCCCGATCTGTTGGTGCAGCGTTTTGAATTCCGCCTCGGTCAGCTCCCCTTTCCGCAGCTTTTCGGAGCTGAGGCCCGACTCGCTGGAGATCAAACGGGTGACCAACTGGGTGCTGCTCATCTCCAGGCTGAACACGGCCACGGCCTGGTTGTGCTCCACGGCGATGTTGCGCGCCATGCTGAGCACAAAGGCGGTTTTGCCCATGGCGGGGCGGGCGGCCACAATGATCATGTCGCTGGGCTGCCAACCCGCGGTAAGCTTGTCCAGCTGGGTGAAGCCGGTGGGCACGCCGCTCATGCCGCCCCCCTTGGCCTTGGTGGCCTCGATCTGTGCGATGGCGCCCTGGATCAGCTCGCTCATCGGCTCGTAGTTGCGCTTCAGCGTGCCGCTGGTCACCGCGAACATCTGCTGTTCGGTGCGGTCGAGCAGTTCGAACACGTCGGTGCTTTCGTCGTAGGCGTCCTGTATGGTGCTGGCGCTGATGCGGATCATTTCGCGCATCAGGTGCTTTTGGCTGATGATGCGCGCGTGGAACTGCACGTTGGCGCTGCTGGCCACACGGTTGGTGAGCTGGCTGATGTAGAAGGCGCCGCCCACGATGTCGAGCTCGGCCCGCTTCTTCAGCTCTTGGGTCACCGTTAGGATGTCGATCGGCTGGTCGGTGCGGAACAGATGCTGGATGGCCTCGAAGATCCTGCGGTTGGCGTCCACATAGAAACTCTCGGGCACCAGTATGTCGATGGCCTCGTTCACGGCATTCTTCTCGAGCATCATGGCGCCGAGCACGGCCTCCTCCAGGTCGGGTGCCTGGGGCGGAAGTCGGCCACTGTCCACGGCGGGGTCCATCACGGGCGCCGGGCGTCGCTTCCGGTCCATGGCGCGTGTACCGGAAGAGGGGGCTTGGAATTGGTTCATGTATGTACGCCGGGGAGCGGGATGCACCTGCCAGCGGAGGGATGCCAAAGGTAACCCGGCAGGCAGGCCTCCCCCTGTCGCCGGTCAGGAAAGAATCCCAATGTTTCAACAGTCGAACAATGCCGGATCGTTAGTGGATCGGCAAAGCCGCGCGGGTTGTTACTTTGTGAGGATGCGTTATCAACAAGCCCTTGTCCTGCCGCTGCTATTCGGGCTTTTTTCAACGGCGTGCAAGCGGGATGCGGCCGATGGGGCGCCACGCATCACCATCATCAGCCCGGCCGACCATCAGCAGGTGCAGGTGCCCGATACGCTCCTGGTACAGGTGGAGGCCCACGACGACCTCGGTCTGCAGCAAGTGGCCGTGCAGTTGCTCAACGCGAACGACATCCCTGTGGTGCCGGGCGTGTCCGCCAGTGTGGGCGGCACCAGTGCCGCGATCACCCTGGCACTGCCGATCGTGCAAACACAACTGCCCAGCAGCACATATAAACTGAAGGCCACGGCCTACGACGGCAGGAACAGTGCCTGGGACATGCGCATGATCTATTTGGCCGCCGTGCCGCGCTACCTGCGCGGAGTGTATGCCGTTGCCGTTACGCAGGGCCAAGTGGCCCTGTACAAGCGCGACAGTACGGGACAAGTGCTTCCGGTGGCCACTTGGGCCATGGACCTTGGCGGCGCGGCGGTAAGCTCCACCGCGCAACGCCTGGTGGTGGCCGGTGGCGCACAGGGCAGCCTGCGCGCATTCAATCCGGACGGGCTGGGAACAATGTGGCAGCTGCCCAACGAGTCCAGCGTCGGTCTTCCATGGTTCACCAGCGTGGACCTGGCCGCCGATGGGCGCTTGTACGTGGGCATGGACAACGGCACCCTGCACGCCTATGATCCGCTCAACGGCACCGGCGGAACGGTAGCGATATTGCCGGACCAGTTCCGGGCCACGCAAACCGTGGCCACCGATGCGCTGATGGTGGCCACCGAGCGGCACTACGTTACCGGCGAACACCGGCTCGGTGCTTATTTCCGCTTGTCCGGCGCAGCTTTCGATACACAGCCGTTGGACCTTGAACCGGTGCACTTAGCGGTGCGCGATGCCGGGCATGTGCTGGTGTTCGGCAACCGCAACGGCACCGGCCGCGTGCTGGACCGCACCCTGGACGGCGGCGGCACGTGGGAAGCCTGGAGCTGGCCGGCACCGATCGCCGCGGTGGCGGACCTGGGCGGCAACCAATGGCTGGTAGCGCTGGCCAATGGCGACCTGTACCGCTTTACCTACGGCGGTGCAGGTGCATTGCCGCTGGGCAGCACCCCTGCCCTGCACACACTGGCGTACGATGACCTGAACGGTGTGGCCTACGGCGGGGCGGACAATGAAGTGCTGGTGATCAATGTGGCCAGCGGGGCCGTGGAAAGCACGTGGCCTGTCGCCGGAAGCGTAATGCGCGTGCTGCCCTTGTTCAACCGGTAGGCCTACTTGGCCTTCTTCACCACGCCCATCTTGCAGTACTTGGCGATGCGCTTTTCCACGCGCTTCTCGGCGTCCAGCTTCACCAACCGGTCAAGCTGCTTCTTCACCTCCACCTTCACCAGTCGGCAGGCCTCATCGGGGTCGGCATGGGCACCGCCCACCGGCTCAGGCACCACGCCGTCCACCAGTCCGTTGCCGAACATGTCCTCCGCAGTAAGCTTCAGCGCGGCCGCGGCCTGCTCCTTGAAATCCCAGGTGCGCCACAGGATGGTGGAGCAGTTTTCCGGCGAGATCACCGAGTACCATGCATTTTCCATCATCAGCACCTTGTCGCCCACGCCAATGCCCAGCGCGCCACCGGAGGCCCCCTCGCCAATGATCACGCAAATGATGGGCACTTTCAATTGCGCCATTTCCAGCAAGTTGCGGGCAATGGCCTCGCCTTGCCCCCGCTCCTCGGCCTCTAGGCCCGGGAAGGCGCCGGGCGTATCGATCAGCGTGATCACCGGCTTGTTGAATTTCTCGGCCAACTTCATCAGGCGCAGGGCCTTGCGGTAGCCCTCGGGGTTCGGCATGCCGAAGTTGCGGTACTGCCGCATCTTGGTGTTCACCCCTTTCTGTTGGCCGATGAACATCACGGTGCGCCCGTCCATCATGCCGAAGCCGCCCACCATCGCCTTGTCGTCGCGCACGGTACGGTCGCCGTGCAGCTCGATGAAGGTATTGTCGCTGAGGTAGTTGATGTACTGCAGGCTGTACGGCCGATCGGGGTGGCGGCTCACCTGCACCCGCTGCCATGGGGTTAGGTTGCCGTACACCTCCTTGCGGGTTTCGGCCAGCTTCTTCTCCAGGTCCTTCAAGGTCGCTTTCACGTCCACCTCGCCCCCGGCGGCCACTTCATTCAGCTTCGCGATCTGCTCAAC
>JBIQMI010000262.1:0-4449 GCA_044463585.1 Cryomorphaceae bacterium
GATGAAATCGCCGCCCGGCCTGAGCTCGATCTCGTTGTAGAAACGCTCCAGCCGCTTCAGTCCGCTCACCTCGGCCAGCACGGCGATGCGCGGATCACCGGGGCGCATGTGGCTGGCCTTGGCCAGGTCGGCCGGGTGCACCAGTTTCTTGTCGGGGGGCATACGGCCAAAAGTAGGTCAGGCGCTGTTGCCGGTCCGCGTGCGCGGCACCGTTCATACATGCAGTATGCCGATGATCTTCTCGTTCATCACGGGCCCGCCGGGATAATGGCGCGTGTAGTCGAGGTTGATCCAGCGATCGCCGTTCGCATCGGTGTGGTAGTACAGGTCGGCATAGCGCGCTTCATCGGGGAAGAGCACGTTGCGGATGAGGTATGCGGCGCGCTGCATGGCCTGCGCATTGCCAACGCACAGTTCGGGGTAGATGTGGCCGGTGGTCCGCACCAGCCGCACCTTGCCTCCGATGGCCTTGATGCATGCGGCCATCAGCACGGCGTGATCGTCGCAATCACCGGCCAGCAGCGACACGCTTTCGCTGGCCTTGGCGAAGTACTCATCGTCGGCGGGATCGCTCACGTACACCCACGACGAATTGATCACCTTGAAAATGCTGAAGGCCTGTATGAGCGTGTGGTCGCCCTCGCTGGCCTCCTCCCTGAACCAGGTGGTGGCGGCGCGCACGGCGAAGGAGCGCACCTCAGGATCCATGTAGTTCATGGCCATCTTGAGCTCGTCCGCCCGCGCGAAAGGCTTCAGGCCGCCCACCTCGGGCAGCGCGGTGGTGTTCTGCTGCAGCGCGGCCAATGATTGCCCGTAGGATCGGAACAATTCGCGCAGGCCGTAGCCGCCACTGAAGCTTTTCCATGTGAGCACCCCGAGCGCCAGCACCAGTGCGCCGTAGCTGATCAGTGGCAGGCGGCGCAACAGCAGCATCACCAGGGCCAGCACCGCCGTGAAGGCCACCAACCGGTCCAGGCCCATGTCCCACAGTGCGGGCACGCGCAGCAGGGGCAGGTGCGGCCATAGCCACATGCACAGCGGCAGCGCCACCACCATGGCCAGCAGGAAGCGCAACGACCACGGCAGCACCGTCAATTGCTTTTCGGGGGCCACCGCTGGATCCTCCTTCCCGGCCATGCTTATGCGTTCGTCATTTTTCACCCAGGCCAAGCACGTGCAACCCTTGCTCGAATACCACATCAACGGGGATCTTGGCCTTTTCCAAACGGCCCCGGTCCTGTTGTAGTTCGTTGCCGATGCCGCCCTGTCGGGCCATGAGTTCCTGCACGCCCTCGCGGTCGCCATCGCCTTGCAGGCGCAGGATCAGGCCGGCCAGGTCGGCAATGGCCTGGTGCATCTTATCGGCATCCACGCGGTAGGTGCCGGTGGAATCGCGCCGGAAAGCGCCGGCCTGCATGAAGAAATTGAAGCGCAGCATGTTGGCGCGGCCATGCGCCGAGCCCGCGCCGAAGCGCACCGAGCGGAACACGCTGGCCATGAAGGTGACGTAGTTGTCCATCAGGGTGCCCCCGCTGATCTCGCCCTTGGCGCGCAATTGCTCAACCATGTAAAGGCCCAGGATATCGGCCTTGCCTTCCTCCAGCGCGGACGCCTCGTCCAGCAACGCCTGCCGCACGGTGCCCTTGCCATTCACCGTGTGCTTGATGCCCAGCCCATGCGCCACTTCGTGGAACATCACGTTCTGGAAAAAGGCATCGAAGGTGACGTGCGCGCGCTGGTCCGCATCGATGAGCTCGGTGGCAATGGGCACCACGATCTTGTCGAACTTGGCCTGCATGGCATTCTTCAATTGCAGGCGGCGCGTGCCCTTTTTCAGTTGGATGGCCTCATCGTTGGGCAGGTTCACGGCAATGGTCTTGCCGCCGGCATTGCAGTCGCCGGCGTAGTAGAGCACATCGTAGGCGCCCAATTGCCCATCGCTGCCGGGGCGCTCTTTCTTGTATGCAGGGGGCACGGGCAGGTCGCGTTGCAGGCCGGGCAGCAACTTGGCGAAGCGCTCCAGCCTCCGCGTCCATTCCTTGTCCTTCACCAGCACATAGCTTTCGTATGCCGCCTTTTGGCCGAAGCGCTGGTCCTCGTAGGTTTCAATGGGCCCGATCACCAGGTCGATGTTGTTGTTGCGCATGTCCATCCAGGCCAGGTCGCTGGCGGTGTACCGATCGGTGCGCAGTGCGTTTGCGCGGGCCAGCATGTAAGATCTCAGTCCCGGATCCTTTGCCAGCGCGGCCGCGCTGTCCAGCAGGGCGGCTGCGCGCTGCACCGGTCCTTTGAAGTACTGGTGGTACGGCACGGCCACCAGCTTGCCGGCGGCATCGCGGCGCACCATGGTATAGGCACTTGCCTTTGCGCTATCGCCCCATGCGTCGTATTCCTCCGCGCCCATGTCCAGCGGGTAGAACCGCGCGCCCTTCGGCTTTTCGCCCACGCCGTCGATAAAAGGCCTGTTGCCCGCCAGCCGGTCCCACGGCCCGTAATTCATGGCGAAGAAGCGTTTGGCCTCGGGGGAAGGATGCTTGGCCGGTATGCTGTCGGGCCTTCCCCATGCCTGTTGCCAGAACAAAGTGTCCATCACCTGTGCGGCCTGCACCATCAGCACGAGCATGCCCCGCTCTTCTTCGGTAAGCTGCGATAGGTCGGCAGTGAGCTTCACCGGCTCGTACACCTGCGGGCGCACCCGTGCATCCATGCTCGCACGGTCCACTCCAAGGCTATCCTGTTCGTCCGGCATGGCGGGCTGTGCGCAGGCAATAAAAACCAGGGGGAAGAGGAAGGGGAAGAGGCGAATGGTGGGCATGCTTAACGATCCTTAACCGGGGGCACAAAGATGGTGGGTGGCCCTGGATCGTGCATGGATAAAGGGAAAGTTCACACAGTGATAAAAATCAGGCGGAGTTGTTGATGATCAAGCGGTCCGGTTAGTTGCAAGGTCCGGTCCTGCGGATAGTTTTGCGCGCCATGACGGAAAAAACCATTTCCATCGCTTGCTCGCTGTTGCTGTGGGCGGCGATGCTGCAGCCCGCCTTGGGGCAAGTGGACAGCACCGCCATCGGCGGCCCTGAGGACAGCAGCAGCTACGAGGAAGCCGGCTCCGGTTTGCTGATGGACGACATGAACGGGGAGGCCATGGAATGGACCGCCGCCGATTCAGCGTTCTTCATTCCGGCGTACGACACCTATGGTGACTGGAACACGGACCAGATCTTCGGGCGCCGTGCATCGGTGACCGATACGGTCGACCTGCGCTTGGCCTGGGCCGATTGCGACCATGCCATGCCGATCCTGGGGCATGTTACCTCGCCTTTCGGCGTACGGCACGGCCGCCACCATTACGGCACGGACATCAAGCTGCAGACCGGCGACCCGGTGATGAGCGCCTTTGCGGGCAGGGTGCGCATTTCGCGTTACCACCGCGACTTTGGGCATGTGGTGGTGGTGCGCCACCCCAATGGGCTCGAAACGCTTTACGGCCATTTGAGCAAGCGGCTGGTGGACGTGGGCGACGAGGTTGAGGCGGGCGATGTGCTGGGCCTTGGCGGCTCCACGGGCCGTTCCACGGGCAGCCACCTTCACTTCGAAACGCGCTACCTGGGCCACCCGATCAATCCTGAGCAGATCTTCAACCTTGCGGCCGGCACGCTGCATTGCGACACCTATTCGGTAACGCCGCGCAGCTTCCAGGTCCCGGGCGGCCAGCGGGCAGGCCACTACAAGGTGCGCAAGGGCGATACCCTGTACGCCATTTCGCGGCGGACGGGTGTTGCCGTGAACCGCCTGTGCAAGATGAACCGCATTTCGGCCAGCAGCACGCTGCGGGTGGGCCAGACGCTGCGCCTGCAGTAGCAATTTGCCAAGTTGCCAATTCGCCAAGGTGCCAATTCCTGGGCTCCGATCGGGCCGCTAGTGCTGCGTATCCGCAGAGCTGGTCCAACGCCTTGGCACGCGCGCCACAATTTGCCAAGTTGCCAATTCGCCAAGTTGCAAATTCCTGGGCCCCGATCGGGCCGCTAGTGCTGCGTATCCGCAGAGCTGGTCCAACGCCTTGGCACGCGCGCCACAATTTGCCAAGTTGCCAATTCGCCAAGGTGCCATTCCTGGGCCGCGATCGGACCGCTAGTGCTGCGTATCCGCAGAGCTGATCCCAACGCCTTGGGCACGCGCGCCACAATTCGCCAAATTGCCAATTCGCCAAGGTGCCAATTCCTGGGTCGGCGATTGGTGCTGGCTTGGTCTTACGCACGTGCTGAAAACAGCAAAGCGGCTTGCGCCGCTTTGCTGGTACCGGAGAAGGGACTCGAACCCTTACAACCTTTCGGTCACACGCCCCTGAAACGTGCGCGTCTACCAATTCCGCCACTCCGGTATGTCCCCCTCGGTTTCCCTACGGGGGCGCAAATATAGCTGCCTGTTCGATCCCTCCGCGCGGCGGAC
>JBIQMI010000263.1:0-4438 GCA_044463585.1 Cryomorphaceae bacterium
AGCACGGGGCTGAAGTGGTTGGCGAACGCATAGCGCTGCACGATCTTCCGGCCGTCCACATCATGCCCGTACTTGATGGGCACCCCATTCACCTTTTCGCGCCCCTCGGCCAGCCATTGCTGCTGCACCGCTTCCACGGCGCGCCACAGCGCGGCCACGGTATCGCGCGTGATGAACGAAGGGAAATGGATCATCCCTTGGGTGGCAAAGGATGCTTGCTGCTCCCCGGTGAGCTTGGCACCAAGGGGCGTGCTGGAGGCGATGATTCGTGCCACGGCTAGTGGTTTATAAGGGACGAATGTAGTGTGGGGACCATAGAGCTGGTACAGGCTTTGGCAAAGGTTTTGGATGCGGTGGGGGGCGCATCGGCGCGAAGTAGATTTGGCCCCGCCTTCCCCATGAACATCCTGGTCCTTTCCCGCAGCAGCAAACTGTATTCCACCCGCCGCATTGTTGAGGCAGGCCGCGCCCGCGGCCACGAAGTGAGCGTGGTGGACCACGTGAAATGCGATCTGGTGATCGCCCGCAAGGACCCGCATGTGATGCACGGCGGCCAACGGCTGGAGCATGTGGATGCGATCATCCCCCGCATCGGGGCCAGCGTTACCTTCTATGGCGCCGCGGTGGTGCGCCAGTTCGAGGCCATGAAGGTGTTCACCACCGTGGAAAGCCAAAGCCTGGTGCGCAGCCGCGATAAGCTCCGCAGCCTGCAGATCCTCAGCAAGGCAGGGGTGGACATGCCCCGCACCGTTTTCACCAACTACAGCAAGGACGTGGCCAGCGCGGTGGAACGCGTGGGCGGCGCACCCTGCATCATCAAGCTGCTCGAGGGCACGCAGGGCCTGGGCGTGGTGCTTGCCGAATCGCGCAAGGCGGCCGTGGCCGTGGTGGAGGCCTTCAACAGCCTGAAGGCGCGCGTGATCGTGCAGGAGTTCATCAAGGAGGCGGCCGGCGAGGACATCCGCGCTTTCGTGGTGGACGGGGCCATTGCAGGCGCCATGCGCCGCAAGGGCAAGGAAGGTGAATTCCGCAGCAACCTGCACCGCGGCGGCGCCGCCGAATTGATCGAGCTTTCCGCCGAGGAAGAAGAAATGGCCATACATGCCGCCCGCGCCCTGGGCCTGCGCGTGGCAGGCGTGGACATGATCCAGAGCAGCCGCGGGCCGTTGGTGCTGGAAGTTAATGCTTCCCCCGGACTCGAAGGCATTGAAAAAGCCACCGGAAAGGACATTGCTGGCGAGATCATCGGCTATGTGGAAAAGGCCGTGCACCCCTGAGCGGGCCCAACGATTCTCCCGTGCCCGGCCCGAACTAACCGGCTTGCGGCAGGCGCAAGGCCTCCGCCAATAACTTTGGCCTCCAATTCTTCAGCCCTTGCAGAACAAGATCCTCATCCTCGACCACGGGTCACAGTACACCCAATTGCTTGCGCGCCGCGTGCGCGAACTCGACGTGTACTGCGAGATCCATCCGTACGACCAGGCCGCGTCCTTCGCCGATGATCCCAGCGTGAAAGGCGTGATCCTCAGTGGTAGCCCGGCCTCGGTATTCGATGCCTCGGCGCCCGATACCGACCTGAAAGGCCTGCAAGGCCATGTGCCCGTGCTGGGCGTTTGCTACGGTGCGCAGCTGCTGGCCAAAAGGGCCGGCGGCAAGGTGGAAAGAAGCGCCAGCCGGGAGTACGGCCGTGTGCTGCTCGACAACATTTTCGTGGATGACGGCCTGTTCAAGGGCATCCATCCCGGAAGCCAGGTGTGGATGAGCCACGGCGACAGCATCCACGCCGCCTCGGACCGGATGGAGGTGCTGGCAGGCACCCACGCCGTGCCCGTGGCCACATTCAAGCTGAACGGCGAACAGACCTACGGCGTGCAATTCCATCCCGAGGTGTACCATACCACCGAAGGCCTGGACCTGCTGCGCAACTTCGTGATCAACATATGCGGCTGCCCGGCCGAGCATTCACCCGGTGCCTTTGTGGATGAATCGGTGGCCGAACTGCGCGACAAGCTCGGCACCGACAAAGTGGTGCTCGCCCTCAGCGGAGGCGTGGACAGTTCCGTGGCCGCCATGCTGCTCCAACGCGCCATCGGCGAGCGGCTCCACTGCATCTTCGTCGACACCGGCCTGCTGCGCCAAGGCGAATATGCCCAAGTGCTCGAGAGCTACCACGGCATGGGCCTGAACGTGAAGGGCGTGAACGCCAGCGAACGGTTCTTCAGCGCGCTGAAAGGACTGGAGGAACCCGAGGCCAAGCGCAAGGCCATCGGCCGCACCTTCATAGAGGTGTTCGATGAGGAGGCCAAGCAGATCAAGGACGTGAAGTGGCTCGGCCAAGGCACCATCTACCCCGATGTGATCGAAAGCGTGAGCGTGAAAGGCCCAAGCGCCACCATAAAAAGCCACCACAACGTGGGCGGCCTGCCCGAGCGCATGAACCTGAAAGTGGTGGAACCGCTGCGCTCGCTCTTCAAGGACGAAGTGCGCCGCGTGGGCAAGGCCCTGGGGTTGGATCCCGCCATCCTCGGCAGGCACCCCTTCCCCGGTCCGGGCCTGGCGATCCGCGTGCTGGGCGAGGTGACCCCCGAAAAGGTGCAACGGCTGCAGCAGGTGGACCATATTCTCATCGAGGGGCTGCGCAGGGAAAAGCTGTACGACAACGTGTGGCAGGCCGGCGCCATACTGCTGCCGGTGCGCAGCGTGGGCGTAATGGGTGATGAACGCACCTACGAAAATGCCGTGGCACTGCGGGCCGTTTCCAGCACCGATGGCATGACCGCCGATTGGTGCCAATTGCCGTACGAATTCCTGGCACGGATATCGAACAGCATCATCAACCAGGTGAAGGGCGTGAACCGCGTGGTGTACGACATCAGCAGCAAGCCCCCCGCCACCATCGAATGGGAATGAAGCGTCTGCTGCCCCTGCTCGTGCTGCTGCTGTGCGCCATCTTGGGCCATGCGCAGGAAATGCGCACCATCGAGGGCGAGAAGTACATCGTGCACACCGTGCAACAGGGCGAAACGCTTTTCGGCCTGGGCCGCCATTACGCCGTACCGTTGGATGCGCTGAACGAAGCGAACCCATCAGCCGCGGAAGGGCTCAGCATCGGGCAGGTGATCCTGGTGCCGGTGAAGGCACAAAGCAAGAAGGAGCTGAAGACCGCGCCCGCATTGGGTGGCGGCGAACTGCTGCACACCGTGGCACGCAAGGAGACCATTTACGGCATCGCCAAGAAGTACGGGGTGGGGCAGGAGGACCTGCGCCGCTGGAACCCTGACCTGCAGTACGGCCTTACCATTGGCATGGTGCTGCGCGTGCAGGTGGCCTCCAGCGCGGCCGCGCCGCCCGTGGCCGTGCAACCGGCCATGCACGACAGCGATGCCTTCCACCTCGTGCAGCCCGGTGAGACCTTGTTCGCGCTGGGCCAGCGGTACGGGGTGAAACCCGAGGAGATCAAGGGTGCCAACGGCGGATTGCCCGAAGGGCTGAAGGCCGGTACCTACCTGCGCATACCGCACGAGGCCACGGCCGTGCAAACGGATGTGGTGCGCACGCCAGCGCCCCCGCCCATGCACGAGCGCAGGCGCATCGCGCTGATGCTGCCCTTTACCGGAGGTGCCACCGCGGAGGGGACCGATGATGAACGGAAACCCGAAACGGTCACTGATGCCGCGGTGGAGTTCCGCGCGGGCGTGGAATTGGCCTTGGATACCCTGAAGGCCCAAGGCCTCAATGCCGATATACACGTGTTCGATACGGGCATGAAGCCCGAGCAATGGAACGCCCTGTTCAAGACCGACCAAGTGCGCGGCATGGACCTGTACATCGGGCCGTTCCACCGTGCGGCCATTGAATCGTTGGTGAAAGTGGCCGGTGGAGCCCCGGTGGTCTGCCCCGTGCCGCAAAGCAACAAGGTGATCCTGGGCAATCCCACCGTGAGCAAGGCCGTGAGCGGCCGTACCGACCGCCTGAGGTTGATGGCCCGTTACGTGGCGTACAACCATGCGCGCGATAATGTGGTCATGCTCAGGCCCGACATCTTCGCCGAGCGCGACGTGCAGGACCTGATGGCCCGTGAACTGCAGCAAGCCCTGGCCGGGCAAGGCAACAAATTCCGCGACAGCCTGCTCACCGTTACCGTGCAGCGCCGCGATGTGAACGCCGTGGTGGGCCGATTGAGCACCAGCCGGCCGAACATCCTGGTGGTGCCCAGCGAGGATGTGGAACTGGTGACCACCGTGCTCGCGAAGTTCTCGGCCATGGTGCCCAAGTACGCCATCACCGTGTACGGCATGAACGCCTGGACCAACATGTCCACACTCGATCTGGCGGCCATGTTCAAGCTGAACGTGCGCGTGCCCGCCAGCGCCTTCGTGGACTACAATTCACCCGCGGTGAATGACTTCATCGCGGCCTATCGTGCGCGTTTCCGCAA
>JBIQMI010000264.1:0-4386 GCA_044463585.1 Cryomorphaceae bacterium
CGCCATGAGCGTGATCGCCTATCCGTTGGTGGACACGTTCCGCGTGTTCATCGTGCGGGCCGCGCGCGGCACATCACCCTTCCATGCCGACAAGAACCACATCCACCACCGGCTGTTGGCGCTCGGCCTGGGCCACCGGGGCACGGTGCTGGTGCTGTACGCCTACGCCATCACCCTGATCTTGCTCAGCCTCACCACACGCAATGTGCTGCCCAACAAGGGCCTGCTGCTGCTGGGCGGATCGGCCTTCCTGCTGGCCATGCTTCCCTTCGTCTTCCGCAAACGCGCCGGCAAATGATCCGTTCCTTGGCCCTGCTGGCCATGGCGTGGCCCCTGTTCGCGCATGCCCAACAAGGCTACCTGCCCTTGTCGCGCACGGTGGACGCGCCATGGACGGCCCTGATGCACCGCCCGGGCGCCACAGGGCACACGGCCATACGCCCATACCTGCGCGAGGACCTGCCCGCGCCGGCCACGGACAGTACTGCCGGGACCCCCAATTGGCTGCAACGCATGTCCGACCCCGCCAAGCGCTGGCACGGCGGCCCCTTGCCCTACCTGCTGGCCGGGGCTTCCCTAACGGAAGAGGACGCGCTGAAATACCGCGCAGGCCTGGGCGGCTGGCTGGAATGGAACGCCGGACCCCGCTGGACGCTGTTCGCGGAGGTCACGGCCTGGCATGAAAAGCTGCCCAACTACCTGGACCGCTTTGCCTACGCCAGTGAAGTAGTGCCCAGCGAAGGCTACGCGCACCGCGATGGCGGGGCCATGCTGCACCAGGACTGGAATGCCTACGTGGACTACAAGGCCGGCAACTATTTCCACTTCACCTTGGGCAAGGGCCGCAATTTCATCGGCGAGGGCTACCGCTCCATGCTCTTGGGCGACGAGGCCTACGGCTACCCCTACCTGCGGATCACCACCACGGCCTGGCACCTGCGCTACGTGAACCTGTTCGCGGTGATGGACGACATGGCCGGGGCAGCGGGCAACCCGTGGCGCTACGGCACCAAGTTCGCCAGCATGCACTACCTCAGCTGGAACATCTCGCGCAGGGTGAATGCCGGTTTCTTCGAGGCGATCATTTGGCAGGACAACGATCCCCGCTACCGGCGCGGGTTCGACATCTCGTACGTGAACCCGGTGATCTTCCTGCGCCCCGTGGAATTCGGGATCGGCTCGCCGGACAATGCCCTCATGGGCGTGGCCCTCAGCGTAAAGGCCGGCCAGCGGATGTTGTTGTATGGACAGGCCGTACTGGACGAGTTCCTGTTGGGCCACGTGCGCGCCGGCGATGGTTGGTACGGCAACAAACAGGGCATACAACTGGGCGTCCTGGCCCACGGCCCGTTCAAGCTGAAAGGCCTGTTCCTGCGCGGCGAAATGAACTACGCACGGCCCTTCATGTACACCCACACGGACAACCGGCAGAACTATGCGCACCACGGGCAAGCCTTGGCGCACCCGTACGGCAGCGGTTTCCTTGAGTTGCTGGCCCAAGGGGAATGGCGCCACGGGCCTTGGCTGGTGGGCAACACCTTCAGCTGGGCCGCAATGGGCCGCGACACGCTGGGCGGGGGCAACTACGGCAACAACATCTTCCTGTCCGACTCCCAGCGGCCATTGGGCCGCGATGGCAAAATGCGCACGCTCGGCTTCAGGCTTGGCGACCCGATGCGCGTAACGGTGGTGCAGAATGAATTCACGGCGGGCAAGCTGCTCGACCCGCGCACTGGCATCATGCTGGAGGCGGCTTGGACCCTGCGGGCCGAGGAACCCGCCATGGGCCCCCAGCGCCTGACCAACTATCTGCGCTTGGGCCTCTCCAGCAACCTGCGCGGGCGGCATCCCTTCCAGGTGGTGCGTTGAATTGCAGGCCCCCGCCGGATTGCGGGGCGCTTGCCGTACTTTCGCCGCCGATTTTGGAATCCGGCCATACATACACCGCGCGCCCGTTCCTGGCCACCAAGCTCAAGGACCTTGCGCTGCTGTTCAAGATCAAGGTGACCACCCTGGTGGTGATCACCGCCGTGCTGGGCTACGCCATGGGCGTGCCGGCGGGCGGCTTCAGCGTGATAGATGCGCTGCTGCTGGCCTTGGGCGGGTTACTGGTGACCGGTTCCTCCACCGCCTTGAACGAGATCATTGAGGTGGACCAGGACAGCCGCATGGCGCGTACCCGCGAGCGGCCCTTGGTGCGCGGCAGCATGAGCGTGGCCGAGGCCATGGCCATCGCCGTGCTTTCGGGCGTGGGCGGAACCCTGTTGCTGTGGCTGGTGTTCGGCCAATTGGCCGGGCTGCTCGGCCTGCTTTCGCTCTTCATTTATGTAGCGTTGTACACGCCCATGAAACGCTTCACCGCATGGTCGGTGCTGGTGGGCGCAATACCCGGCGCTTTCCCCCCCATGATCGGCTATGTGGCCGCCACCGGCTCGTTCAGCTTGGGTGCGGGCCTGCTCTTCGCCCTGCAGTTCCTGTGGCAATACCCGCACTTCTGGAGCGTGAGCTGGCTGTTGCACGACGATTATGCCAAGGCCGAATACCATCTGCTGCCCTCCCGCGGCGGCCGCGATCATTTCACCGGCTTCCTCATCGCCACCTATACCTTCTTCACCCTGCTGGCGGGCCTGCTGCCCTGGGTGTTCGGCCTTACCGGCCATTGGTCGGCGCTGGTGGCCGTGGCCCTGGGGCTGGTGATGATGTACTATGCAGCCCGCCTGATGCGCTCACTCGAACGGGCCGACGCGCGCCGGTTGCTGTTCGCAGGCTTCCTGTACCTGCCCGTGGTCCTGCTGGCCTTTGTCCTGGACAAAACATGACCCCTGAAGAAGAACTCACTCCCGAGCGCCAGGCGCGCATGGCCAAGGCTAAGCGCAGCATCACGTACCTGCTCTTCTTTTCCATCGTGATGTTCTTTGCCGGCCTTACCAGTGCCTACCTGGTGAGCAAGGGCGGCGCCACTTACTGGGTCAATTTCCATCTGCCCAAGGCCTTTTGGTGGAGCACCGGCTTCATTCTGGCAAGCAGTGCCACCATGCAAATGGCCCTGGTGCACGCCCGCAACGACCGCCGGCGCCAAGTGGCCCCTTTCGTGCTGCTCACGCTGGTGCTGGGCCTCAGCTTCTCGGCCAGCCAGTTCAAGGGCTGGAATGATATGCTGAACGACGGCTACGCCCTGGTATCGCGCCTGAAAAGCCTGAAGGGCGAATACGGCACGGACTACACCATTGAGCGCCGGGGCCTTACGCTGGTGAAGAAAGGCGACGAGTTCTTCCTGCCCGATGACACGGATTTCGAGCATCCGCTGAATCCGGAAATGGACCAGGTGCTCAACTCCGCAAGCTCCTACTTCTACGCCCTTACCTACTCCCACTTCGCCCACATCCTCGGCGGCTTGATCGCCCTTGTGGTGATCACCATCAAGGCATTCATGGGCCGCTATGGCCGCGAGGAGCATCAGGGGCTGTGGGCAGGCACCGTTTATTGGCACTTCCTGGGGGCCCTTTGGGTTTACCTTCTTTTGTTCTTGGCTTACGTTCATTAACATTGCCGCGAAAACCATCCCATGTCAGGCGAAGCATCCAAAACCATCAGCAATGCCGTTCTCTGGGGCGGCGGGCGTTCCCCGTTCAGCTTGAGCTACGGCAAGCTCATGATCTGGTTCTTCCTGGTCTCCGACGCGCTCACCTTCACCGGGCTGCTTTCGGCCTACGGCTACGCAAGGCACTCGTTGGGGCCCGGAATGAGCTGGCCCATCGGCGAGGAAGTGTTCAACTCCTTCCCCGGCCTGTCCGGCAGCTACCCGCTGATGTACGTGGCGTTGATGACCTTCATCCTGATCATCAGCTCGGTGACCATGGTGCTGGCCGTGGAGGCCGGCCACCGCATGGACAAGAAGGGCGTGCTGAAATGGCTCTTCCTCACCGTGATCGGCGGCCTGTTCTTCCTCAGCTCGCAGGCGTTTGAGTGGAGCCACTTCATCCACGGCAGCCACGCGCGCGTTACCCTGGCCGATGGGCGCACGGCGTACTTGGCCGAAAACCCGCACCACAACGAGGCCATCGACCCGGCGAACTTTGCCATGATGCTGGGCAGCCCCACCTCCAGCGAAGTGCTGAAAGGACCAGAGGCCTACAAACTGTACAAAGGTGCCATTTCGGTGGTGAGCGGCGCCAACATGACGGAGAACGAATACGGGCCGCCCTCCTACGCCAACTTCTTCTTCTTCATCACGGGCTTCCACGGTTTCCACGTTACCACGGGGGTGATCCTCAACATCGTGGTGCTTACCATGGCCATGAAGGGCGTTTTCCACCGCAGGGGCCACTACGAAATGGTGGAGAAGGCCGGGCTGTACTGGCACTTCGTGGACCTGGTGTGGGTGTT
>JBIQMI010000265.1:0-4300 GCA_044463585.1 Cryomorphaceae bacterium
AGGCTACTCCCCCAGTTCCTTCCTGATCATCTCCTCCACCCCCCGCGCCTTGGCCAACGCTTCATCGTACTGGGCCAGGGCGAAATTGCTGTTCACGCTGATCATGGAAAGGTTGAGCAGCACCCGGGCCCGTTGTTGCGTGGTGAATTGGAGGGGCTGCTTGATGCTTTTGTACTTGCCCTGTTCATTGAATTCCATCGCCGTGGCCAGCACATCCTCCAGATCATGCCGGTACTCGCGGTGGAATTTCATTTCATCGTATTCCTCCTCCAGCTTTTGCAGGAATTGGTAGTTGTACACGTACAGGTCAACGATGGCGCTGCGCAGCGAATCATTCCGCACCTCGAAGCCTTTCGACTTCAGCACCTCATAGCCTGAGACGTTCTGCAACGAAACGAAGCCCCGCAGCAGCATGAAATAATGCGACATCACGGAATCCGACGGTACCGTATCGCCCTGTAATGTTTTCAGGAAACCTTGGGCTGCGTTGAGACCGGCCCGGTGCCCCTTGATGTTGAGTTCCATGTCCTGCACGTCCTTTTCCAGGCCCTTTTGGATCTCGGCCAAGATGCTTTGCTCCACCAGCCGGTCCTTCCGCTGTTCATTCCAACGGCCAAGGCCGAATGCCAGCACCCCGATGAACACGGAAAGGAATTCAAAAAAAATGCTTCCCGAAGGCAATGTTCACCACGGGTTTGGCATTGTCGTCTTTTCCCATGGCCGGCGCATTGGCAACGCCCAAAGAAAGCCAATGCCGCGCTTCGCTGCACGGCAGCGCTATTTCAGGATCTGCGTAAGCACGCCGCCGTCCACGGCCACATCCGTACCGGTGATGAAACCGGCCTGATCGCTAAGCAGGAATTTCACCAGTTCGGCCACATCCTCGGGTTGGCCGTACCGGCCGATGGGGGTCATGTCCAATGTCTGCTTCATGATCTCGGGATGTTCCTCCAATGCCTTTTTGGCCATGGCGGTCATGATCACCCCAGGTGAAACAGTAACGATCCGGGTCCCCTTCTTTCCGTAGCGCATGGCGTTGTCCTTGCAAATAAGCATCACGCCCCGCTTGGAAAAGTTGTACATGGTATCGGCACTGCCCTCAACGAATGGTGCCACCGTTTCGTAGGCCCCCGGCTTGAGCGGTTCGCGCAATGCGCCATCGTAGCGCGCATCGGGCGGTACGGCATGTCCCATCATGGAAGCGAACAGCACCACGGCCGAGCCTTCGCGCGCCAAGTCGTGGAACTCTTCCACCAGCATGGCCGTGGCCTTCAAGTTGATGTCGAACACTTTCTTTGGATCACCCACTGTTCCGCTAACGCCGGCCGTGTGCACCGCGCCCCTGAAGGTCCCTTGTACCCGGGTGAACTCCTTCAGGCCGTGCATGGCACTCCGATCGGTGATGTCGCAAGCGTGGCCCACCGCGTCATATCCGCTCTCCTTCAGATCGGCCACGGCACGATCGACCGATTCCTTCGCGTAGTCGGTGATCACCAACTTGTATTCCTTCAGTGCACGGGCGCAGCTTGTTCCCAAACCTCCCGCACCGCCTGTGATCAAAATGGTTTCCTTGTTCATGTTGAAGCATGTTTTTGCCATAAAGCAACCGCTTCAAGCCCATTGGTGCGGTGCCATTTGTCACTGTTCGGGCTGAGATAAGGCAGTCCTACCTTTGAACGACCATGCCCTGCCGCGCACTCTTTCTCTTTCTGTTGGCCGCACCGTTATGTCTCGCGGCACAGAATTGCTCGCTTCCGTTCACGCTGCCCTTGTTCGGCGTTCACGTGGATTCCGCGGTGGTGTACGGAAGCGCCACGCGTTATGACGGCGGTACCAGCGAGCTGAGGATGAACATTTTCAAACCGGTAGGCGATGGCCAAACGGAGCGGCCGTTGCTGGTGGTGATACACGGCGGGGGCCTGTTCGCCGGGGACATGAACGAGATGAACGACCTGTGCCACGGATTTGCCTCGAGCGGCTGGGCCGCGGCCACCATCAGCTACCGCCTCGGTTTTTACGGCAATGGCCTGTTCGACCCGCCCTACAGCTACGACCCTGCGGAGGTGCAGCGCGCACTTTACCGCGCCATGCAGGATGCCAAGGGCGCCGTGCGTTTCCTGAAAGGGCGGCATGCCCTGGACAGCACGAGCACCACGAACGTATTCATGGTAGGCTTCAGCGCCGGGGCGTTGACAGCCTTGCAGGCCGCATACCTCACCGATGCCCCGCAAAAGCCAGCCGCCTGCGGGGCCATTGGTGACGTGCAACACTTCCTCAACTTTTACCCGCGGCCCGACCTTGGCGATGTGGACGGTGCGCTGAACCAGAACGGCCAAACCGCGGAAGTGGCCGGTGTGGTGAGCATTTTCGGGGCCATTGCCGACACCAGCTGGATCACCGTGGACGGGCCTGCGCTGTACACCTACCACCAAACCGGCGACCCCATTGTGGGCTGCGGATTGTAGCGGCCAAATTGGGGCATTGGCCTTGGTGTGCCCGACAATTGGCCCTGGTTCCATGGTTCGTGCGCCATTGATGTGCGCATGCAGCACATTGGGCCTGCACCCGGCCGCTACCTCTTCCACCCGTACAACGGCAACGCGCACGACCTGCATGACGCGGCCGGCGTGATGCTGGAAGCAATGGGTTGGATGCGCGACCTGTTCTGCAATGCCGGCATGGGCGTACCCGCACCTGAAACGAAGCCGTTGCTGGCCTACCCGAATCCGGTGAAGGACAAGTTGTTCGTTGATGTTCCGCCAGGCGTTCGCGTCCCATTCACACTGTCCGATGCCATGGGGCGCACCGTGCTTGGCGGCACGCTGGACGGTGCTCCGCTGAACATGGCGGGCTTGTCGCCGGGCAGCTATTGGCTGCGTACTGGCCAAGGCGGTGGCAGGCAGGTCATGCGCATCATGGTCATTCCTTGATCTGCAGCCGGGCGAAGCGGCCGCGGAAGCGCTGGAAGAATCCCTCGAAATACTTGAACGACAGGGCCGATACCGCGATGGTGAGGCCATACACCAACGGGTACATGATGGCACGCTGCGCAAGGCCCAGCGGCAGAAGGATGTTCATCACCAGCACCATGGCCGCCATGTGGTACACGTAAACACCGTACGAGATGCGGCCGAGGTAATTCATGGGCGGCCATTCCAGCATGCGCGATAAGCGTGGCGCCAGCGCCAAGTTGAGGATCAACAGGGCGAACAACAGGGCATAGAAGCGGTAGGTCACCCAAGTCGTGAAAACCCCGTACCGCATGAACGCGACGAGCGTAACTGCTACCACGCAGAACACCGGCACATTCACCACCCAACGCAGCCATGCCCGCCGGTGGAAGGCCAGCCATGCCGCCAGGCCGCCAATGGCGAAGATGTCGATGTTGAGCTGCGACCAGTACTGGAAGAGAAGCTTCGCATCGGGCAGGCCGCCCAGCAAGCGCATGCCCACGGAATGAAGCGGGATCACCAGCAGCATGGGCAGCCAGCGCCAACGGCGGAAAGCCATGATCAACAGCGGCCACGCCAGATAGAAATGCACCTCGCTGCCGAGGGTCCACAAATGGCCCAAGTGGGGCACCGCGCCGGCGACCCAAGGGACCAATGTGGGCACGAACAAGGCGTACAGCAACAGCTTCAGGGGCCGGTCCTGCATCACTTCCTCCTGGCCTACGCCGGGCATGGCCATCTGCGGAATGTGCGGGAACACGAAGAGCGCCAGCCCCACCAGCAGAAAGTAGAGCGGCCAGATGCGCAGGATGCGGCGCATTTGGAAACGGCCGTAATGGATCCGGCCGGTGCGGTGCTCCTCATCCATCAACAGGTAAGTGATCAGGAAGCCGCTCAACACAAAGAACATGAGCACGCCCAAGTGGCCGAGCATGTCCCAATGCGATAAGCTGCCGAGCCACGGCAGGCCCATGTTGTGCGCGTGCTGCTGCAGGTGATCGAGGATCACCAGTGCCGCCGCCAGGAAGCGCAGCCCATCGAGGTTGGGGAAGCGGCCGGTGGGCGCCATGGCGGCGAAACTACCCTTCGCGCTGCACGCCCCGCATGTTGGTGCCGGGCCGTTGAAAACTGTGCGCGGACCGGCGATCGGCGTGGCCCTATCCGTTCCACCTTGCGCCGCACAATACCGGCCCATGTCCCCTGCCCTGCTGCTCACCATTGTTTTCGGGTACTTCCTGGTGCTGCTGTTCATCGCTTGGTACACCGCCAGGGGGGCCGGCGAGCACAGCTTCTATGCGGGCGACCGCAAGAGCCTTTGGTACGTTGTGGCCTTCGGCATGATCGGCACC
>JBIQMI010000266.1:0-4262 GCA_044463585.1 Cryomorphaceae bacterium
GGGGTAATTCACGTGCCATACCGCTTCATACCGCCATCATCACGCATACTTCTTCGCCAAGTGGTGGAGTCGTTCCTTCTTGGCCTGGTCCACCTCTTCCTCTGGGATTACACCGGTAAGGCTTCTCACCAAGGGGGTGACCGTCAACTCGGATCGGACTGGCTCGGTCAATGCGCGTAGATAGTTTTCGATCAATTTCGAGAGGCTGCCCCCTGTTTCCGTGGCAAGCAACCTGGCGCGTTCGATCACGTGCCTATCGATATTCAAAGTGAGCTTGGTATTCATGCGATTCATGTAACTGCCTATGAAGCAAAAATATACGCGACTAGTTTCTGGACCATCCACACGGCGCTGCTTGTTTCCGGCACCGATACCGCCTCACACCGCCACGCTGAATTCCCTCAGCACTTCATTCAGGCTCGTCTTGCGGTCGGTGCTTTCCTTGCGCTGCCCGATAATGAGCGCGCAGGGCACACCGTACTCACCCGCGGGAAATTGCTTGGGCACCGTGCCCGGGATCACCACCGACCGCGGAGGAACGTGGCCGCGCATTTCCTTCGGTTGCGGACCGGTAACGTCGATGATGCGCGTGCTGGCGGTAAGCACCACGTTGGCGCCCAGCACGGCCTCGCGGCCCACGTGCACGCCCTCCACCACAATGGCGCGGCTTCCGATGAAGGCCCCGTCCTCAATGATCACCGGTGCGGCCTGCACGGGCTCCAGCACCCCGCCTATGCCCACGCCACCGCTCAGGTGCACGCCCTTGCCGATCTGGGCACAACTGCCCACCGTGGCCCAGGTATCCACCATGGAGCCTTCATCCACGTATGCGCCGATGTTCACATAGCTGGGCATCATGATCACGCCTGGCGCCAGGTAGCTGCCGTGCCGTGCGATCGCGTGGGGCACTACGCGCACGCCGAGTTTGGCGTAGTTGCGCTTCAGCGGGATCTTGTCGTGGAATTCCAGCGGCCCCGCCTCCAACGTTTCCATCTTCCGGATGGGGAAGTAGAGCAGCACGGCCTTCTTCACCCACTCGTTAACGGTCCAGCTGCCACCCGGTGCAGCAGGGGGCGAGGCCACGCGCAATTCACCCCTGTCCAGCTTTTCGATCACGCCTGCAATGGCCTGCACCACTTCCGGGTCCGCCAACATGTTGCGGTCCTCCCATGCCTTTTCGATCAGTTCATGCATGGGGCAAAGGTGGGGCGGAAAGCAGGCTACCAGCCCGGTCGCCCATCGCCGTCACTTTCATACCCCTCGTAGTAGTACGATTGTTCAATGCCCATGAAGACGACTTGCCGGTCATTCGTTTCAGCGGTCAGGTGTGCAGCCAACAGCGTGCGCAGCTCCAGGTCGTTCACCGGACTTCTTTCCATGGCTTGCAGGTAGCGGGTTTTGCCCACGAATTGCCAATCCACCACCTTCCCGAGCCGGCCCCGAAGGATCATGTCCAGCCAGATGCGGGTGGCCCTGCCATTCCCTTCCGGAAAGGGATGCGCGATGTTCATCTCAACGTATTTCGCGATGATGGCCTCGAAGTGGTCCTCCGGCAACGTTTCGATCTTGGCCAAGGCCTCCTTCAGGTACAAAGCGTTAGCGAACCGGAAATTCCCTTTTGTGATGTTCTTCGTCCTGATCTGTCCGGCAAACTCGTACACACCTTTGAACAGATAAGCATGGATCTCCTGTAGCCCTTTCGTGGTGCCCACTTCGATCTTGTACACATCGCCGGTTTCAAACAAGCGGTAGGCATTCTTCAAGCTTTCCTTGTCCGGGTTTTATGGGGTGCAGGCTGTGTATACGAGGGTCACCAAGGCCGTATGCATGCAGCACTACGGACTTGGATGATGGATGATGATCGCCGTGGATACCAGCGTATTGGGGATGGTGATCCGCTTGCCGTCCGCGGAGGTGAGCACCGTTTCATGGATGTTGATCTCGATCACTTTCCCTATCGATCCGCTGATCTCGATGATATCGTTCACCTTGTATGATTTCCGCATGATCAGGTAAATGCCCGACACCATGTTGCCCAACACCTGCTGGGAAGCAAAGCCGATGATCAGTGTGGAGGCCCCCGTGCTGGCCAACAGCGTGTGCGCGTAGGTGGCGGAGATGGGCAGGGTGAGCAGCACCCAGCCCACGCCGACCAAATAAATGGTGAGCGTTACCAGGTCGCGGATGGTAAACGGTAAGGCCACTGTTCGCGCCGACCAACCGGCGTTCGATGTGCCTCCACATGAACCACCGCACTGCAGAGGAGGTCAAAAAGGTGATCAGCACGATCAGGCCAAGAAAGACCAGGTTCTCGGTGTCGCTGAGGAAGACTTTTGTGGCGTGCATGGGAGGCTGGGCTTGCTTGGCGCGAAGGAATGGCACACCGCTGGATGGCAATGGCGAAATTAGGGCGGCTGCCCAGGTTCTGATCTACCCGTTGCGCCCCCGGGGCCCACACATCCCCCTCACTCCCGCTCCACAAAATACATGTCCACATCCCCCTTGTTCTTGGCCTGGATCTTTCCGCGGTAGGTGCAGGTGAATTGGTCCTTCACCAGGTCGCGGGTCCTGCCACTGATGTTGATCTTGCCGGGTTCGGAATGTTGCTCCATGCGGGCGGCCAGGTTCACGGTGTCGCCCCAGATGTCGTAGGCGTATTTGCGTACGCCAACGATGCCGGCCACCACCGGGCCGGTGTGGATGCCGATGCGCATTTCGAAGGGGATTTCACCGCGGGCCTCTTTTTCCTTCTTGCGCTGCAGCATGAAATCGCGCATTTCGAAGGCGGCCTGCACCATGTCCGTGGCGTGGGAGTAGCTGCTTACGGGCAGGCCGCTGGCGCAGAGGTAGGCGTCGCCGATGGTCTTGATCTTTTCGATCTTGTACTTCAGCAGGATGTTATCGAACGCGCTGAAGCAGGTGTGGATCTCGTCCACGAGGAGTTCGGCGCTCACGCGCTCGCTTATGGTCGTGAAGTCCTTGAAGTCCGTTAGCAACACCGTTACCATGGTGTAGGCCTTGGCCTTGGCGGTGCCGGTGGCCTTTATTTCGTTCACGATCTCCTGCGGGAAGATGTTGAGCAGGAGTTCGTCGCTGCGTTCCTTTTCCTCCTCGGCGCGCAGCTTTTCCTTTTTGGTCCTGTTGCGCTGGCGGTACACCACACCGGCAAAGAACAGCATGGCGCCAAAGCCGCCGATGAAGCCGTTGCGCACCAGTTTCTATTTCTTCAATTCGGCATCGGCGAGGGCCTTGGTTTCCGCCTCCTTCTTTTCGAAGTCATTTTGCAAGCGCAGCTCCGTGATCTTTTCGCGGTTTTCGGCCTTCTGCAGGCTATCGCGTGCGGCCACAAACAGCTTGTAATGCTCGTACGCCTGCCGGAAGTTGCCTTGTGCGCTGTCCAGCTTGGCGAGGTCCTCATGCACGGCCGAAATGGAGGGCCAGGTGCCCAGCTCATAGGCCATGGACAGGGATTTGTTCAGGTATTGGCCAGCTTCCACGTAACGCTTCTGCTGCATGTACACCCAGCCTATGATCCCATAGCTGTCGCATATAAATGGCACTGCTTGGTACTTCTCCAAGACCGATACGGCCTGGAATAAGTGCCGCAGCGCCTCCTCATAGTTGCCGATCGATGCATGCGCATTGCCCAGATTTATTTGGGATATTGCGATCGACCTTTCATCCCTCGTTAACATCAGGGATTCCGTTTGCGACGTGTAATACTTCAGTGCTTCGTCCCATCGGTGCTGTTTGACGTAATAGTCCCCAATAAACCCGTATGCATGGCCTGCGGAAAAGGGATCGTTGGCTTCCTCGAAGATCGACAACGCCTGTTTGATCAATTCAAGGCCCTTTTCCTCGTTCCCGGTACGCACGTATATGGCACCGATCCGGGAGAGGGCGTCGCCGGCCTCCTGGTGCATGCCAGCTTCTTCGCAAAATTGGACGATGCGCTGGTAGTGTTGGATGGCTTGGGCCTCATTGCCCATGGCCGTGCAGGCGTACGCCAAACCTTGGTGGGTGAGAAGGGTCAGGCCCCGCGATCCAACCTTTTCGGCGATGGCCATCGCCTTGTTGAATTCACGTAGGGCGCCGACGTAGTCACCTTGCTGCGACAGGATATTCCCCATGGTGGCAAGACCGAGGCCGTGCCATTTGGATTCGGGCATGGTTGCCGATAGGTTGTAGCATTGTTCGGCATATGCTTGGGCCTTCTGCATGTCCTCCCCTTGATAGGATGAACTGAGCTGATGCAGCAGCAT
>JBIQMI010000267.1:0-4242 GCA_044463585.1 Cryomorphaceae bacterium
GCGATCACCAATGGCACCGGCAGGCCGCGGAACACCTCTTCCACCAGGAATAGCGCAGCGCGGTCGTTCTCGGGCACGCCCAGTGCGCCGTGGTACAGGCAGTAAGCGCCCAGCCCGGAGGGGGGGTCCACCTTGGCGTTGGGGTGAAAGGCGGGAATGTGGTGCACGTTGCGGAAGTGGGCGGCGAAGTACCGCTGGTCCTTGGGCGAGATGGCCAATATGGCGTCGGCCTCGGCCAGCACCGGTTCAAACTTGCGGAGCTTGCGCGCTTCCTGCTGGAAATAGGTGCGCTTGAAGGTACTGCGCTCGGCCAGGGCAAGGGCCTCGTAGTAGTCATGCTCCACGTTGTGCGTGCGCACCAGGCGCTTCCTCCCGGCCAGCCGCGGATCGCCCAAGTGGTAGCACGAATGGAGACCCTCGAACAGGATGGGGTGGCCATCGCGGCAGAGCTTGTCCACCAGCTCGTCGCTGCGGCGGCTGATGGCCACATAAGGGAGGCTGTTGAGCAACTGGTGCTTGCCGGTGTGGCGGGGATAGTAATGCACGCTTTCGCAAACGGCCTCCAGTTCCTGCGCCTGACCCCTGCCGTACTCGAAGCAGTGCAGGTGCACGCGCACGCCGATGCGCGAAAGGGCCAGCACCTTGTAGTAAACGTCGATCACCCCGCCGTAATCGGCCGGCCAGGGCACGTTGAAGCTGACGATATGCAAATGCTGATCAGCCAAGGTTTTCCAGGATCTGACGCAACTTGGCGGCTTCCTGCGCACCATCCAGTTCGCGGGCCGCGAATGTAGCGTTCCGCCGCAAGCGGGCATACCGTTCAGGATCGTTGAACAGAGCGGCCACGGCACCGGCCACCGCCGCTGGCCCGGCATGCGGGACCACCACGCCGCAATCGTGCGCCCGCACAACGGCCGCCACCTCGGGCAGGTCCGTGGCCAGCACCGGTATGCCGGCATGCAGGTAATCGAAGAGCTTGTTGGGCAGGCTGAAGCGGTAGTTCAGGTTGGTGTCCTTGTCCAGCGTAAGGCCCAGGTCGGCATTGCGCGTGTAGGCCATCATGCGTTCGTAGGGCATCTTTCCCATCAGCTGCACGCGGTCCTGCAGGCCATGCACACGTACCATCTGCTCCAGCACCGGCCATGCATCGCCCCCACCGATGATCAGCAGCAGGCAATCCGGAAGTTCCTGCATGGCAAGCACCGCTTCCTCCGCCCCGCGCTGCACATTGATCCCCGCTCCTTGCAGCACGAGGATGTGCTTTTCTTGCGGCAGGCCGAGCTCCTCGCGTGAGGGTAATGGCCCGAGGTCGCGCACCGGGGAGATGTTCCGCACCACGTGGACCTTGTTCCCGTAGCGCTCCGCATAGGCCGCAGCGATGCTTCCGTTCACGGTGATCACCGTGCGCAGCTTGGGAAAGATCCACCGCTCGATGGCCAGCCACACGGCCCGCACCTTGGGCCTGTCCACCAGCTCCGGCACTTCGGTGTAGAATTCGTGGGAATCGTACACCAGCTTTTTCCGCCGTATGCGGGCCACAAGGAAGTTGGGCAGCAGCGTGTCCAGGTCGTTGCTGAGGAAAAGCGTAGCCTTACTGAAGAGCAGGAACAGGAAAAGCCGGAGGTTGTATTCGGCATAGAACAGCGGGCCTTTGTTGAAGAGCAGCCGCAGGCGCTTGGTGCGATAGGGTCGGTCCAACGGCAGGCTCCCAGGCAGCTTGCGGCCTACCAAAAGCACCTCGTAGCCCAAGCCGACAAGCACATCGCACGTGCGCCGTACGCGGTTATCCGTGGCCAGGTCATTGGTCACGCTCACAATGGCGCGCTGCATGGCGGCAAAGGAAAGGCCAAGTCCATGGGATCGCCACCGGAATCACCGATCGCTTCCAAACAACGCCAACTTTTCATGCCAAGCCGGGGGCGACAGGTAAACTTGCACTCCGTTTCCGCATGCCATGGACATCCAACGCGAGGCCGACCTTCAGCCGCACAACACCTTCCACCTCAAAGCCAAAGCCCACGCGCTTGCGCGCTTCCGTACGTTGGCCGAGCTGCGCACCCTGTTGCAAAACCCCGCGCTGGCCCACATGCCCTTGCTGGTACTGGGCGGCGGCAGCAACGTGCTCTTCACGCGGGACTGGCCCGGGCTGGTGCTGCTGAACGAGATCGGCGGCATGCAGGTGCTGGAGGAGGATGGGGACCATGTGCTGGTGCGCTGCGGTGCCGGTGAGGTGTGGCACAACTTCGTGATGCATTGCGTGGACCAAGGCTGGGGCGGACTGGAGAACCTTTCGCTGATCCCCGGCAAGGTGGGCGCGGCGCCCATGCAGAACATCGGGGCGTACGGCGTTGAGATCAAAGACTGTTTCCACCACTTGGAAGCGCTGCGCCTGGAGGACGGTGAAGTGGTGCGGTTCAGTGGGGAGCAATGCCAATTCGGCTATCGCGAAAGTTTTTTCAAGCGCGAAGGCAGGGGGCGCTACATCATCCTGAACGTCGCGTTCTGCTTGGCCAAACACCCGGTGCTGGACACGCATTACGGCAGCATACAGCACGAACTGGCCAAGCGCGGGATCGGGCACCCCACGATCAAGGAGGTGAGCGATGCCGTGATCGCGATCCGCCGCAGCAAGCTGCCCGATCCGCTGGCGCTGGGAAACGCGGGCAGCTTTTTCAAGAATCCCGTGGTACCGGCGGATGTAGCGGCCCGCATCTTGGCGCAGCACCCCGATGCCGTGCATTACCCCGCACCCGGCGGCCACGTGAAATTCGCCGCCGGCTGGATGATCGAAAAGGCCGGCTGGAAAGGCCATCGGTCCAATGGGGCCGGCGTGCACATGGACCAGGCGCTGGTGCTGGTGAACCACGGCGGCGCGACCGGTGCTGAAGTGTATGCGCTAAGCACGCAGATCGTGGAAAGCATCCATGCCCTGTTCGGCGTGGAGCTCGAGCGCGAGGTGAACATCGTTTGACCGCATTGTTTGTTCCTTCGCACTTTCACATGAAGATCCGCAACCACCACCTGCTGGCAGCCTTCTGGCTGCTGGCCGCCCTGCCCATTTTCGCGCAGCAAAAGGCACTCACCCTCGAGGATGCCATCCTGCGGGCGGGCCGCTACTACCCCGAACGCGCCGCTGCACTGCAATGGATCCCCGGCACGGACCGCTACAGCTACGTGAAGGGAGCGGCGCTGATGCGCGGCACCACCGGAAAGGGCGCGGACCAACAAGTGCTGGACCTGGCGGAATTGAACAAGGCGCTGGCCGGCCGTGATACCCTGCAATCGCTGCCCGCCATGCAATGGACGGACAGCAGGACCTTGCTGCTCTCCTGCGGGCCGCGCTACTACGCCTACGCCACCGATGCGCGTAAGGCCACGCTGAAATACGAGCTGCCGGAACAGGCCGACAACACCGACCGTTCCCCCACCAACGACCGGGTGGCCTTCACGCGCGACAACAACCTTTTCGTGGCCGGGCCGGGCAATGCGGTAAAACAGGTAACGCGCGACGGCGCCGATGGCATAGTGAACGGGAAAAGCGTGCACCGCGAGGAATACGGGGTGGAGAAGGGCACCTTCTGGAGCCCCGACGGCAACCGCCTGGCCTTCTACCGCATGGACGAGACCATGGTAACGCCGTACTACATCGAGGACATCGGCACCAGCCCGAGCACCTTCGAAAAATTCCGTTACCCCATGGCCGGGCAAACCAGCCACCAGGTGAAAATGGGCGTGTACGACCTGCGCACGGACACCACGGTGTTCATCGTGCCGGAGGGCGAACCGGACCATTACCTCACCAACATCAGCTGGGAGCCGGACGGCCGGCACTTGTGCATGATCCTGCTCAACCGCGCCACGGACCACTTCAAGATGATCCGCTACGATGCATCCACGGGCAAGCCGGTGCGCACGCTTTTCGAGGAGCACAATGAAAAGTGGCTCGAGCCGCAGCACCCGGCCACCTTCCTCAAGCGCACCCCGGGGCGGTACATCCACTGGAGCCAGCGCGACGGCTGGTGGCATTTGTACCTGTACGATGTGGACAAGGGCCTGCTTCGGCAATTGACGGACGGCCCGCGCGAGATGAAGCGCATCATCGGCACGGACGCGCTGGAGCGCTACCTGTACGCGGAAGGCACCGGCATTGTGGACCCGGCCGATCCGCGCGGCGCCATGGACACGCACCTCTACCGCGTGGACCTTGCCACCGGCACCATGGCACAGATCACGCAAGGCCAC
>JBIQMI010000268.1:0-4242 GCA_044463585.1 Cryomorphaceae bacterium
CATGGGCACAACGTGCGCGGCAAGGACCGTGTGCACCTGTACACCCAGATCCTGGACTACATCGACGACAAGCTCGGTGTGGGCCGCTGAACCGGTTAAGGCAGCACCACCAAGCGCTGCGGGACCATACCGGTGCCTATGGCCTCAATGAAATAGGTGCCGGAAGGCATGCCGCTTAAGTCCAGCAGTGTGCGCATCCCCTGCATGGCCCGGTGCAGTACTTCGCGCCCCGTGGCATCGCGGAGCAGCAGTTGCGTGCCCTTGCGCGGTGCCTTTGCCGTACGCACCTCCACCTGCCTATGCGCCGGGTTGGGAAGCAATTGCATACGGTCGGTATCCGCCAAGGTTTGATCGCTTGTGCCCACAGGCTCCATGGGTTGCGCCAAGGCCGCCGCCGTGCCGATGGCCAAGCGCGCCATCCCCCGCCAATAGGCGGTGTCCAAATGTTCCAGCCGGTCGTTCGCGGTGTGGTAATACGGATTGGGGTCGTTGTCGAAATCCTCGATCAACAGCACGGCGCCATATCCCTCATTCCAAAAAGAAGCATGGTCGCTGTACACGGCGCCCGGGTTGTTCACCGCGATCGCCAGATCAAGGCCGTACGTGCCGTTCACCATCAGCACCGAATCCTTCAAGGCCATGCTGTTGGCCACGGGTCGCACATGCACGCGTGCCAGGCCGTCGCCATCGCCATCGTAACCGATCGCGTCCATTTGCACCACGCCTGCGATCTGCTGGTCGGTGGCCGCGGCCGATGAGGCGTGGTAGCCGCTGCCCAGCAACCCTTGTTCCTCTTCATCCCAAAATGCCAGCACCACTGAATTGGCGAAATCGTGCTGCGCCATCACGCGGGCGGCCTCCAGCACTGCGCACACGCCGCTGCCATCGTCATCGGCGCCGGGGGCCAGCGAAAGGCCGGGCATGCAATCGTAGTGCGCGCTGATGTACACCCGCCGCCCGGGGTGCACCAGGCCGGCCTTCATGGCCAGCACGTTCGCGCCGCTCGCCCCGAAAGTTTCTTGCCACGGCGAGTAGCCCAGGCGCACCAGTTGTTGTTCGATCCATGCGGCGGCCATGGCATTGCCGGGCTGGCTGCGGTGCCGGGAAAGGATCAACGCACTGCCGCTGCCGGTGTCCACCGCCACTTCGCCCGAGAGGCGCTGCAGGCACCATACCAGCGAGTCGGTGTTCACCGCATCCACCATATGTTGGATCCGTGGCACTTGGGCCCGTGCCCCGGCCAACAGCAGAAGCAGTGGGGCAAGCAGAAGCAGGCGGCTCATGCGGCCAAGGTAATGGGGCCGGGGGCCGGTGGCCGAACTATTCGACCGGCACGGGCCGCCGCGTTGCCGAAGGCCTGTTTGAACCTCTGGCCTTGGCGCTTGTTTCTTCACTGTGAACAAACCTTCTTCCCATTCCAAGATCATTCCAGCAACATGGCCAAGAAACGTATCAGCAACGAAATGGAACAAGCGCTCAACGCGCAGATGACCCAAGAGGCCTGGCAGGCACAGGTCTATCTCTCCTATGCGGCCTGGGCCGAATCGGAGCATTACAGCGGCACGTCGGATTTTCTTTACAAGCATGCCCACGAGGAACGTGAGCACATGTTCAAGTTCCTGAAGTACATCCTGAACCGCGGCGGCCGCGTGGCAGTGACCGCGATCGATGCCGCGCCGGAAGACCCCAAGGACCTCGGCGATTGCCTGCAGCGCCTGCTGAAGCACGAGGAGGACAATTCCAAATTGATCAACCGGATCGCGGACCTTGCCCATCAGGAAAAGGACTGGGCCACGCTTAATTTCGCGCAATGGTTCGTGAAGGAACAGGTGGAGGAAGAGACCTTGGTGAACAACCTGCTCGACATGTACAACCTGGCCAGCAAGCAAACGCCGAACAACGTGAACTTGTACGAGTTCGACCAGGACATCGGCAAGCTCTCGCAAGAGGCCGTCATTCCGCAGGAGGAAAAGTTCTGAGCCCCGCCGATCACGTGCTGCGCGCGAACTTGGCCGGCCAAACAACCGGGCAATGGCATTGAAGGATATTGCGCATGAAGGCGGGATGCCGATCCTGGGGGAAACGGTCCCCATGGGCGCCAGCCGCCGCATGGACCTCGGCATCGCCAACTTGTTCACCGATACGCGGGTGGAGGTACCGATCGTGGTGGAGCGCTCGGACGTGCCTGGGCCCACGATCCTGATCACCGCAGGCATACATGGCGACGAGGTGAACGGCATGGAGGTGGTGCGGCAACTGATCAGCCACGGGGTGAACAAGCCGGCCAAGGGCACGATCATCTGCATTCCGGTGATCAACGTGTTCGGCTTCCTGGCCAAGTCGCGTTCGTTCCCCGATGGCCGCGACCTCAACCGCGTTTTCCCCGGCATAAAGAATGGCTCCTTGGCCAGCCGCGTGGCGTACAGGTTCACTTCGGAGGTGCTGCCCGTGGCCGACCTCTGCCTCGATTTCCATACGGGCGGCGCCGATCGGTTCAATGCCGCACAGGTACGCATTGCCCCGGACCATGAGGAGCTGAGGGAATTGGCCACGGTATTCCAGGCGCCGTTCACGCTGATCGACCCCTACATCCCCGGTTCGTACCGCGAGACCTGCGGCAAAATGGGCATTCCCACGCTGCTCAACGAAAGCGGGATGAGCATGAGCCTGGACAAGGAAATGGCGCGCGAGGCCGTTGCCGGCGTGATCCGGGTGCTGAAGCATTTGGACATGCTGGCGCCCGGCATACCGGTGCCCGTGCCCCGGCACCGCACCATTTTCGTGGAAAAGGCCAACTGGGTGCGCGCCGACCGGTCGGGTTTCCTGCATGTGAAAACCCAACTGCACCAGCGCGTGGAGGAAGGGGACGTGCTGTGCACGATCTCCGACCCGTACGGCTCGTGGAGCGAAAGCGTGGCCGCGCCAAAGGCCGGCTACATCATCAACATCAGCCGTGCCCCCATGGTGTACGAGGGCGATGCGATCTTCAACCTGGCGACCTAACGGTCCAGGTTCACCACGCGCTCCACGAACAGCTTTTCCTTGGTGCGCACCACCACGATGTACGTGCCCGGCGATGGCAGCCGCAGGCTCCATTGGCGCTCCGTGGCCTTGCCACGGGTGCCCACCAGGCGGCCACCGGCATCGTACACCTCCAGTCCCGTGGTGCGTGCATCCAGTCCGTCCACCACGAGCAGCCCGTTGCGCACCGGGTTCGGGAAGATGCGCACGCCCAGCTCCTGCAGGTCGTCGATGCCCACGGTCATGTCGCTGTGGCTGGTGGATTTCACCAGTACCGGCGTGTGGTCCGCGGCCTCGAACATGCCCTTGAACAGGTCGATCTCCGGGCTGCTGTAGCTGAACATGTCGGCCATGGCGCGGGGCGGTGCGCTTTGGTACCACACATGCGCGGTGATGTTGATCAGGCCGGTGTACCCGCCCGTGGGCACATGGTAGTGCACGATGTCGGTCCCGCTGCCCTGCGAGCCGCCCTCGAAGCGGTTGAAATCCGGATCGGTGGCTGCGCTGCCCACAATGCGCGTGGTATCGTAGGTGATGTGGTTGGTGGTGAAGCCCGCGGGCGCCAGCCGGTTGTCCTTCAGCGGCTCCTTGGCCCGCTCCAGCACCGTGGTGTAGTTGCCGTTCACGTCGCCCATCACCATTTCGTAGATCTGCACCTGATCGGCCGAGGTAATGTGGTTGTAGTGGGGCTCCCAAGGCTCATCATGCCCGGCTATGTCGCCGTCGGCGGTGGGTGCCCCGTTGTTGTAAAGCGTATCACCCACGGCGTTGGTCACCACCAACTGCACCCAGGCGCGGCGCGACGGGTAGCCGCTGGGGAACTTGTGGCCGGCCAGGTTGGTGAGCTTAAGGTCGATCCAGGCGGTGTCGGCATCGCGCCAGGGCACGCTGGCCTCCAGCATGAGGGTGTGCTGCTGCAACATGCGCAACGTGCGTGCGATCGACGTGTCGAACTGTTGCGGGTAGGCGGTAACCTTCAGCGTATCGGAGTATTCCTTCAGCATGTTCAGCATGAAGCTGTTCGCGCCGGCGAAATGGTGCTCGCCGAAAGGGCTTTTCGGCTGCAGGAAACCGTAGTTGGCCGAAAGCACCACGCCGATGGTATCGTCCAGCAACGGCACGTGGCACCCTTGGCAGGTTATGCCGGTGGCGGGATGCTCCTCGTTGTTGAATTCGGAGTTGAGCCATTCGTGGTAGGTGGCCTGTTCAATGAATTCATCG
>JBIQMI010000269.1:0-4234 GCA_044463585.1 Cryomorphaceae bacterium
ATGGCGCCAGGCCTCCTTCAGCATGAGCAATACCTACGCCCGCGACCATGTGCGCCTGAAGTTCGAGTACACCTCGGGACGCTACTCCAACGACCTGTACATCGATGACATCAACATCAGTGGCACCAACGTGGGCATTGAGGAACTGGCACAGAACGGCTTCCTAAGCCTGATGCCCAACCCGGCCACCAACAGCCTCACCGTACAGCTCGATCTGGCCGGCACTGCCAAAGGCACGCTGTCCTTCCTGGACATGACCGGACGTACCGTACATGCACAGGAAGTGCGCCAAGGCACCAGCCAACTGGACCTCGACCTGACCGGCATGGGCCTCACCAGCGGCGTGTACCTGGTACGCCTGGTGCATGGCAAGGGCCAGCGCACCGAGCGCTTGGTCGTGCGCTGACGTTGAATAGCATCAAAAACAAGAAGGGCCAACCGCGCGGTTGGCCCTTCTTCATTGAACCGGCCTACTTATAGCAACTCGTTGGCCAGGTTGGCCAATGCGCTGCGCTCCCCTTTCTCCAGGGTGATGTGGGCGAACAAGGGATCGCCCTTTGCCTTGCTGATCAGGTAGCTCAACCCGTTGCTTTCCGCGTCCAAGTAGGGCGTATCGATCTGGTTCACATCGCCGGTGAACACGATCTTGGTCCCCTCACCTGCACGGCTGATCACCGTTTTCACTTCCAACGGTGTGAGGTTCTGCGCCTCGTCCACAATGAAGAAGATGTTGCTGAGGCTGCGCCCGCGGATGTACGCCAAGGGCGAAACGGTGATCTTTTCGTTGGCCACCATTTCATCGATCCGCTTCAGCGTGCTGTCGTGCTTTTCGAAATTGCTCCGGATCAACTTCAGGTTGTCCCATATGGGCTGCATGTACGGGTCCATCTTGCTCTGGATGTCGCCCGGCAGGTACCCAATGTCCTTATTGCTTAGCGGCACCACCGGACGGGTGATGAAGATCTGCCGGTAATCGCGGCGCTGCTCCATGGCGCAAGCCAACGCCAGCAGTGTTTTTCCCGTACCGGCCGCTCCCTGCATGGTCACCAAGGGGATCTGCGGGTCCATCAGGGCGCTGATCGCCAAGGCCTGCTCCGCATTCTTGGGGCTGATGCCGAACACGGCCTGCTTTTCCACACGGCCCACGCTTCCCGCGCGCGGGTCGTATTTCGCCAGCACCGTCTTGCGGCCATTTTTCAGAATGTAGAAGTGATTCCCTTGGGGCATGGGGCCCACTTCGCTTGTTTCCACCGTGCCTTGTGCGAAGAGCTTGTCGATCACGGCCTCGTCCATATCATCCACCACCGAAAGGCCGGTGAACAGGTTATGCCTGATGTCGTGCACCTTCCCGGTGAGGTAATCCTCTGCGCGGATGTTCAGGCTCTTCGCCTTCAACCGCAGCGCAACATCCTTGCTCACCAGCACCACCTTGCGCTCGGGGTGCTGGCGTTGCAGCGTAAGCGCGGCGTTGAGGATCTGGTGGTCATTCTTCCCGTCCTGGAACACCTTGGTGGCATCCACGCCATTCAGTTCATGCTTGGCCACCACTTTGAATTTGCCCTTGGTGGCGCCGTTCAATGGCACCCAGTCGGTAAGCAGGTCGCCCTGCGCCACACCATCGAGGTGGCGAATGAACTCCCGCGCCTCGAAATTGATCGTGTCGTTCCCCTTCTTGAACGTGTCCAGTTCCTCCAGCACTTGGATGGGGATCGCCACATCATGCTCTTGGAAGCTTGTTATGGCCGAATGGTCATAAAGGATCACCGAGGTGTCGAGCACAAAGATCTTCCGGTCCTTCTTCTTCATGTGGGATGTGGGTTGAGGGTGCGATCAAATGTGGCCAACTACACCGCGGCCACCGTATGCCCTCACCGATCTTTATGCACGATCGATCGTGCCTTGGCGGCAGTCCCTTGCCCGCAATGGCACTTCACAAGGATCAACAATACGGAAGGCCGATGGTTTTCGCCTTGTGCCCCATTCCAAGCCCCTGAACCGAACGATGGTCCCATTTGTTTTTGGCCGTCGGCCAAGTTCCCAAGGGGCGTTGCCGAATAAACCCGTAAATCCTTCCAACATGAGAACCAACCCGTACCCGAACCGTACGCGTAGCCTGCCGGGCCTTGCCATGGTGCGGCTGCCGATCGTACTGGCCGCCTTGGCCTTCGCCCAAATGGGCACTGCGCAGGACTGCACCGCAGTGGATGTGCCCTACACCGAGGACTTTGAAACTGCCGACCCGCCCACCTTACCCGATTGCGTGACCCTTGAGACCATATCGGGCAACGCGTGGCGCACCGTGGCGAGCACTACTGATGGCATGACCGGCACTGTGGCCAATGTGGGCTACACCCCCTCCGGCAGCCCTGACATGGATTCCTGGATGTTCACCCGCGGCGTGAACTTGGCCGCCGGCACAGCTTACAGGCTCACCTTCAAATACGCCAGCTCAAGCAATACGAACTGGCCCGAACGTATGCAAGTGGCCTACGGCGCCAGCAATTCCGCGGCCGGCATGAGCACCGTGCTCGCAGATTACCCCAACATCATGGTATCCGCGGCACAAGAGGCCTCCTTGAACGTGGTACCCGCCACCGCGGGGGTGTACTACATCGGGTTCAAATGCTATTCCGTGGCCGACATGAACCAACTGTACGTTGATGACATACACATAGAGCAGGCGCCCGCATGCGACGTGCCGTACGAACTGGCGATCGGGAACATAGGCACCACCACGGTGGACTTCAACTGGGAGCCGAGCGTATCCAACCCCTCGGAAGGTTACGAATGGGAAGTGCGCAGCAGCGGCGCACCCGGTAGTGGAAATGCCGGATTGGACGCCTCGGGCGCAACACCCCAAGGCGCAACGGACGCCATGGCCGACCAGCTGGCGCCCAACACGCCATATGCCCTGTACGTCCGCAGCAACTGCGGGTCCGGCGAATACAGCGCTTGGGCCGGCCCTCTGGAATTCCGCACGGCCTGCGATGCGGTGGACCTGCCCTACATGGAAGATTTCGATGCCGTAACTGCCCCGGACCTGCCAGCATGCATGACCTTGCAGACCATCTCGGGCAATCCATGGACGACCGAAAACGATGTTGACGGATACACCGGCAATGTGGCCCGTATGAAATACACAAGCAGCGGTAGCCCCGCCATGGATTCCTGGCTGTTCACCCCGGGACTGAACCTGACCGGTGGCACGCAGTACCTGCTGAGCTACAAGTACGGCAACAACTCAACCAACTACACCGAATCGATGCTGGTGGCCTATGGCAATGCAGGTTCGGCCGCGGCCATGACCACCACCTTGGCCGACCATGCCGCCATCGACGACGAAACACCGCACACCAACGCGGTGGAATTCACCCCGGATGCCGATGGCGTGTACTACATCGGGTTCAAGTGCTATTCCATCGCCAACCAATACTACCTGTACCTCGATGACATCGGGGTGGTGGTGATGAACTCCTGCACCGGCACCCCGGACCCTGGCGCGGTAACAGCACCGGCAACCGTTTGCCCTGGCACAGCCTTCCAACTGGGGATCACCAACGATCCCGGGCCTGGCACCTCGGGCCTCAGTTACCAGTGGCAAGGCAATACAGCGACCAGCGGCTGGGCCGATATTGCCGATGCCAACTCGGCCACGGCGACCGTAATGCAGAATGAGGCCACCTGGTACCGGTTGATCATGGCCTGCGCCGATGGCGATACGACCGTGAGCGACTCGGTCCAAGTGTTGATGACCCCGGTAAGCGATTGCTACTGCACCACCGTGACCTTCACCAACTCCGTGGAACCGATCTGCAACGTCACCTTCGCCGGCATCAACAACGATACGGACCCCACGGTGAACGGCTCGCCCGCATTTGAGGAATTCCTGGACGATACCGCACAGGTCGCGCGGGGCAACACCTACACCTTGTCGGTGGCCGGAAACACAGCGGGCGCGTACACCACCTATTTCACCGCGTTCTTCGATTGGGACCACGACGGCATCTTCGATACCACGGTGCCTGTGGGCAGCATAAACAACTCGATGTGCGATTCCATCATCTCGGTGGAAGTGCCCGTACCGGCCGATGCCGAATTGGGCACCAGCCGCATGCGCGTGGTGAAGAACTTCAATACACAGCCCACCGACCCTTGCGGTTCGTACAGCTATGGGCAGGCAGAGGATTATTTGGTGAACGTTACGATCGGCACCGCCGTGCATCAACCCGAAGCT
>JBIQMI010000270.1:0-4228 GCA_044463585.1 Cryomorphaceae bacterium
GGCCGGGCGCGACATCAAGCGCTACCAGCAGCCGAAGAGTGCGAAGTATTTGATCGTGCTTCCCAAAGGATGGACCAACGAAATTGGTGGCAGTCCCAAAAATCCGTGGCGATGGTTGAAGCAAGCATTCCCCGCCGTTGCTGCCCATTTGGCCCCCTACATGTCCAGGGCAGAAAAGCGCACTGACAAAGGTGACCATTGGTGGGAATTGAGGGCATGCGACTATTACGAGGCTTTCGGCCAGCCGAAGATCATGTGGGCCGAAATTGCCTTGCGGGGCCAATTCGTTTACGATGAAGAAGGCTTGTACTTGGACACCACCGCCTTCTTCACGCCAGCGAAGGACCTGGCGTTGCTGGGCATCATGAATTCGAAATTGTTCAGCTTCCTGTTCGCCCGAGTCAGTTCCTCCATCAGGGGCGGCTATTACCGCTGGAAGCGGGTGTACATGGAAAGAATGCCCATTGTACACGACCAGAAACAATGGGCGGCCATAACCGCGCAGGTCAGCACGTTGATGCAACTGAAGCTGGGGGAAGCCGCCACCACCGGCCTACAGGCCCAACAACTCGCGGGGCGCATCGCGCATGTGGAGGAACGCATTGATCGCTTGGTGTATTCGCTGTATGGCCTTACGGAAGAGGATGTGGGTGTGGTGGAGGAGATGGCCCAGCAAATAATGTGAACGACCCTGCCTGCGGCAGCTTCCGCCATAGCTTTGCGGGCCGTCACCGGTTCCGGGCCTGCCATTTGAGGGGTCCAACAGGGCGCACGGCGCGGTGCCGTCCTCCATTTTAACCTTGCTTACCGATGGTCCTTTGGATCGTTTTCATCGCGTTCTTGGTGCTTGCCCTGGCCTTGGACCTCGGTGTGTTCAACCGGTCGCCGCACGAGATCACCACCAAGGAGGCCTCCGTATGGACCAGCATCTGGGTTTCAGCGCCATCCTGTTCTCGGGCATCATTTACTTGGCCTTTCAGCGGGGGTGGGTGAACAACCCAACGGGGCTTACGCCCTCCAATGCGGTGCTCAAGTACATCACGGGTTACCTGATCGAGCTGTCGCTCAGCGTGGACAACATCTTCATCATCGCCTTGATCTTCTCCTCATTCAACATACCCCGCAAGTACCAGCACGAAGTGCTTTTTTACGGGGTGCTCGGGGCCATTGTGTTCCGCGCGGTAATGATCGTTTTCGGGGTGGCCCTGATCACCCGGTTCAGCTGGATGATCTACGTTTTCGGGGTGTTCCTGCTGCTTACCGCGCTGCGCATGCTGTTCAGCCATGGCGCGCCCAAGGACCCGCGGAAATCCGTGATCTACAAATGGATCCGCAAGGTGTATCCGGTCACCAAAACCGTGTACAACGACCGCTTCTTCATTCACAGGGGAGGCATACGCTTCGCCACGCCCCTGTTTGTGGCCTTGGTGATCATTGAACTTTCCGACATTTTCTTCGCCATTGACAGCATACCGGCCATACTGGCCATAACGGCCGATCCCTTCATTGTTTTCAGTTCGAACATTTTGGCCGTTATGGGGCTCCGCTCCATGTTCTTCCTGATCGTGGGCATGCTGGACAAATTCAAGTACATCAGCTACAGCCTCATCATCATCCTCGCCTTTGTGGGCGTGAAGATGCTGTTGTCCCACCATGTGGACATACCCGAGTGGCTTTCGCTGGGGGTGATCGTGCTGGCGTTGGCCGGCGGCATGTTGGCCTCCAAATTCGCCGCCAGCAAGGAGGAGGTGGCGCCCTGAAGCGCCTTGGTGCGGCCAGGCGCCCCGCCATGGGCAATCGCCCCGTTCTGCGGCATCTTCGCCCCGCCGTGGCCACTGTGGTAGAAGTATTGCCCCGGGGCTTGATGCCCGGTGTGCCGCCTGCGCGCCGGTACGGTTATGGTGCACCGGCCGGAAACCAATGACCATGAAACTGAAGGGAACTTTATTGGCCGGGGCAGCGGTGGCCGCCCTGCTTACGGTGGTGGGCTGCGGCCCCAACGACCCCGTGGACAACGGCGGTAGCGGCACTACGCGGGGCGCCAATGGCCAGAACGAAGGCACGACCAACAACAATGGGCGCACCTACGACAACGGAAGCTCCAACAATGCAGCGGACCAGGCGGGGGCACGCAACCACGGTACCGGCACCATGGACGGTGGCGGCGCCATGGACACTACGCGCACGCCGCAAACAGGCAGCGGCACTGAGGGCGCACGGTGAGCACGTGCATGCATGGGAACGGGAAAAGGCAGGCGTGGGCCTGCCTTTTCCCGTTGTTGCCCCTGCTTCCTAAATGGGCCTGGCGCCCTCATCAGGCTTGCTTGGCGTGGCGGTGGCATGCAGTTGCTCGATGGTGGAAAGTGTAAGCTCCACCTGGGTTTTCTGCTTGCGCAGCAGGTCGAACAGGTCCGGTGGCAGATCGCGGTCCTCCATCACGGTGATGTACCGCTCCAGCAAGTAATGCTCACCGCGCTCGCATTCATCCAGCATGGCGGCATCCTCGGTGCTGCTGATCTTGTTGCGGATCTGCATCCATGTGCGGTGCAGGTCGCCCTTTAGCGTGCCGTTCTCCAGATCGATCTTCGGCAGCACGCGCTTCAATGCCGTGGCCAAGTCCTGCTGCATGTGCTGCCGCTCATTGCTCAGCTCCGCCAGGAACTGCGCCAGCTTGGGTGTCTTCATGCGCGTGGCGGCGGCCAGGTAGCCTTTGTGGCTATCGCCCAGCAACTCGTGCAGGTCGCCCAAGGCATCTTCGGGTAGGTCGGTGCTCATTTTCTTGTGGTGTTTCCACTGCTTTTTCAGGAATTATGCCGATCGGAGCGGCCTTGATCTTGCGTGCGGGCCTTTATGCCTGGAAAGCATGCCCCCGGCCGCGGCCTTATGCGCGCCACCTGTTTGGTGCAAGGGCTGTATTATGCCGTACTGGCCTGTGGCCGTTGTTCCACATGCCCAGTTTCATTGGGGTAACCGGCCCCAAGACCAATCTGTGGCTGGTGCGCATGGTGGGTGCCTTGGCCACGGCGATCGGGTTGGTGCTGTTGCGGCATGGTTTGGCGCGTGATGCCGGGCGCGCGCGCCTGTTGGCGTTGCTGGCGGCGCTGGCCTTTATGGCGGTGGACGCCGTGCACGCGCTGCCGGGCATTATCGGGCCGGTGTACTTGGGGGATGCCTTTGTGCAGTTGCTGTTCATCGCCGGTTGGGCCCTGCCTTGGCTGCTCCGGCACGGCGGCCGGTAACAGGCACCATATGTGCGGGTAGTGAAGAAAGATGATAGGCGAAAGATCCCAGCGGGAAGCGCATGCAGCAGGTGATCCCGAGGTATCGCCTTCGTTGTTTTTGCAGCACGTATTGCACGGCTACGTAATGCCCGCCCTGGACCAAGTGGCCGAGAAACTGGCCGCACAGGGTGTCCGGTTCATGTTGGACCATACCTCGTTCAACCCTGCACTGCGCACCACCGGTTCCCTAACGCTGCCCGATGGCGCCCACATAGCGGTGCGGATCGATTGCGGCAGCGATGGCCACTTGGGTGTGTTCCTGCGTGGCACGGGGGCGCATTCGCTGTGCATGGTGCGGCGCAGTGCCGATCATGCCGAGGGTGACCATGTCCATTTGGCCCAGGTTTTCTTGGAAGGGTTGTCCACGTTACTGCGGAACATGAATTGAAGAAGGCCATGAACGCGAAATGCCGGCAAACCGGCATTCCGCGTGCTATCGCCCGGGGCCCTATCCCGGTGTTTCGGGCGGGTCGACGCTGCGCGGGTAGGTCCGTTCCTCCTGGATCACACCATCGCGGTTGTGGATGATCAGCGAAGTGTCGCCCAAGCGCTTGGCTTTTTCAATGGTGCGCTCGAGCACTTGCGCCTTGTCCTCGCCGCTTTCGATCAGGTCGCCGCCTTCCTCGCGGCTTTCCCAGCGGCCCCCCTTAGGGGTTAAATGGATCACGTGTTTCATGGTTACCTGGTTATTGGGGCAAACGGATGAGGCCTCCTTGCGGAAGCCTCCCCGTGTTGTCCCCTATTATGGAACTAAGGGTTTCAGCTGTTCCCGCGGCCGCCGGAATGGCTTTCACCGGAGTGGCTTCCGCCGGCGTTTCCTCCACCGGAATGGCTTCCACCAGAGTGGCTGCCGCCACCGTGGCTGGGGTGACCGCCTTTTTCACCGGCCTCGCTGGCGCGCTCGCGGTCGTTGGCAAAATTGCCGGGGTTGTTCTCCTTTCCGCCGC